>NZ_JBMDKF010000034.1:0-54747 GCF_057809575.1 Azospirillum sp. FG154 | reverse complement strand
GGATTGCGCCGTCCGGCGCGCTCCGGCGTCGTCGCGTATGGAACAAGTGAACAGGGTCGTGAAAACCGTTTCACGGTGTTTCAAACGTTCCACTCGCCCGGCCCAACGGCCCGCGTGTGGAACAAGGGGCGGGGATGGCGCCGTCCGTCACGCCTCCGCCGCGCCATCCCCCGTTCCGCGCCCGCGCCGCACCAGCGCCGCCGCCTGGATCAGCACCTCCGGCCCGGCGCCGGGCAGATGGGCGTTCTCGCTGATGTGGCGGCGCCACGCCCGTGCGCCGGGCAGGCCCTGGAACAAGCCCAGCATATGGCGGCTGATAGCGGCCAACGGGGTTCCGCGTGTCCGCCGCGCCTCCTCGGCGTAATCGGCCATCGCCGTGACCACGGCGTGACGGTCGGGGCCGGGCAGGCCGCCAAACAGGCGGCGGTCGGCGTCGGCCAGCAGATAGGGGGTTTCGTAGGCCGCTCGCCCGATCATCACGCTGTCCAGCGCGGGCAGATGCGCCGCCGCCTCGTCCAAATTGCGGATGCCGCCGTTGATGGCGATGGTCAGATGCGGGTTTTCCTGCTTCAGCCGGTGGACCAGATCGTAACGCAGCGGCGGCACGTCGCGGTTTTCCTTGGGGCTGAGGCCCTTCAGCCAGGCCTTGCGGGCGTGAACGATGAAATGGTCGCAGCCGGTCGCTGACACCGTGCGGACGAAACGCTCCAGTGTCGGCCACTCCTCCATTTCGTCAATGGCGATGCGGGATTTGACGGTGACGGGGATGGACACGGCCTCGCGCATCGCGCCGATCAGGCGGGCGACCAGATCGGGTTCGGCCATCAGGCAGGCGCCGAAGCGGCCCGACTGCACCCGGTCGCTCGGGCAACCGACGTTCAGGTTCACCTCGTCATAGCCCCACTCCTCGGCGATGCGGGCGCAGGCGGCCAGATCCGCCGGGTCCGACCCGCCAAGCTGCAAGGCGACCGGATGCTCCGCCGCGTCGAAGCCAAGCAGCCGCTCCCGGTCGCCATGCAGCACCGCGCCGGTCGTCACCATTTCGGTGTAGAGCAGCGTGTTGCGCGACAGCAGGCGATGGAAATACCGACAATGGCGGTCAGTCCAGTCCATCATCGGGGCCACGGAAAGCGGAATGGCGGTCATGCTGGCGGTCGGTCCAAGGGCGTGAAGAAGGAAAGAAGCGCCTTCATCTGGACGATCCGGCGCGCGAAGTCCAGCGCGCCCGCCGCAATCCTGTCCCCACCGCAATCCTGTTCAAGACGGCGCGCGCAGCGGGCTGGTAGACTGACGGGCATGGACCAGCACGACGCCCTGACACGCGCCCCGCTGAGGGGGCGGGATTTCGCCCGGCTGTGGCGCGAGCGGCGCTTTGACGGCATGGAGTGCCTGAACGCGCGCTTTCACCATCACAGCTACGCCCCGCACACCCACGACACCTATGTGATCGGCGTCATCACCGCCGGAACCGAACTGTACCGCTGCCGGGGCGTGGAGCGGGTGGCGCGGGCCGGTCAGGTGGTGGTTCTCAACCCCGACGTTCTGCACGATGGCCGCCCGGCGGACAGCGGTTACGCCTACCGCATGTTCTACCCATCGGTCGGGCTGTTGGGACAGGCGGCGTCGGAGGCGCTGGGACGAACCGTCCAACCGACCTTCACCGACGCGGAGTTGGACGATCCGGCGCTGTTCGACGCCATCCGCTCCCTGCATCTGGGGCTGGAGGATACAGCGCGCGAGACTCTGCGCATCGACACCGACGCCCTGCGCGCGTTGGCCGCCGTGGCGCTGCGCCATGGCGATCTGACCGGCGGCCTGCCTCCGGTCGGGCGGGAGCCGTTGGCGGTGCGGCGCGCCCGCGATTTCCTCGACAGCCACCTCGACGCCCCGGTCGAACTCAGCGATCTGGCCGACGCGGTGGGGCTGAGCCGTTTTCACCTGCTGCGCGTCTTCCGCGCCGCCGTCGGAACCACGCCGCACGGCTATTTGACGGGGCGGCGGGTGCGGCGGGCGAAAGATCTGCTGGTCGGGCCGTTGCCGCTGGCCGACATCGCCATGGCCTGCGGCTTTTGCGATCAGGCGCATTTCAGCCGGGTGTTCAAGGCGCAGGTCGGCGTTTCCCCCGGCCAGTACCGACGCGGCAGCAATCCTGTGCAAGACGGGGTTGGCCCGGCGGCGTAGCGTGCCGGGCATGAGCACGATCACCCTTCCATCCCCGACGTCCGTCCCGCGCGAAGTCGCGCTCGGCGCCGTTCACGCTCTGCCGATTTTGGCGGGGGCCGTTCCCTTCGGGCTGTTGCTGGGCAGCCTCGCCGCCAAGGCCGGATTGACGCCGCTCGACATGGGGCTGATGAGCGGCGTCGTCTTTGCTGGAAGCTCGCAATTCGTCGCGGTGGAGCTGTGGGGCCATGGCGCGCCCGGTCTGGCCGTGGTCGCCAGCGTGCTGCTGGTCAATCTGCGCCATCTGCTGATGGGGGCGACTCTGGCCCCGCGCTTTCGTGGCGTGCCGCCGCTGCGCGCCGGTCTGGCGCTGTTCTTCATGACGGACGAGGTGTGGGCTCTGGCCCTGCGGCGCGGGCAGGGCTTGACCTTCGGCTATTGGTTCGGCGTCGGGTTGACGCTCTATGTCGGCTGGCTGAGCGCCACGGTGGCGGGGACGCTGGCCGGGGCGTTGGTGGCCGATCCCGCCGCCTGGGGTTTGGATTTCACCTTCATCGCCGTCTTCCTCTGCCTGCTGGCCGGGCTGTGGACCGGCGTCGGCTCCCTGCCGCCCTGGTTGGCGAGCGCGGGCGCGGCGCTGGCGGTCAACGCCCTGACGCCGGGCGGTCCCTGGCACATTCTGGCGGGCGCGGTCGCTGGCGGCGCGGTCGCCGCGTGGCGTGGAAAGGCGTCGTCGTGATGGATGGGATGATCTTTGATAGCGGGCTGCTGGCGGTGATCGTCGCGGCGGGTTTCCTGACCTGGTTGACGCGGGTCGGCGGGCCGTGGTTGATCGCCCGAATCCGGCTTGGCCCGGCGGCGAACGCGGCGTTGGAGGCCACGCCCGGCGCGGTGCTGGTCGCCTTGGTCGCCCCGGCGGCGCTGTCGCGCCCGTCCGACGCGTTGGCGACCTTGTTTGTTTGTCTGATTGCGCGGCGCGTGCCGATGGCCGTCGCGGTGGCGCTGGGGGTGGCGGCGGTGGTCGTGCTGCGGCGGGTGATGTAGCGCTTCGCAGCCTCGCCCCAGAAAAAATCGGGATGATGGGGGAATAGCGGCGGGGCGCCCCGCGTTGATGTCGATGTCCGGCGACCGCCAAGGCCGCCCCCAGCTCAGGGCATCGCGAACTCCCCATGAACACCCCGAAGAATCCGGTGCGGCGCGCCGCCATCGCCGCCGCCCTGTTGGCTGTGACCGCTGGCCATGCCGGCGTCTGGTCCTGGCGCAACGCGCCGACGGCGGTGGAGGCTGAACCCGGCCGCATCGAATCGGTGTCCTACTCCCCCTCGGGACGCGATTACGACCCGACCCATTCCCCAATCGTCGCGCGGGCCGATCTGGAAAAGGACATGAGCGCCATCGCCGGTTTCGCCGACGGGGTGCGCACCTACTCCACCCTCGGCTCGCAAGGCCAAGTGCCGGAGATCGCGGCGGCCAAGGGGCTGGACGTGACGCTCGGCGTGTGGCTGAGCCGCGACGCCGCCCGCAACGAGCAGGAGGTCGCCCGCGCCATCACGCTGGCGAAGAGCGTGCGCGGCGTCCGGCGGATCGTCGTCGGCAACGAAACCCTGCTGCGCGCCGATCTGACCGACGCCGAGCTTGCCGGATTCATCAAGCGGGTGCGCGCCGCCGTGCCGCGTTCGATCAAGGTCGGCACCGCCGACGTCTGGTCGGAGATGGTCAAGGCCAACGCCACCGTCGCCGCGTCGGACTTCATGGGCGTCCACGTCCTGCCCTATTGGGAGGGCGTGCCCGCCGACAAGGCGCTGACCTGGATTCGCGACCGGCTGGACAGCGTGCGCAAGGCCCATCCCGGCAAGAAGCTGTTCGTCGGCGAGGTCGGTTGGCCGTCGGGCGGGGAGAATTTCCACGACGCCTACCCGACGCCGCAGGCCCAGGCCGCCGTCGTGCGCGGCTTCGCGGCGGAAGCCGGGGCGCTGGGCATTGATTACAACGTGGTCGAGGCGTTTGACGGCGTGTGGAAATCCACCATCGAAGGTTCGCCCGGCCCAAGCTGGGGCGTGCTCGACGCCGACCGCGCGCCGAAATGGGCGATGTCCGGGTCGGTCGGCCCGTCCTATGGCGACCGCGTCGGCGCGGGCGTGGCGCTGGCGGTTGGTTTGGTTTTGTCGGCCCTCGCCGTCTTCCGGCGGCGCAGCAATGGGGCCTACGCGCTGGCGGCGGCGCTGGGCGGCAACGTCGTCGGTTTCGCCGTCGGCGGCGCGGTGGCGGCGGCCTATGGCGAGTATCTGACCTTTGGCGCGCTGACCACCTGGGGGTCGGCTTTCGCGCTGGGCGCGCTGATGATGGGCGTGGCCTTCGCCGATCTGGCCGACGTCGCCCGCCGCCTGCTGACCGGGCGCGCGCCGGAACTGCTGCCCCGCGCCCCGCGCGCCAGCGGTTGCGCGCCGATGGTCTCCATCCACGTCGCCGCCTGCCGCGAGCAGCCCGACGTTCTGGCCGCGACGCTGACCTCGCTCGCCCATCTCGACTACCCGAATTACGAGGTCGTCGTTCTGGTCAACAACACCGAAGAGGAGCGTCTGGTCCGCCCGGTGGAGGAGCTGTGCGCGGCGCTTGGTCCGACCTTCAAGTTCCACTGGTACAAAAAAATCTCCGGCTTCAAGGCGGGCGCGTTGAACGCGGCGCTGCGCCACACCGACCCGGCGGCCTCGGTCATCGCCGTGCTGGACGCTGATTACACCGTGTCGCGCGACTGGCTGTCGAAGCTGGTTCCGGTCTTCGCCGATCCGTCGGTGGGCATCGTCCAGGCCCCGCAGGAACACCGCGACGGCCACGAAACCGCGCTGAAAGCGGCGATGACCGCCGAATACCGGCCCTTCTTCGACGTCGGCATGCAGGATGGCGTGGCCAGCCAGGCCTTCATCTGCCACGGCACGATGATTATGCTGCGGCGCGCGGCGATGGAACGGGTGGGCGGCTGGTCGGAAGCGGGCATCTGCGAGGACACCGAGCTTGGCCTGCGCATCCTGTCGGCGGGCTACCGCGCCGCCTACACCGACGAACGGCTGGGCGAGGGGCTGGCGCCGGACAATTTCACCCAGTTCCGCAAGCAGCGCGACCGTTGGGTCTTCGGCTCCACCCAGATTGTCCGGGCGCATTGGCGGAAGTTCCTGCCCCAGGCCGTCGGCGGTGAAGCCGGGCTGTCGGCGGGGCAGAAGCTGGGCTATGTCGGCAACTGGATCCGCTGGTGGTCGGACGCGGTCGGCCTGATCGCCGCCGTCGCCGCTGTGACCTGGACCTTCGCCGCGCTGGTTCTGCCGCTGCATCTGCCGCCGGTGGCCGCGACCGCCGCCGTGTTGGGCGCGCTGGTCCTGCGCGCCGGGTCGAGCCTGCTGGCCGCCCGCTACGCTTCGGGCAACCGTTGGGGGGAGAGCGTCGGGGCCTGCGCCGTCGGCATGGCGCTGTCCACCACGGTGGCGCTGGCCGCGCTGCGCGGCGCGGTGCGGCGCAAGGACGCCTTCCGCGTCACCGCCAAGGGGGGCAAGCGCGGGCAAAGCCGCTTCTGCGCCCGTCCCGAAGCCATTCTGTCGGCGTCGCTGGTCGCCGCGTCGCTGACCGCCGCGCTGGTCAACCCGCTGGGCACGCTGTCGCTGCAACTCTGGGCCATCCTGCTCGCCGCAATGGCGGTTCCCAACCTGATGGCGGTTGGCTTCGCCATCCACGACACGCTGCCGGATCGCAAGCCGCGCGCCCTGTCGGTCCCCGTCCAGGCGGCGGAGCCAAGGCGGGAGGCCGCGAGGGCAATCGCAATCTGATACGTTGCAAAAGCGATGAGAGGCGGGGCGTCAATCCGCCTGTTCGTATCGTTACGGATACGGATACGGGATTGACGGTTCCTATTGTGCATCTATTCTGAGCGGGTTGTCTTTTTCGCGAATGCTCGCCTTTTGGGATTTTATTTGCGCGATAATGGTTGACCGCGGCAGCGAGGGATCGTACAAGGCGTAACCTTTGGGTGATTGCCGTTGAGACGATCCTTTTCACCATAAACACATGCAGCGTAACTCATGCCAATCCCGCTGAATCAGGCTCTTATCGAGGAGTTTGAAAAACTCCTTCGCAATAAGGGCATTCGTGATGTGTCTCGTTGGATTCTTCCAAACGATGATGTCCCATTTGACGAAGCCGTAGCGCTTGAAGCGTATGAAGCCTCTCTCGACGAAGAATTTAATGCCTCCCAGGAATGCATGAGCGATGTTGCAGCTAGTGAAGCGGCGGCAGAAGCCAGCAATTTAAACAAATCCGGCTCTGATTCGGTTTGAATAGCATGTTTGATTATACAGAAGATTTTATTGAATCAGCAGATGAAGTTGCAGAAAGCGCCCGAATTGCAAAGCGGGCGACATTTTTCTGTCAAGCATTTGATTCATATAATAAAAAACTTGTAACTTCTGGGTTGGACAGCGCGGTTATGAATAAGGCCTTGCTTCTCAACGCCGTGGAAAGTTATTTCATTGATGTGCGCCGGATCAAAAAATTCCATGGCATGGAACGCATAGATCGTTATAAGATCGCCAGCTACACCCTTAAATGGCTTTGCAACATTCGCCCCATTCAAGTTGGCGTTTTAGGAAATTTAAAGCCAAATCTTCAGAAGCATGGATTGTTGATTAATGCTGACTTTGCGTTGACCCAAGCCTTTGCGGTTGCTGGGGTGCGCAGTGTGATGATTGGCAAACGTTTGCGCAGCAGTCTTTTGTATTCAGCACATTACCGCGATTTTGACGGGGGTGTGATGGCTGTGACAATGCAGACATTAGCTGAGATGACGGCCATGAAATCTGCGCTTTCATCTGCTCAATCCGCTGTTGACTTGAATACTGGCGGCAACTGACCCAAATCAAAAAACATGTAGTAAGGTGAACTTCATTTCCCATCTAGTCAGTCGGGAAATGTAATGTTTTTTTGCGTTGTTCGCTGTAGGGCTTCGTGCTTACCATTTCAGACGCCCAGCGTGGATGAAGGGGGTAGGCCGTGCCTGACGCGAACCCGTCCGTTCCACAAGCCGACACGCTGTTGACCGATGACAGCCGGCGCCGCCTGGAAGGCTGGCTGGCCGCGCAGGCCGGCGCCTCCCGCGTCGCGGTGACGGCGGATGGGGCGTTGGGCGGCGCGGCCAACCGCGCCATCACGCTGGACGTCGCCGACGGGCCGCAGGCCGGGCGTCACGCCTGCGTGCTGCGGGCGGAATCGGCGGGGCGGGTGTCGGCCAGCATTGGCAAGCGGCGGGAGTTCGCCGCGCTGTCCGCCGCCTTCCACGCCGGGGTGACGGCGCCGGAGCCGCTGTTCGTCTGCGACGATCCGGCTGTTCTCGGTCCCGATTTTTTCATCATGCGGCGGGTGGACGGAATCGGCGCCGGTTTCGCCGTGGTCAAGGGCGACGCGCCGCAAGCGGATTTGGCCCGCGCCCTTGGTCGGCAGCTTGGCCGCCTGCACCGTCTTACCCCCGCCACGCCGGGGTTGGAAGCGCTGGCCCCGCCGCCCGATTGCCCGGCGCAAGAGGCCATCCACCAGTTCCGCGACTGGATCGGCGACGTCGCCCAGCGCGATCCGGTGCTGGCCTGGGGCTTGCGCTGGCTGCACGTCAACGCGCCGCTGCCGGGCGCTGTCGTGCTGTGCCATCGCGATTTCCGCACCGGCAATTATCTGGTCAAGGACGGCGCGCTGGCGGCGATCCTGGATTGGGAGTTCGCCGGGTTCAGCGACCCGATGGAGGATCTCGGCTGTTTCTGCGCCCGTTCCTGGCGCTTTCGCCGGATCAACCGCGAGGCGGGCGGCATCGCCGACCGGGCCGATTTTTACGCCGGGTATGAGGAAACGGCGGGCCGCAAGGTCGATCCCCAGCGGGTCGCCTATTGGGAAACCGCCGCCTATCTGCGCTGGGCCGCCATCGCCTTGCAGCATGGCCGCCGCCACAGCTCCGGCGCGGAACCCTCGCTGGAACTGGCCTTGACCGGGCGGATGCTGCCGGAGATCGAAATGGATCTGCTGCGCCACCTGAAATCCGCCGCCGCCCGCGCGGTGACGCCTGTGGAAAGGATCGGCTGATGCGCGCCGGACCCGACGCCTTCGCCCTGCTCGACATCGCCGCCGCGACCCTGCGCCGCGACGTGCTGCCCCATCTGCCGCCCGAAGGCCGCTACGCCGCGCTGATGGTCGCCAACGCGCTGGCGATCGCCGACCGCGAGCTGCGCGGGTTGGACGAGTCCGGGCGGGCGATGCTGCTGGCGCTCGCCCCGCTCTATGGCGAGGACGCCGACGCCGCCCTGTGCGGCGAGGAACTGGCGACGCGGGTGGACGCCCTGCAACACCGCCTGTGCATCGAAATCGCCACCGGGGCTTTCGACGGCGACGGCCAGGACACGCTGATGGCGTCGCTGGAGGCCATCGTCCGCGCGCGTCTGGCCATCGCCAACCCGAAGGCGGCGCAGGGGGCGTAACCGCCGTGCCGGGGGGGGCGGAGCCGATCCAAACCGGCGCGTCTGTCTTTCGGTCTTATTATGTCGCAGGGAAAACCCTAAAAGAAATTTTGCGAAAGCGCGCGCATGCTCTGACTCTGAGGAATATTTCTGGGAGGAAGTCATGGCTTTGCGCGCAATCGCGGTCGGTCTGGTCGCAATGTTTTTGTCAACCAACGCGCTGGCGCAGACTGTGGTGCGGTACAACGCACCGGAATCGAACCGCGACCCCCGGCACGAATACCCGCTTGCGGTGCTGGAACTGGCGCTGAAAAAGACCGAAGCGACCGATGGACCGTATCGGTTGCAGGCGGTGGACACCAAGGCGCCCGGGCCGCGACAGATTGAAATCCTGGAGGCGGGCGATACGTTCGACCTTATGGTCGCGTCAACGACCAAGGAGCGTGTGGATCGGCTGTTGCCGATTCACTTCCCGCTCGACAAGGGGCTGTTGGGCTACCGGGTCTTTCTGATCCGCAAAGAGGATGCGCCGCGTTTTGCGGCGGTCAAGACGTTGGATGATCTGCTGAAACTGTCGGTGGGGCAGGTGTTTTCCTGGGCCGACACTCAAATCCTGTCGGAGGCGGGCTTCACGGTCGAGAGAACGACCGGTTACGCCAACTCCTTCTCGATGCTGCAAGCCGGACGTTTTGTCGGGTTCCCGCGCGGGGCCAACGAAGCCTTTGCGGAGTTGGACAGCAACGGCGGTGAGGCCAGCGGGATCGAGGTTGAATCCACCATCGCGCTCTATTACCCGCTGACCCGGTATTTTTACGTCAACAAGAAGAACACGGCGCTGGCCGACCGTTTGATGCGCGGTTTGAAGACGGCGCAGGCGGATGGTTCCTTTGACGCCTTGTTCAACAGTCACCCGCAAATCAAGTCGGTGCTGGATCAGGTGCATTTTGAAAAGCGGAAAATCTTCCGCATCAAGAATCCGATTCTGCCCGATGGGGTGCCTCTCGACAACGCCGCCCTGTGGTTCACCCCGGTCGGCGCCTCGTAGCGGGCTGGGCGATGCATGTGTGGCAATGACCCGACCGAGGCCGTTTTGCGGGCGATGGCGCCGCATCGCTCGACAGACGGTCCCGGTCGGCCCATATAATCGGTTCCTGTTCCGTACCACCGACCCGGACCGATCCGCGCCATGGCCAACCCCGTCCTGTCCCCCATCCCCGCCAAGTCCTTCGCCAAGCTGGAGGCCGGAAAACAGTTCGTCATCGTGTCGGATTACGTCCCGGCGGGCGACCAGCCGCGCGCCATCGGCGAATTGACCGAGGGGTTGGGGAAGGGGGAACGGGATCAGGTGCTGTTGGGCGTCACCGGGTCGGGCAAGACCTTCACCATCGCGCATGTGATCCAGACGGTGCAGCGGCCAACCCTGGTGCTGGCGCCCAACAAGACGCTGGCCGCCCAGCTTTACGGGGAGATGAAGAGCTTCTTCCCCGACAACGCGGTGGAGTATTTCGTCTCTTACTACGACTATTACCAGCCGGAAGCCTACGTCGCCCGCACCGACACCTACATCGAGAAGGAATCCTCGATCAACGAGCAGATCGACCGGATGCGCCACGCCGCCACCCGGTCGCTGTTGGAGCGCGACGACGTCATCATCGTCGCCTCGGTGTCCTGCATCTACGGCATCGGGTCGGTCGAAACCTATTCGGAAATGACCTTCGACCTGCGCAAGGGCGAGGTGATTCCTCAGCATGACCTGCTGCGCAAGCTGACCGAGCTTCAGTACAAGCGCAACGACGCCGCCTTTGGCCGTGGCCTGTTCCGCGTGCGCGGCGACACGGTGGAGGTCTTCCCGGCCCACATGGAGGATCGCGCCTGGCGCATCTCCCTGTTCGGCGAGGAGATCGAGGCGATCCATGAGATCGACCCGCTGACCGGCGAAAAGCTGGCGGCGCTGGAGGCCGTGCGAATCTACCCCAACAGCCACCACGTCACGCCGAAACCGACGCTCAACCAGGCCATCGGCGAAATCAAGAAAGAGCTGAAGCTCCGGTTGGAGGAGTTCAACGCGCAGGGCAAGCTGTTGGAGGCGCAGCGGCTGGAGCAGCGCACCACCTTTGACATCGAAATGATGGCGGCGACCGGGGCCTGCGCCGGCATCGAAAACTACTCGCGCTTTCTGACCGGCCGCGCGCCGGGCGAGCCGCCGCCGACCCTGTTCGAGTATCTGCCCGACAACGCCCTGCTGATCGTCGATGAAAGCCACGTCATGGTGCCGCAGATCGGCGGCATGTACCGGGGCGACCGGATGCGCAAGGAAACGCTGGCCGAATACGGCTTTCGCCTGCCCAGCGCCAAGGACAACCGACCGCTGAAGTTCGAGGAATGGGAGGCGATGCGCCCGCAGACGGTCTTCGTCTCCGCCACCCCCGGTCCGTGGGAGTTGGAGCGCACCGGCGGCGTGTTCAGCGAGCAGTTGGTCCGCCCGACCGGCCTGATCGACCCGCCGGTCATCGTCCGTCCCACTGAGACCCAGGTCGATGATCTGATTGGCGAGTGCAAGGAGGTGGTGGCCAAGGGCTACCGCATCCTCGTCACCACGCTGACCAAGAAGATGGCGGAGGCGCTGACCGAATACATGCATGAATCCGGTTTGCGCGTCCGTTACATCCATTCCGACGTCGAAACCTTGGAGCGGATCGAGATCATCCGCGATCTGCGGTTGGGCGCTTACGACGTGCTGGTCGGCATCAACCTGTTGCGCGAGGGGTTGGACATCCCGGAATGCGCGCTGGTGGCGATCCTCGACGCCGACAAGGAAGGCTATCTGCGCTCAAAAACCTCGCTGATTCAGACCATCGGGCGGGCGGCGCGCAACGTCGAGGGCCGGGCGATCCTCTACGCCGACAAGATCACCGACAGCATGAAATACGCCATCGACGAGACGGCGCGGCGGCGCGAGAAGCAGACCGCCTACAATCTCGACCACGGCATCACGCCGGAATCGGTGAAGAAGGCCATCGGCGACATCATGGAAAGCGTGTACGAGCGCGGCGACCATGTGACGGTGAAAACCGGGTTGAACGCCACCGAACTGGTCGGCCACAATCTGAAAAGCGTCATCGCCGATCTGGAAAAGCGCATGCGCGCCGCCGCCGCCGATCTGGAGTTCGAGGAAGCCGCCCGTCTGCGCGACGAGCTGCGCCGGTTGGAGGCGATGGATCTCGGCCTGGAAGCCCCCGGCAGCATCGGCATCAGCAGCGCCCGCCAGGGCCGGGGCATCCCCGAAGGCGCGCCGAAAAAGCAGGGGCGTCGGCGCAAGGGGCCGTGAGATTGCAGGGGCTTTGCCCCCTCCCTCCCGCTTCGCGGGTCCCTCCCTCCCCCGCCTGCGGCGGTGGAGGGCAATCCGGCGCTGGCTCCCTCTCCCGCCGCAGGCGGGGGAGGGTTGGGGAGGGGGCCGGTTTTAAGAGAGCCGCCGCTCACTCCTGCCCGGACAGGTCCTCGATCAACGCCTTGGGCAGCTTGAAGACCACGTTTTCGGTCGCCGTGCGCAGTTCTTCCACCGTCACGTCGAACCGCGCGCGGGCGTCGTCGATGACCTCTTCGACCAGGATTTCCGGGGCGGACGCGCCCGCCGTGATGCCCAGGCGGCGGATGCCGTCCAGCGCCGTCCAATCAATATCGCTGGCCCGTTGCACCAGTTGCGCCGCCGGACAGCCATGGGTCTTCGCCACCTCGACCAGCCGTTTGGAGTTGGAGGAGTTCGGCGCGCCCAGCACCAGCAGCGCGTCCACCTTCGCCGCGATGGCCTTCACCGCCGCTTGGCGGTTGGTGGTGGCGTAGCAGATGTCTTCCTTCTTCGGCCCGGCGATGGCCGGGAAACGGGCCTGGAGCGCGGCCAGAATATCCGCCGTTTCGTCCACCGACAGGGTGGTTTGCGTGGCGAAGGCCAGATTGTCCGGGTCGGCCACCGCCAACGTCGCCACGTCGGCGACGGTTTCCACCAGAACCACCGCGCCGTCGGGCAATTGCCCCATGGTGCCGATGACCTCCGGGTGTCCGGCGTGGCCGATCAGCACGATCTGGCGGCCTTCGGTGTGGTGACGTTCGGCCTCGCGGTGGACCTTGCTGACCAGCGGGCAGGTGGCGTCGAGATAGAACAGGCCGCGCGCCTCCGCCGCCTGCGGCACCGATTTCGGCACGCCATGGGCGGAAAACACCACCGGCACGCCGTCCGGAACCTCTGACAACTCATCGACGAAAACGGCGCCCTTGGCTTCCAGGCTTTCGACGACGAAGCGGTTGTGCACGATCTCGTGCCGCACATAGACGGGCGGGCCGTAACGGTCCAGCGCCGTTTCGACGATCTGGATCGCCCGGTCCACACCGGCGCAGAAACCGCGCGGGGCGGCGAGAAGGATCGTCAGGGATGCCGGGTTGGTCATGTCGCTCTCGGGGCCGCCGTTGCAAAAACTGTCACAGGAAACAAAGCCGTCGCATGGCCTTGTGCCGGTTGCGCGGGATCTCTAAAGTCAAACCCACACTCTTTCGATCCAACCGATCAGGCCGAACCGATGGACCGCCGCCGCGACCCTAATACAGCGACCCCCTCTCTGAAAAGCCTGGGCCTGAAAAGCCCGGCCCGGAAAAGCCTGCGCGCGTTGGTCGTTTTGGCGACCGCCGCCGTTGGCTTGTCCGCCTGTTCCGGCCTGGGGTTGGCGCCGCCTTCTCCGGCGGAGTTGGCGCTCGCCTGCCCGAAGGTTTCCATCATCCGCGATTTGTCGGAAGTGACGGTGCTGCGCCCAGGCGGGCGCGACCTGACCGATCTGGAATCGCGCGCGGCGCTGGCCGATTTTTCGGGCAACTGCGAATACACCAACGCGGGCGTGACGGTGAACGTCAACCTCTTCCTGATCGCCGAGCGCGGCCCGGCGATGAAGGGCGACAACGCCAAGTACCAGTATTTCGTCGCCCTGGCCAAGCCGGACGACAGCGTCGTCTCCAAGGTGTATTTTGACACCGACGTGACCTTCCCCGCCGGTCAGCCGCGCGCGGGCAGCAAGGAAGAGCTGGCGCCGAAGATTCCCCTGCCCAAGGACGCCAACGCCAAGGATTGGAAGGTCTATCTGGGCTTCCAGTTGACGCCGGAACAATTGGCCTTCAACCGCGCCCAGTTGAAACGCTGACCGCCGCCGTTTTTCGCTTTTCGCCAACCACCCGTAGCCAACCGCCAAGGGAGTGTTGAATGGCCCAGCCCGTCGTCGCCGCCAAGGAACCCTTCACCGTCGAGATGGAGGCTGGCAAAACCTATTACTGGTGTCGCTGCGGCAAGAGCGCCAAGCAGCCCTTTTGCGACGGCAGCCACGCCGGAACCGGCTTTGAACCGATGAAGTTCGCCCCGGCCACCACGATGAAGGCCCGCTTCTGCGGCTGCAAGGCGACCAAGAAGCCGCCCTTTTGCGACGGCAGCCATTTGGATTTGAAGTAAGGTCAGACGGAGGGCGCCAGGATTGGGCGCCCTTCGCTCCGCCGCCGCCGACGGATGGGAAACCCGTTTGGCGCCGGTGTTTTGAGGTCTGCGGAGTCTTGTGGCGTGGATTCGATGAGCAGCGGTCGTTTGGGCGAACTGCGCCGCAAGGTCGGCAAGGCCCTGCGTCTGTTGCGGACACGGCGTTTCCGTCGGGGCCTGATGGTGGGCGCAGCGGCGGGCGTGGAGCATGAGCCGCTGTTGCGCGGGTTGAGCGTCCGTACGGTGGTGGATGTCGGCGCCAACAAGGGACAATTCGCGCTGTTGGCCCTGGAGCTGTTTCCCGACGCCAGGGTCCACGCGTTCGAGCCGTTGGCGGCCCCCTTCGCCCGTTTGGGCCAATGGGCGGCGGGTGAGCCGCGTCTGATCCGGCATCGGTTGGCCTTGGCCGAACAGGGGGGCGAACGGGTGATGCATGTGTCGGCCCGCGTCGATAGTTCATCCTTGCGCGCCATCACCGAACGGCAAACCGCGCAATTCCCCGGCACGCACCGCGTTGGCGAGGAGACGGTCACGGTGGCCCGGCTGGACCAAACCCTGACGGCGGCGGACCTGATTGGGCCAACCCTGTTGAAGATCGACGCGCAGGGGGGTGAACTGGACATCCTGCGCGGCGCGACGGGCCTTTTGCCTGAATTCACCTGGATTTACGCCGAATGCTCCTTCATCGAGCTGTATGAGGGGCAGGCCTTGGTCGAGGATGTGGAAACTTTCCTGGCCGAGGCCGGATTCCACCCCGTCGTCTATTGGCGACCGTCACGCGGCCCGGATGGCGGCCCGGTGCAAGCGGACATCTTGTTTGTTCGGACGACGTGAGGGGGCGGGGAACGTCCTCGCCATGGGGGGTGAGCGTGGCGGCGCTGGTCTGACCAAAGGAGAAGTCGCCACCGGAATTTTTAGGAGAGCAGCGATCCTGAAGAGTGTTTGAAATCACAAGCAGACCAAGAAGCCGCCCTTTTGCGGCAGCCACTTGAATTTGTGATTGAAATGAGACATCCCCCGCTTTGGCTTATTTTGAGGCGGGGGAAGCCCAAGGTTTCCTTTTTGAATTCAGTTCACGTTTAATTTATCAACTGCGCTGTCAAAAAAGTTGCGTATCCAGTTCCTTGGAAATACCCATTTGATCCATTGTTGTGAATGCCGAAAAGCTCAACATAATCAGTGCTTCCATTCAGATACACAATGTCGCTTCCCCCAGTGTACTGGTAGATGGATGATCCTGGGCAGGCGCAATTCCATGAAATTTGCGCGCCATTTTTGAAAAGAACGGACGCAATATTCGAGCCAGCATTGGCGAGTGTGCCAATTTGACCACGAATGGCATAGTGACCAGCAACATTTGGCTTGAACCATTTGTTGGTTGTGTCAAATCCACCCCCGATGTTGAAGTCAGTGGCGTTCAAGTTGACTTTTGTGAGCGTTCCAGTCGGAACGCCGGTCTGATCGACGCCGTTCAGGGTGGCGCGACAGATCACGGTGTTTTTTGGCGCGGGCGTCAGATCGGCCAATGCCCGCTCATCGACGATCACCGCGTTGGTGATCGCGTCGGTCGTCGCCTGAAGCATGGCGCGGGCGACCGGCAGCTTGCCGGTGGGAATGGCGGGCGGGGTCAGGCTGTTGGCGGCGCCGGTGACGATGGACGCGGCGCCGGTCGAACGGTCGATCACCACGCGGTCGATGCGGAAGCCGGAGGAGGGCGGGGCGAAGGGGCCGACATTCTGCGCGTTGACTTCGGTCAGGGTCGTGCCGCTCAGCAGAAAGCCGGGATCCAACGCCAGGGTCAGATTCGGCGTGACCTGGGCGTGCGGGGCGAAGGGGCCGACGATGCGCTGGGCCACGGCCCAATTCGTGGCGGATTGCGACAGGTCGGTCGGGTTGAAAGTCTGGACAGCCATGGAGGCGCTCCGTTCAAAAAATTGGTCGATGCGCGTGGAGGATGTGGCTGGCCAGCCGTTTGAAGCGCATGGACGAATGATCGCCGCTCATGGCCTTGCCGTAAAGATAAAAATCCTATAAATAGGAATATGAGGGTCTGGGCGTTTTCTGCGCGCGCCCGATCCCCCGATTGACAAACATGCCTATCCGCGACAGTGTGCGGGCGACACGCTGATGATCCCTCGCGGGAGAGATCGCCGTTGACGCCGCTTTCACCAAGGCGGGCTGACGGTGGCGCCGAAGGAGCAACCGCCCCCGGAAACTCTCAGGCAGCAAGGACCGCAAGGGGATAAGGCAACTCTGGAAAGCAGACGCGGCGCGCAGGCGCGGCGGCTCACCGAAGGAGTAAACCAGCCCGACAGGCTCCGCCGTCGGTTGGCGAATCTCTCAGGTCCAAGACAGAGGGGGCAAACTCTCGCGCCGAAGTCTCGGCGCGGGCGCGTCCCCTATGCCGGAGAGCCAGCGTGAGCCAAGACAGCGTGACCGAGACTGCTGAGACCATCAAAACCACCCCGTTGCACGCGCTGCACGTCGAACTGGGCGCCCGCATGGTGCCGTTCGCCGGGTATGACATGCCGGTGCAATACCCGCTGGGCATCCTGAAGGAGCACCAGCACACCCGCGAAAAGGCCGGTCTGTTCGACGTCTCCCACATGGGGCAGGTGCGTTTGAAGCCGATGGGTTCAAGCGGGGTCGATCCGGCGGCGGCGCTGGAGACTCTGGTTCCCGGCGACATCACGGGGCTGGCCCTGGGCCGCACCCGCTACACGCTGTTCCTGAACGAGCAGGGCGGCATCCTTGACGATCTGATGGTGACGAACGCGGGCGATCACCTGTTCCTGGTGGTCAACGCCGCCTGCAAGGAGCAGGACATCGCCCACATGCGGGCCAAGCTGGCCGGTCTGGTCGAGGTCGAACATCTCGACGATCTGGCCTTGCTCGCCCTGCAAGGGCCGCTGGCCGCCGAGGTGATGGCCCGTTTCGTGCCTGAGGCCGCCACGATGAAATTCATGAGCTGCCTGACCAGCCGCTTCAACGGCCTGCCGGTGACGCTGACCCGTTCGGGCTACACCGGCGAGGACGGCTACGAAATCTCCTGCGCCAACCAAGACGCCGAGGCCATCGCCCGCGCCCTGTTGGCGGAATCGGAGGTCGAGGCGATTGGCCTGGGCGCCCGCGACTCGCTGCGGCTGGAGGCGGGCCTCTGCCTCTACGGCCACGACATCGACGCTGCCACGACGCCGGTCGATGGCGCGCTGGAATGGACCCTGCCGAAACGCCGCCGCGCCGAGGGCGGTTTCCCCGGTCACGCCGTCATCGTCCAGCAATTGGCCGACGGCGCGTCGCGCCGCCGCGTCGGCATCCAGCCGGACGGTCGTCAACCGGCCCGCGAGCACACCGACATTCTCGACGCCGACGGCGCCAAGATCGGCGAGATCACCAGCGGCGGCTTCGGCCCGACCGCCGGAACGCCGGTCGCCATGGGCTATGTGGACCGCGCGCATTCCGCCATCGGCACGCCCGTCACTCTGATGGTGCGCGGCAAGCCGTTGCCCGCCCGCGTCGCCGCGCTGCCCTTCGTGGCGCAGCGCTATTACCGGGGCTGACCGCTTCCGGTTTCCGTCCAGGTTTCGCCGTTTAAAAATTCCGCTTTGAACAGGGGATCAGCATGACCGTGAAATACACCAAGGATCATGAATGGGTGCGCGTCGAGGGTGACGTCGCCACCATCGGCATCAGCAATTTCGCCCAGGGCCAGTTGGGCGACGTCGTGTTCGTCGAACTGCCCGAGGCGGGCCGCGTTCTGGAGCAGGGCAAGGAAGCCGCCGTCGTCGAGTCGGTCAAGGCCGCCAGCGACGTCTATTGCCCGGTGTCCGGCACGGTGATCGAAGCCAACCAGGCGCTGGTCGATGACCCGTCGCTCGCCAACAGCGCGCCGGAAGGTGACGGCTGGTTCTTCAAGGTCACGCTCAGCGATCCGTCGCAGCTTGACGCGCTGATGGACGAAGCCGCCTACGCGGCCTTCGTGGAGGAATCCCACTAACATGCGCTATTTGCCCCTGACCGAGGCCGACCGGCAATCCATGCTGGCGGCCACCCGCGCGGCGTCGGTGAACGATCTGTTCCGCGATGTTCCCGAGGCGGCCCGCCTGTCCGGCCCGATCGGGGGCCTGCCCAACCATATGGGCGAGCTTGAGGTCGAGCGTTATTTGGGCGCGATGGCGGCGAAGAATCTCGCCGCCGGGTCGGTCCCGAGCTTCCTGGGCGCCGGCGCTTACCGCCACCATGTCCCGGCGACGGTGGACCACATGGTCCAACGCGGCGAATTCCTGACCGCCTACACCCCCTATCAGCCGGAGGTGAGCCAGGGCACCTTGCAGGTTCTCTTCGAGTTCCAGACGCAAGTCTCCCTGTTGACCGGCATGGATGTCGCCAACGCGTCGATGTATGACGGCGCGACCGCCTGCGCCGAGGCCGTCATCATGGCCAACCGGGTGACGCGGCGCAAAAAGGCCGTCCTGTCGGGCGGTCTGCACCCGCATTACCGCGACACGACGACGACCGACGCCCGTTTCATCGGCTTTGACGCCGTGGCGCTGCCCGCCGACCCGACCGGAGTCGAGGATCTGGCGGCGCAGGTCGATGACAAGACCTCCTGCGTCGTCGTGCAGAATCCCAGCGTTTTCGGTCAAATTCGCGATTACTCCGATCTGGCCAAGGTCTGCCAGGCCAAGGGCGCGCTGTTGATCGTCGTGGTGACGGAGGCGCTGTCGCTTGGCCTGCTCACCCCGCCGGGCGAGATGGGGGCCGACATCGTCGCGGCGGAAGGCCAGTCCTTCGGCAACGCGCTGAATTTCGGCGGCCCCTATGTCGGGCTGTTCGCGGTGAAAGACAAATATGTCCGCCAAATGCCGGGCCGCTTGTGCGGCGAGACGGTGGACGCCGATGGCCGTCGCGGCTTCGTGCTGACCCTCTCGACCCGCGAGCAGCACATCCGCCGCGAAAAGGCGACCTCGAACATCTGCACCAACGCCGGTCTGTGCGCGCTGGCCTTCTCGATCCATGTCAGCCTGTTGGGCGAGGCCGGGATCACCCAGTTGGCGCAACTGAACCACGCCAAGGCGGTGCAACTGGCCGACAAGCTGGCGGCGGTTCCGGGCGTCAGCGTCGTCAACGACGGTTTCTTCAACGAATTCACCGTCAAGCTGCCGAAATCGGCCACGGCGGTGGTCGAGGCGCTGGCCGAACGCCGCATTCTGGGCGGCGTGCCGGTGTCGCGCCTGTATCCGGGCGCGATGGATGATTTGCTGCTGGTCGCCGTCACCGAGACCAACACCGAGTCCGACATGGACGCCTTCGCCACGGCGCTTGCTGAGGTTCTGTCATGAGCATGAATTCCCAGGGCCGTCCCTCGGCCATTCCCGCTGGCGGAACCGATTCCGTGACCGGCACCGTGACCGGCAACCGTGGCCTTCAGATCGAAGAGCCGCTGATTTTTGAACAGGACGCCGCCGGACGTTGCGGCGTCGATCTGCCCGACGTTCCCAAGGTGGCCGCGCGTCTGGGCGGGGTGAAGCCGCGCGCCAAGGTCGGTCTGCCCGGTCTGGCCGAGCCGCAGGTGGTTCGCCACTACACCCGCCTGTCGCAAAAGAACTACGCCATCGACAGCGGCCTGTACCCGCTCGGCTCCTGCACGATGAAGCACAACCCGCGCCTGAACGAAAAGATGGCGCGGCTGCCCGGCTTCGCCGACGTTCACCCGCTCCAGCCGGTCAGCACCGTGCAGGGCGCGCTGGAGCTGATGGACGCGCTGGCCCATTGGCTGAAGACCCTGACCGGCATGGCGGCGGTGACGCTGGCCCCGGCGGCGGGCGCCCATGGCGAGATGTGCGGCATCATGGCGATCCGCTCGGCGCATGAGGCCAAGGGCGACGCGGCCCGCACCAAGATCCTGGTGCCGGAAAGCGCCCATGGCACCAACCCGGCGACCGCCGCCGCCTGCGGCTATACGGTGGATTCGATTCCGGCGACCGCCGATGGCCGCGTCGATCTCGACGCGCTGAAGGCGAAGCTGGGGCCGGACGTCGCCGGTTTGATGCTGACCAACCCGAACACCTGCGGTCTGTTCGAGCGCGATATCATCGCGATTGGCGAGGCGGTGCACGCGGCGGGGGCCTATTTCTATTGCGACGGCGCCAACTTCAACGCCATCGTCGGGCGGGTCCGCCCGGCCGATCTTGGCGTCGACGCCATGCACATCAACCTGCACAAGACCTTCTCCACCCCGCATGGCGGCGGTGGTCCGGGGTCGGGTCCGGTGGTGTTTTCCGAGGCGCTGGCCCCCTATGTGCCGGTTCCCTACGTCACCCATGGGGCCAGCGGTTTCGATCTGGTCGAAAGCGCTGGGGACGGCCCGGCCTTTGGCCGGATGAAGGCGTTCCATGGCCAGATGGGCATGTTCACCCGCGCCCTGTCCTACATGCTCAGCCACGGGGCCGATGGGCTGTGGCAGGCGTCGGGCGACGCGGTGCTGAACGCCAACTATGTGATGGCCCGCCTGGACGACGTGATGACCGCGTCGTTCGAGGGGCCGTGCATGCACGAATGCCTGTTCGACGACCGTTTCCTGAAGGGCACCGGCGTCACCACGCTCGACATCGCCAAGGCGTTGATCGACGAGGGCTTCCACCCGATGACCATGTATTTCCCGCTGGTCGTCCATGGCGCCCTGCTGATCGAGCCGACGGAAACCGAAAGCAAGGCGAGCCTGGACCAGTTCATCGACGCGCTGCGCGCGTTGGCGGAACGGGCCAAGGGTGGCGACGTCGCCTATTTCCAGGGCGCGCCGCGTCTGACGCCGCGCCGTCGTCTGGACGAAACGGCGGCGGCCCGCAAGCCGATCCTGCGCTGGACCCCGCCGGTTGGGGCCGAGGCGCTGGCCGCCGAGTAACGGACGGCGGTTGAGACGAGGCCCGCTCCTCCCACATGGGAGGGCGGGCCTTTTTTGTGCCTGCGGCAATTTCGCAATTAAGAATCGTTCGCAATTATGGAGGTGGTGTTGTAGAGTGCGCTTCGCAACCAAGCGAAGGAGCGTGGACGATGTGCGAAACGGTTGGGGAAGGGCGTCCGTCGCCCTGGACGGTGATGGATCTGACGGCGGCGGAGCGCGCCCTGCTGACCGGCGTCCGCCAATGGTTCCGCGCCGGGACGGCGGGGGCGATGGCGTCGATGCGCATCGGTTTGAACATCGCCGGGGTGCCGAACACCGCGTTGTTGCCGTTGTTCGCGCTGCTGGGAACCTTCGCCGTCGCCAACGCAACCAAGCCGGAGGTGCGTTGCCCCGCCTGCGCGCGCGTCAGCGCCGATGAGGCGGCCATGCTTGACGCGCTGGCGGCGATCCAGGGCGGGGATTCGGAAACGGCGGCGCAACTGTTCGACCGCTGGCTGCCGGTGGTCGCCCTGTGCATGGCCACCGACGCGCTGCGGGAGTTGGCGGGAATCCTCGACGCCGCCCGCATCTATCTGCCGCGTCGCCGCCCGGCCCGTCTGGTCGCCATGGCGCTGGCGGCGGAGTGAGCTTGGAGCCAATCTTGAACCGGGGCGACGGCGGAGCGGGATGGAAAAGGGGCGCGCCTGATCGGACGCGCCCCTTTTTGGCAATTCAAAACGGCGTTGTGATTGGCTTATCCGGCGCGCACGCGGACCAGGAAACGGTCAACTTCGGCGCCCAGCGTCTGGGCTTGACGGGACAAATCCTTGGTGGCGTCCAGGACGTTGCGGGCTTCGACCCCGGCGTCGTTGGCCGAGCCGTTGACCCGCAGGATGGTCTCGCTGACCTCGCGGGTGCCAATGGACGCCTGCTGAACGTTGCGGGCGATTTCCGTGGTGGCTGCGCCCTGTTCTTCTATGGCGGTGGCGATGGAGGTTGAGATCTCGTTGATGCGGGAAATCGTGCCAGAGATGGAGCGGATGGCTCCGACGGCCTCCTGCGTGGCCCCTTGCACGGCGCCGATCTGGGCGTTGATTTCCTCGGTCGCCTTGGCGGTTTGGTTGGCCAAAGACTTGACCTCGCTGGCGACGACGGCGAAGCCCTTGCCCGCTTCACCGGCTCGGGCGGCCTCGATGGTGGCGTTCAGCGCCAACAGATTGGTTTGGCTGGCGATGTCGTGGATGAGCTTGACCACCTGACCGATCTTGCTGGCGGCGTCCGCCAGCCCCTGCACGGTGGCGTTGGTCCGTTCGGCCTCGGTCATCGCCGCTCCGGCGATGGCGGCGGATTGCGCCACCTGATGGCTGATTTCGCTGATGGACGCCGTCAACTCTTCCGCCGCCGCCGCGACGGTTTGGATGTTGACGGAGGCTTCCTCAGCGGCTGCGGCGACCTGGGTCGATTGCTCGCTCGTCGTCTCTGCGGAGCGGCTCATGCTTTGCGCCGTGCCTTGCAACTGGCTGGCGGCGGCGGCGACGGCCTGGACCACGCCCTTGACCTCACGCTCGAAGCTGTCGGCGGTCGAGCCAAGCTCGCGGGTGATGATCGCGGCGGTGTTGAGGTCGATGTAGACCGACGTCGCCAGATCCATGTCGAGGAAGATGGCCTTGTTGATCGACTGGAGCAGCAGGGCCAGCTTTTCCGGCTTCTTGCGGTAAACCTGCGCCGCCAGATCAATCAGCTTGTTCAGCGTGAAGCAATAGGCGCCAGTGTACCAGCGCGGCTCCAGGCCGATCCGTTGATGGGTTTGGCCGATTTTCAACACTTGATTGACGTAGGCGTCGTCGAAAGTGCCGGTAAAGACGTTGCGCAACCAGTGTTGTTTCTGAAGATCACGCGCCCGGCTGACCGTTGCCGGGCTGGATAAAAGAACGGAAACTTGAGGAACATTGCGCAGATACGAATAGAACTCGTCAAGAATTTGGTCGATCCGCTGTGCCAGAAAAGGTTGAAATTCGCGAAGAGCCGCTTTGGTTGGTTCGTCAATGCGCAAAAAGGCAATGCGTTCAGCGATTGTTTGTGGTTGAGCGGCGTTCGACATGGACGCATTCTCCAAGGGGCGATATCGGCAGCGTACAAAGAATTTATAGAAAATTCTACAAGTTCCACCGGGGTGGCCATGATGTGGATCTTAACGCAATTTTAAATACGTCACTTTGTCGCAGGGAACCTTTGGCTTGAACAAGCCGACAGGATGTCCGCCGGTTTCCATTATTGTTGAAAAAGAGCGCCGCCATCACGAGCGCCAAACCCGGTTGTTGATGAGCTTGGCGCCCGTGAAGGTGGCGCTGCGATCAGGCGGGAATTGCGGACCGGGTCGTTCGGCGCAACGCCTGCGCGGCCACCAGCACCGCTCTTTGCAATTTCTCGAACGCGCGAACCTCAATCTGCCGCACACGCTCGCGCGAGACGGAAAATTGCTGGCTGAGCGCCTCCAACGTCGAAGGCTCTTCCTTCAGGCGGCGCTCAAACAGGATGCGGCGTTCGCGGGGATCCAGCCGCTCCAACGCCTGGGCGACAAGGCGGCGACGCACCGCCAATTCGTTCGCGTCGGCCAGAACGGCGTCTTGCGTCGGCCGGGTGTCGGCCAACATCTCCAGCCAGTTGGAATCCCCTTCACCGGGGAGAGAGGCGTCGAGCGAACTGTCGCTGGCGGACAGGCGACGATTCATCTCCACCACGTCATTTTCCGAGACGCAGAGTTCGGTGGCGATGGCGGCCACGGTGTGGACGGACAAATCGCCCTGTTCCAATTCAGCCATCTGACTTTTCAGGCGGCGCAAATTGAAGAACAGCTTTTTTTGCGCGGCGGTCGTGCCCATCTTCACCAACGACCATGTGTGCAGGATGTATTCCTGAATGGCGGCGCGAATCCACCATGTGGCGTAGGTGGCGAAACGGAAGCCGCGCTGGGGATCGAATTTCTGAGCGGCCTGCATCAGCCCGACATTGCCTTCGGCCACCAGATCGACCATCGACAGGCCATAGCCGCCAAAGCCACGGGCGATCTTGATGACCAGGCGCAGATGGCTGCCGACCAGCCGGTCGAGCGCTTGCGGGGCGCCTTGTTCGCGCCAACTGACCGCCAGCTCACGCTCTTCTTCAGGGGCCAGGATCGGATAACGCCGTGACTCCTCAATGTAGCGGGCAAAACTGGAGCTTTCGCTGTTCAGAAATTTTTTCAGCACCCGATTGCCTCCTTCAACGCTCCACGGTTCGTGGGGGCCTGTCCTTTGAACAGTGGTCGGACGGGAAACGACCAATCTTTAAAATTTATTCCGCATTTCTGTTGTGGCCAGTGAGAATCTGGTCAAATCCCACATGCCGCACCAATGATGGTGGCGTCGCGCAGTGCGATCAAGTGTTTGATCGGAAAGAGAGTAAGGATTTTCGGCGTATGTCTGGGCGTTTTCTTCGCCCTGATGCGGTGAGTTTTTGAGTCCAGCGCTATGACCCTAGGCTTTTGGTCTATCGGCCATTCGTTCGGGCGCTTTGAGACCTTGGCGGTGATGGGATGCGTCAAAGCGCGCTTTTCCGGGCGGCTTCTGGGCTTTGAACGCGCCCCGCGTGATGTGAGCCGGAACGGGACAAGGGCGAGCAATAAGGCGGCGTTGTGGCGCTCATGGCCGGATTTTTGATCTATGACGATGCGGCGGGCGAAGATGGCGCGAAAAAGGCGCGTTCCCGGTTGGAACGCGCCTTTTTTAAAAGCAACATGCGCCGCCGCGCTCAGTCGATGATGGTGCGCTTGCGTCCCAGGCCGAGCTTGGTCGCCATTTCCGAACGGGCCTTGGCGTAGTTCGGAGCCACCATCGGGTATTCCGGCGGCAACGACCATTTGGCGCGGTATTCGTCCGGCGACAGATCGTAAACGGTCTTCAGATGCCGCTTGAGCATCTTCAGCTTCTTGCCGTCTTCCAGGCAGACGATGTATTCCGGCGTCACCGATTTCTTGATCGAGACGGCGGGAACCAGCTCTTGCTTGGCGGCGGCGGGCTTGTCGTCGCCCAGATTGCGGAACGCCGCCTGAACGTTGTGGATCAGCGAGGGCAAATCATGGACCGACACCGTGTTGTTGCCGACATAAGCGGCGACAACCTTGGCGGTCAGCGATTGCAGATCGGCGAATTCGATGGTCATGGCGTCACCCCGTGCGCGGTGTGTGGAGCGGATCAGCCGTTGACCGAATCGCGCAGTTGCTTGGCGGGCTTGAACTTCGGCGCCTTGGAGGCGGCGATGGCGACCACTTCGCCGGTGCGGGGGTTGCGGCCTTCACGGGCGGCGCGCTCGGCCACCTCGAAGATGCCGAAGCCGGCCAGACGCACGTCTTCGCCACGGCCCAGCGCGGAGCTGATGCCCTCGAACACCGCCTGAACGACCTTGGCCGCGTCGGCCTTCTTGATGCCGGCGTTGGTGGCGACGGTTTCGATCAGTTCGGCCTGGTTCATGCAAAACTCCATTGGGTCGGTTTGGTTTCGGTTTTTCGGAGTTATTGGCAGAACGGCCGCATTCGCACAAGGGCGAACACCACAAAGTCAACCCATGGCGCCCATTCCAGGCTTTTCTTCGCTTCGGATGGGCCAGCGGAGCGTTCCGTGGCGCAGGCCGTCGATTCAAATTTGCGTGTTACCGGCGTGAAACAACACGACTCGCGTTCCAGGCTGGGGCACTTGACGTGGGGACAAGCATGCCCATGTGCCAAGGGTTCGGGTCCGGGCCCCTCTGGCGACCGAGGCGTCGGTCGTGATGTCGGAACCTCTTGATTTCACCGCTCACGCAGCGCCATCAAGCGGGTTGTCTCCTATGGACACTCTCTACGCATCCTTTCTCGTGGATTTTCTCGGAAAACCCCTCTGGGTCTGGCTGGCCTTCCTTGGCGTCGTCGGGACGCTGCTGGCCCTCGACCTTGGGGTTCTCAACCGTCGCGACCATGACATCGGCGTGGCGGAAAGTCTGAAGCTGTCGGCCTTTTACATCGCCATCGCCCTGCTGTTCGGCGGCTGGGTCTGGTGGTCGTTGGGCGATGAGGCGGCGTTGCTGTATTACACGGGCTATTTCGTCGAAAAGAGCCTGTCGCTCGACAATGTGTTCGTCATATCCCTGATTTTCACTTATTTCGCGGTGCCGCGTTCCGTGCAGCATCGGGTGTTGTTCTGGGGCATTCTGGGAGTGGTCGTGCTGCGTGGTCTGATGATCGGCGCCGGCGCGGCGCTGATCGCGGAATTCCACTGGATCCTTTACCTGTTCGGCGCGTTCCTGCTGCTGACCGGCGTCAAGATGCTGGTGTCGGCGGACAGCGAGCCGGACATCGCCCACAACCCGGTTCTGGCCTTTCTCAAGCGGCGTTTGCCGGTGACGGACGGCTTCCACGGGCATCATTTCTTCGTCAAGCAGCCCGACGCGACGGGCCGAGGCGCGGCGCGTTGGATGGCGACGCCGCTGTTTCTGGCGTTGGTGATGGTCGAGCTGGCGGATCTGGTTTTTGCGGTGGACAGCGTTCCGGCGGTCTTCGCCATCACGACCGACCCCTATCTGGTCTACACCAGCAACATTTTTGCCGTTCTGGGGCTACGCGCCTTGTATTTCGCCTTGGCGGCGATGGTTCACCGTTTCCGCTACCTGAAGGTCGCGTTGGCCCTGGTGTTGGTTTTTATCGGCGCCAAGATTTTCTACGCGGAGTTCTTCGGCAAGCTTGATCCGCTGCTGTCGCTGGGCGTCACGCTGGGGTTGATCGGCGGCGGCGTGGTGGTCTCGCTGCTGAAGACACGTCACGAGGAACGGCAGACCCAGCCGGGCTGACGCCGGGCCAGTGTGGAGAACGGCGCGTTGGGGCCGATCAGAACCCCAACGCCCGCAACTCCGCGACGCTGTCCGCCGCGTTCTTGTGCAGGATGAAACGCCCGCCCGCCGCTTCCCACGGCGCGCGGGCCTTTTCGCGGTCATCGACCAGCAGCGTGCCGGGACCGCCATGCAGCGGCTTGTCGCGGGCCATGCAGGTGATGACCGGAACTTCGGGTCCCAGACGTTCGGCCACCCAGCGGGTCTTTTGCGGGGCGGCCCAGCCGCCTTGCGGCAGGCCGGTCAGAATGGTGGGGCGGTGGGGCGCGCAGAACGCCCACAGCGCCCGGCCATCCGGGGTGAAATCCAGCGAGCCGAAAAAGTCGGGGTGGCGGGCCAGAGCCCGCCACATCGTCGCCAAGGGCATCTCGTCCGGGCGTTTGCCTGTCACCGCGACGACGCCCCGGTCGAAATCGGCCAGAACGCCGTCCAGATCGAGGAACAGGACCGGACGGGTCATCGACGGTCTCGCTTCAGCCCAATTCCGCCCGCTCGCGGAACTCGTCGAGCGCCATCGGGTTCGCCAAGGCCTCCGTGTTCTTGATCGGGCGACCATGCACGGCGTCGCGCACCGCCAGTTCGGTGATCTTGCCGGAGCGGGTGCGCGGGATGTCCTTCACCTGCACGATTTTCGCCGGGACGTGACGGGGTGAGCAATTGTCCTTGATCCGCTTGCGGATGGCCTTTTCCAACGCCTCGTCCAGCGTCATGCCGTCGCGCAGAACGACGAACAGCACGACGCGGACGTCGCCGTCCCACTCCTGGCCGATGCAGACGGCCTCCATGATCTCCGGCAATTGTTCGACCTGCCGGTAGATCTCCGCCGTGCCGATGCGCACGCCGCCGGGGTTCAGCACCGCGTCGGAGCGGCCATAGATCACCCAGCCGCCATGTTCGGTCTGGCCGATGAAATCGCCATGCACCCAGATGTTGGGGAAACGATCAAAATAGGCGGCGCGGTATTTCGCCCCGTCGGGGTCGGCCCAGAAACCGATGGGCATGCTGGGGAAGGGGCGGGTGCAGACCAGCTCGCCCTTGTCGCCGCGCACGGCGTGGCCGTTGTCGTCGAACGCCTCAACCGCCATGCCCAGGCCGCGCGTCTGGATCTCGCCCACCCACACCGGGGCGACCGGGTTGCCCAGCACGAAGCAGGACATGATGTCGGTGCCGCCGCTGATCGAGGCGAGATGGACGTCCGCCTTGATCGAGCGGTAGACGAACTCGAAATTCTCCGGCATCAGCGGCGATCCGGTCGAGGTCAGGGTCCGCACGCTGGCCAGCGAATGGGTCTTGATCGGCTCCAGTCCGGATTTCTCCAACGACTGGATGAATTTCGCCGAGGTGCCGAACAGCGTGACCCGCTCCGCGTCGGCGTAATCGAACAGGATCTCGCCGGTCGGCGCGAAGGGCGAGCCGTCATACAGAATCAGCGTCACGCCGCTGGCCAACCCCGTGACCAGCCAATTCCACATCATCCAGCCGCAGGTGGTGAAGTAGAACAGCCGGTCGCCCGGCTTCAGATCGCAATGGAGCCGGTGCTCTTTGACGTGCTGAAGCAGGGTGCCGCCGGTTCCATGCACGATGCATTTCGGCTTTCCGGTGGTGCCGGACGAATAGAGAATGAACAGCGGATGGTCGAAGGCGACCCGCTCAAAGGTCGGTTCGCCCGCCGGGTGCGGGGCCATGAACGCGTGAAAGCCGATGGCGTTCGGCACGCTGGACAGATCCGGCGCGGCGTCCACATAGGGGACGACCACGGTGGCGCGGACGCTGGGCAGATCGGCCAGAACCTCGGCCAGCTTGGCGCGGATGTCGTGGCTCTTGCCGTTGTACCAATAGGCGTCGGGGGCGAAGACCACCTTCGGCTCGATCTGGCCGAAACGGTCGACGATGCCCTGAACGCCGAAATCGGGCGAGCAGGAGGACCAGACCGCGCCCAGGCTGGCGGCGGCGAGCATGGCCGCCAGCGTTTCCGGCATGTTCGGCATGATGGCGGCGACGCGGTCGCCCTTGCCCACCCCTTGCGCCTTCAACGCCTGCTGCAAGCGCGAGACGGTCGCCGTCAACTCGGCGGCTGACCAGCGGGTCTTCACCTTGTCCTCGCCCCAGAACACCAGCGCGTCGCCAGCGGGCAGGGTGGCGAGCATGTTTTCGGCGTAGCTCAGACTGGCTTCAGGGAACCAGCGGGCGCCGGGCATCTTGTCGCCGTCGAGCAGATCGACCGCCCCCAGATCGCCGGTCAGCCCGGCCCACTCCCACAAGAAGCGCCAGAATTGCTCCTTTTCGGCGATGGTCCAATTGTAGAGCGCCTCGTAATCATCCAGCCGCAAGCCGAAACGCGCGTTGGCCGCCGCCCGGAAGGCGGTCAGGTTGGCGTTGGCGACGCGCTCCTCGCTCGGGCGCCACAGCGGAGTGTCCATTCTCGTATCCCTCGGGTGTGTTGATTTGGTCTTGTCCGATTTGCTTGGTGCATCGGATTGCAGGGCAGCATAACGCAAGCCTTGGCCTTTTGTCTGTCCTTGGCTTGTTGCGGCGCGACCAGGATGGTTGGGCGATTTCAACGGGCTTTGGCCGTGGGGCGGCGGCGCAGGACGAACAACAGCCAGCCGACCGGCCCCAGCAGCAGCACCATCACCAGCCAACCGAGTCGCGGTCCAAAGGGGCAGCGGGATCCCGGCGGAGCGCGCCAACCGCCGCCGGGCGGGGCCAGGGCGACGTGCAGCAACGGCGCGCCGTAAAACAGCAGCGGGATCAGCCAGGCCAGCCACAGGGCGGCGTCGGTGGAATCGGTGGTCATGAACGGCAGGCTATCATGGGCGGGCCGCGCTTTGCGGCCTTTCGTCGCGAATGCCCGGTTGGCGGTCATGGTTGCCGCGCTGGAAACACGCGGCTTTGCCGCTTGCCGTCTTTGCCTGGATTATCTAGGGTCTTGGTCCAGACGGTCCGAAAGGCTTGGTCATGGCGCTGGAGATCGAGCGACGCTTTCTCGTCCGCAAGGACATCCGGCATCTGTGCCGGAACGGCGTCCGCATCACCCAAGGCTATCTGCCGCGCGAGGGGCAGAACACGGTGCGGGTCCGGCTGGCGGGGGACAAGGCGACCCTGACCATGAAAACCGCCAAAAAGGGAGCCAGCCGGGAAGAGCTTGAGTATCCCTTGCTGCCCGATTTCGCCCGCAAGCTGTTGGAGCATTCCTGCGAAGGCCGGGTGATCGAAAAGATCCGTTACTGGCATCGGCAAGACGGGCTGTGCTGGGAAATTGACGTGTTTGAAGGCGAAAACGCCGGTCTGGTGATTGCCGAGATCGAGTTGAGCGATCCCGACCAGCTTGTCCCGCTTCCCGATTGGATTGGCGCCGAGGTCACGAGCCTGCGCGCTTACGGCAATTCCGCCCTGTCGCGCCAGCCAATACGCCGCTGGGTCAACGCCGCCTGACAGGCGGCGCGGTCCAAACAAAAAGCCCTTCGCGCTGTGACGCGGAAGGGCTTTTTTGCGCGTTGGCGGTGGCGCGCTTTACGCTGTCCGCACCTTGTTCAGGAAACCTTGCACCTCGCCGCGCAGGCGGTCGGCTTGGTTGGCCAAGGTGCGGCTGGCTTGCAGCACGGCGTCGGCGGCCCCGCCGGTTTTGTTGGCGGCGGTGGTCACTTCGGCGATGTTCTGCATGACCTGCTGGGTGCCTTCGGCGGCCTGCTGGACGTTCTGGGCGATTTCCCGCGTCGCCATGCCCTGCTGTTCCATCGCTTGGGCGATGTCGGTGACGGTGCGGCTGATGGTGGTGACGGCGCTGGAGATGGTGCGGATCGCTTCCACCGCGCCGCCGGTGGCGGTTTGCATGTCGGCGACCTGGGCGGAGATCTCCTCCGTCGCCTTGGCGGTCTGACCGGCGAGATTCTTTACCTCCGTCGCGACGACGGCGAAGCCCTTGCCCGCCTCGCCCGCGCGGGCGGCTTCGATGGTGGCGTTCAGCGCCAACAGGTTGGTCTGTTCGGCGATTTCGCCGATCAAGCCGACGACCTGACCGATCCGTTCGGCGGCGTGCGACAGCCCTTCGACGATGCTGTTGGTCTGCACGGCCTTTTCCGCCGCGCCCACCGCCGCTTCGGAACTGGCGTTCAATTGGCGGGAGATTTCGGCGATGGAGGAGGAGAGTTCTTCCGCCGCCGCCGCGACGGTCTGCACGTTGGTCGTCGCCTGTTCCGACGCGGTGGCGACGGCGGTCGATTTCTTCGTGGTCAATTGCGCGTCGGACGACATTTCCTGCGCGTCGCGCCCAAGGGTGGAAGCCGATTCGGTCAAGGACACCACGACGCCCGACACCGCCTGTTCAAAGCCGTTGGCGAACTCATTCATCGTTCGACGTCGGTCGGCGTCGATCTGCTGACGCATCTCCTCCCGCTCGCGTTCCATCCGCTGCATCTCCAGGGCGTTGTCCTTGAAGATGGACAGGGCGCGCGACATCGCCCGCAATTCGTCCTTGCGGTCGGCGCCGGGGATCTCGAAAGTCAGATCGCCTTCGGCCAGACGGCTCATCGCCCCGGTCATGGCGTGCAGCGGGTGGGTGATGGCGCGGTCGATCACCCAGGCCATCAGGGCGCCGAGCACCAGGGCGACGGCCGAACCGATGGTGATGACCATGCCGGAGTTGGCGCGCCCGGCCTCGCGGTCGTTGCGCTGGAGCGTGACCAGGCGACCGACCAGATCGCTGACCGATCCGGCGGCCTTGGCCATCGCCGACAGGGAGTCCCGCTGCTTCTGGCTGGTCGCCACCAGGGCGGTGAATTCGGCGTCGAAGGCCTTCGCGGCTTCGGTGGCGGCGGCGATCAGGGCGCGCCCTTCCTTGTCCAGCAGCAGGGCGCCGGCCTTGCCCGCGCCGTCCAGGATGTCCTTCACGGCGTTGGCCACCGTGCTTCGCGAGTCGGAGGAGCCGCTCAACAGGAAGTCGCGTTGACCCAGCATCGCCGATTGCGCGCCCTGGACCAGCCGCATGGCCATGCCGCGCAGCAACACCGCTTCGTTCACCTCGCTCTGAGCGTAGGCTGACGCTTCGCGCAGGGCTGCCGACACCATCGTCTGGTTTTCCTGAAGCTCCAAAGCGTGGGCCTGGACATCGTGGGCGGCTTGATCGACGGCGGCGGCGCGCTCGGCGGGGATCGGTCCGCTGGCGTCCCGTGTGGCCTGGAAGGCGTTTTTGAAGGCGCGCGCGTTCTCGGCGATCCGCTTGGCCAGATCTTCGTCGTTGGTGCCGCTGACGTCCTTTTCGACCGCTTCGGCGGTTTCCACCAACTGGTCGATGGTGGCGGCGATCATGTCGGGCAGGCTGGCGTCGCTGGTGCGCCGATATTCGCTTTGCTGACGTCGGGCCTCTTGCACCCGCTCGATCATCTTGTTGGTGCGCTCGGTCGTTTCCAGGCTGTGATGGGCGGCGGTGTCGGCTTCTTTCTGGCTGACCATGTTCTGGTCATAGCGGTCCGACTGCTGCTTGCCGATCTGTTCGGCGATGTCCTTCAGGGCGCGGGCGCGGGTTTCCATGCTGGCGGTGCGCGCGTGCGCCTCGCCATCCAGGGTCACGAAATTGGAAAAGGCGACGCGGTAGCCGTCGATGCCCGCCAGGACGTCGTCCACCAGACGCAGGTTGACGCTGTCGGTCAAGGTCGCCTTGGTCTCCTGGGCTTCGTGCCGCAGGTTGTCGAGCATGCCGGGCACGTTGGCCGCCGCCTTGGCGTCGCGTTCCGTAACGAAACGCGCCTCCTCAATGCGGACCGACTTCAGGCGTGCGTCCAACTCTGCCGTGTGGGCGGCGAGATCGACGCGCTCGGCATAGGTGCGCAGGCTGTTCCAGCCGACGAACGCCACAGCAACGGTCAGAAGCAGCACGGTGGCGAAACCGAGCGCAATCCGTGTTCCGATCGTCATGGATTGTGGACTCCTCGCTGGCGAGTGTTGGTTTTCTTTGCTGTAAGCCCTTATTTGAACACAGAGGATTAATTTTCGCTTTGATTCAGGTCAGGGCCAATCCCTATTTCAGAAGCGGTCAACCATCCAGGGACGTGCGCCGCAATATAAGATATCAAGAATGTTGATAATCTTTTCTTCACCGTAAAGCAGACCCGTTTGTGAAAGTGTCCGGGCGCTGGCGTGTCCGGTGAACAGGCTGGAAAAGGCGGCAATTCCGAGGGTTGCGGAGGCCGTCTCGTCTTTCCCGCAAATTGCGATTACACCGCGACCGCCGACAACCTGAAGATGGAATTTGCCGCAATTCTCGGGAAACAAGGGATCATCTATAACCAACGTCAGTGACGTGTTTATGCCGTCCGGGTAGGCGCGGTTGGTCAGAGCCTGCCGAACATCCAGCACCCGCAGCAGCCACTCGTCCCGTCCGTCCATCTGGACGCCGACGTCACGGGCCATCAAGGCCAGAGGATCGTCGGGGCCGCCGCGCCAGACGATGCGGTCAGTTTGGGCGCGGTAGCTGGTCAGCAGCCGCGTCGCCAGGCGAATCGCCCGCCGGGTTGGCGCGCAGAGATCCGCCACCACCAGCCGCCGATCTTTGGGCGGCAGCAAGGCGACGTAACCCTCCGGTCCATCCGGGCCGTTCAGAAGAAACAGTTCGGCGGGTTCGCCGTCGGGGCAAAGCGCCAAAGTCCACAGGGCTTCGCTGCGCTCGCCCAAGCCGTTGTTGACGGCCAGCAGAGTGCGGCGAACGCGCGCCAGCGGCGTCGCGTCAAGCGGATCGGCGGGGCTGATCCAGCCGTCCATAGGGTCGCCCGCCACGCCAATGTCGGAGCCGTCGCCCAGCGCGGCGGGCGGGGCGCTCCAGTCGCAGCTCACTCCCCCTCGGCCAAAGCCCAACCGATGGTACAGCGGCAGGGTGGACGGGCAGAGAACCGCCAAAGCCGCGCCGCTGGACCGGCCCTCGTCGAGAACCGCGCGCATCAGAGCCGATCCGACGCCCTGTCCGCGCAGGGTTGGCTCCACGGCGACCATGGCGATGGCCTGCGTCGGCGCCGGTCGCCCGCCATACCATTGATCCATGCGCCACAGCGCCGCGCAGGCGGCCAGCGTGGTGGCGCCATGGCGCGTTTGGACATGCAGGCGGCGGATCGTCTCGACGCCGAACAGGGCGGCGTAGCGCTCGAACACCTCGCGCGGCAGGCCAAAGCCATGCCGGGTCAGCCGGGCGATCTCATCCAGCTCTTCGGCCCGTGCCGGGCCGTATCCTTGGAAGCGGGGCGTGACGGTTGGCTCCCGTGTGTTCGGCGGCTTGATGGAATCGCCGCTATGCGGGGTTTGGACGAAAACTGGCGAAAGTCTAAACCGAATCACGGGCGAAGGCAAAAGCAACCCCCAGCACGGCCTCAGGGGTCAGTCGCGCAACCGGTCCGACGCCCAGCGGGCGGAATCACGCACCAAGTCGCTGGGATCCTCCACCAGCGCGTCGGCCACCGGGCGCAGCCGCCGCGCGCCAGAGTTTCCCAGCCCGACCAGCGCGTTGCGCACGAAGCGGTCGCGCCCGATGCGCTTGATGGGGGAGCCGCTGAACACCTGCCGGAACCCGGAATCGTCCAATTGCGCCAGATCGGCCAGCCGGGGCGCGGTCAACTCGGCGCGCGGCAGAAAGGCGGCCTCGCGGGTGGGTTTGGCGAATTTGTTCCACGGGCAGGCGGCCAGACAATCGTCGCAGCCATAAATCCGGTTGCCCATCAGCGGTTTCAAATCGTCGGGGATCGGCCCCTTGTGTTCGATGGTCAGGTAGGAGACGCAACGCCGGGCGTCCAACTGGTAGGGCGCGGGGAAGGCGTCGGTTGGGCAGGCCGTTTGACAGCGGGCGCAGGAGCCGCAGCGGTCGCGCCCGGCCTCGTCGGCGGGAAGCTCCAGCGTCGTGTAAATCTCCGACAGGAACAGCCAGGAGCCGTGATCGCGCGACACCAGATTGGTGTGCTTGCCCTGCCAACCCAACCCGGCGCGTTCGGCCAGCGGCTTTTCCAGAACCGGGGCGGTGTCGACGAAGACCTTGAGTCCCGCCTTGGTCTGGTGGTGCAGCCAATGGCCGAGAGTCTTCAAGCGGCCTTTGATGAGGTCGTGGTAATCGCGGTTGCGGGCGTAGACGGAGACGATCCCCCGGTCAGGGTGATCCAGCAGGCGGCGCGGGTCGTCGTGGGGGGCGTAGCTTGTCCCAAGCGCGATGACGCTCCGCGCCTCGGGCCACAGGGCTTGCGGGTGGCCGCGCTGGTCGGCGCGGTCGGCCATCCAGCCCATGTCGCCGTACCGTCCCTCGGCCAGAAAGGCGGCGAGGCGGTCGCGCGCCTCCGGCCCCAGCGCGGCGGGGGCGAAGCCCACCGCGTCAAAGCCAAGCGACAGCGCCTTGTCGCGGATGCGGGCGCGCAGCCCCGCCGGGTCGAGCGGTTTCGGCTCAGCCCCGGCCACGGTAGCCTTGAACGTCCTGCGGCGGAATCCAGACGCCCTTCGGGGCCTCGCCGGTCTGGTAAAAGACGTCGATGGGCATGCCGCCGCGCGGGTACCAATAGCCGCCGATGCGCAGCCAGACCGGAGCCAGTTCGGCGACCAACCGCTTGGCGATGCCGACGGTGCAGGCTTCGTGAAAGGCGCCATGGTTGCGGAAGCTGGTCAGATAGAGCTTCAGCGACTTGCTTTCGACCAGCCAATCGCCCGGCACGTAATCAATCACCAGATGGGCGAAGTCGGGCTGGCCGGTGATCGGGCAAAGCGAGGTGAATTCCGGCGCGGTGAAGCGCACGACGTAACCATCGCCTGTGTTGGGGTTCGGCACCCGCTCCAACACCGCCTCGTCCGGGGATTTCGGCTGAACGGTGGCCCCGCCCAGCATGGTCAGGCCGGAATAGATGCTCTCACTCATCGGTCGTGTCCTGGATGGCGGGTTTCGGGTTGGCGGGCTTTTCCGCTTTCGGCGGGCGGTTCTGTTTTTGCGGCTTGGGCGGTTTGCCGAGCGGGTCGGCGGTCGCCTCCAGATCGCCTTCGGCCAAGCGGGCCTCCAGCGCGCTGGCGACCGCTTCAAACCGACCCTCGGCGATGGCTTGCCGCAGCTCCCGCATCAGATCCTGGTAGTAATGCAGGTTGTGCCAGGTCAGCAGCATCGGCCCCAGCATCTCGTTCGCCTTGAACAGATGATGGAGATAGCCCCGGCTGTATTTTTGACAAGCCGGGCAGCCGCATTCGGCGTCGAGCGGACGCTCGTCGTGGGCGTGGCGGGCGTTGCGGATGTTGATGGTCCCGCGCCGGACAAAGGCCTGTCCGGTGCGGCCCGAGCGGGTCGGCATCACGCAATCGAACATGTCCACGCCGCGCCGCACCGCGCCGATCAGGTCGCTGGGGCGGCCAACCCCCATCAGATAGCGCGGGCGCTGCTTCAGCATCGCCGGTTCGGTGAAGTCCAGCACCGTGAACATCGTCTCCTGCCCCTCGCCGACCGCCAGCCCGCCGATGGCGTAGCCGTCAAAGCCGATGTCGGACAGGGCGGCGACGCTTTCGGCCCGCAGTTCGGGATAGACGCTGCCCTGGACGATGCCGAACAGGCCATAGCCGGGGCGTTCGACGAAGGCGTCCTTGCTGCGCTTGGCCCAGCGCATCGACAGCTTCATCGAGGATTCGGCCTGCGCGGGCGTGGCGGGGAAGGGGGTGCACTCGTCCAGGCACATGGTGATGTTGCTGTCCAGCATGTGCTGGATCTGGATGGAGCGTTCCGGCGTCAGATGGTGACGGCTGCCGTCCAGGTGGGATTTGAAGGTCACGCCCTCTTCCGACATGGTGCGCAGGTCCGACAGGCTCATCACCTGGAAACCGCCGCTGTCGGTCAGGATCGGCTTGTTCCAATTCATGAAGCGGTGCAGGCCGCCCAATTGCGCCACCCGCTCCGCCGTTGGGCGCAGCATCAGATGATAGGTGTTGCCCAGCAGGATTTCCGCCCCGGTGGCGGCCACCGCGTCGGTGGTCATCGCCTTGACCGTGGCGGCGGTGCCGACCGGCATGAAGGCGGGGGTTTCGATGGAGCCGTGGGCGGTCGTCACCCGTCCGCGTCGCGCCCGCCCGTCGGTCGCGAGAAGCTCAAAGCCGATGCCGGTCATTGGTGATCCGTCCTGTGCAGCAGCGAGGCGTCGCCGTAGCTGAAAAAGCGATAATTCTGGTCGATGGCGTGGGCGTAGGCGTCGCGCATCCGCGCGAACCCGGCGAAGGCGCTGACCAGCATGAACAGGGTCGATTTGGGCAGGTGGAAGTTGGTCCACAGCAGATCGACGATGCGGAACCGATAGCCCGGCGTGATGAAGATGCTGGTGTCGCCGCTGAAGGGCGCCAACGTTCCATCCTCCCGCCCCGCCGTTTCCAGAATGCGCAGGGCCGTGGTGCCGACCGAGACGATCCGCCCGCCCGCCCGGCGCGCGGCGTTCACCGCTTCGGCGGTTTCCGGGGAAATCTCGCCCCATTCGCTGTGCATTTTGTGGTCGGCGACGTCGTCCACCTTCACCGGCAGGAAGGTGCCCGCCCCGACATGCAGCGTCACCGGCACGCGGCGCACACCGCGCGCGTCGAGCGCCGCCAGCAATTCCGGCGTGAAGTGCAGGCCGGCGGTGGGGGCGGCGACGGCCCCCTCGCGCGCGGCGAAAACGGTCTGGTAATCGGCGTTGTCGCCCTCGTCCGCCGTCCGGCGGATGTAGGGGGGCAGGGGCATGCGGCCATGCTGGTGCAGCGCCGCCATCAGGGCGGGGCCGCCGACGGAGAAGCGCAGGCGCACCTCCATCCCGTCCTTGGCGACCACCTCGGCGCTGAAATCATCGGCGATGGCGATGACGTCGCCGGGCTTCAGCCGTTTGCCGGGGCGGGCGAAGCTGGCCCATTCCCGGTCGCCCAACCGCTTGTGCAGGGTGATCTCCACCGCGACCTCGCCGCGCCGTCCGTCGAGCCGGGCTGGAATGACGCGGGTGTCGTTGACGACCATCAGGTCGTCCGGCTCCAGCAGGGTTGGCAGGTCGCGCACGACGCGGTCGTGCAAACGCGCGCCCACCTCAAGCAAACGGGCGGCGTCGCGGGGCCGGACGGGATGCTCGGCGATCCGGTCGGGCGGCAGGTCGAAATCGAAATCGGCGGTCTTCATGGAGGCCGCAGCTATAGACCGAACCGCCCGCCTTTGGGAAGGCGGCGCGTGGGGCGGGCGGGCGTCCTGCGCGCCGGGATCGCGCGCCGAAAAAATCCTGTTTCGGTGATGTGACGGACGCTTGACAGGCTTGGGCAAGAAGAGCAGGCTTTGTCTTACAGCAATGGCGCTGAGGTGAACAAAACGGCTTCCGAGTTCCTGGCGTTCCTGAGACGCCCCATCTTGAGAAAGTTGGATGAAACCGAAGCAAGGGAGGGTGAGTAAGATCATGACTCCACCGGCGCTTACTTGATGCTGACGAATTCCTCAGCTCTTTCAGTTCTCCCCATGTTCGCCTGATGGCGTGTTTATTGTGGGCTGTTGATGCCCGCATAGGAAAGCCCCGCGCTTCTCGCGGGGCTTTTCGTTTGTGGCGCGGGCGCCCATCGCGTGGCGGACGACCTTTTCTCTTGGCTCCTTGCGCCGATGATGGTGAATCACGGCGATGGGAACGAGGGGCGGGACATGAGCGAGCTTACGGACGTCGTCGTCATTGGCGGACCGACGGCGTCGGGCAAATCGGGGTTGGCGCTGGCGCTGGCCGAGGCGTTTGACGGAACCGTCGTCAACGCCGACAGCATGCAGCTTTACGCCGAGTTGGACGTCATCACCGCCCGCCCGCCCGCCGAGGATTTGGCGCGCGCTCCCCATCGGCTCTACGGCGTGTTGCCGGTGGCCGAACGCGGCTCGGCGGCGCGCTGGCGCGATCTGGCCTTGGCGGAGATCGCCGAGGCCAAGGCCGCCGGGCGTCTGCCGGTCGTCGTCGGCGGCACCGGCCTGTATCTGCGGGCGCTGACGCAGGGCTTGAGCGACGTTCCCGCCATCCCGGACGCGGTGCGCGCCGCCGCCCACGCCCGCTTGGCCGAACAGGGCGGCGCGGCGTTCCGCGCCGACCTGATCGCCCGCGACCCGGAGTCGGCCAAGCTCAACCCCGGCGACACCACCCGCCTGACCCGCGCCTGGGAGGTGCTGGAGGCGACCGGCCATCCGCTGTCGCACTGGCAAAGCCAGACGGCGCAGGGCGCGCCGGAGAATCTGCGCTTTTCCATTCTGCTGCTCGACCCGCCGCGCGCCGATCTCTACGGGCTGTGCGACCGCCGGTTCGTCCAGATGATGGAGCAGGGCGGGCTGGAGGAGGTTCGGCGTTTGGATGAACTGGCCCAAGCCCGCGATCTGCCCGCCGATCTTCCGGCCCTGAAGGCGCTGGGCGTGCCGGAGCTGCGCCGTCATCTGCGCGGCGAAATTGCCTTGGCCGACGCCGTCGCCCTTGCCCAACAATCGACCCGGCGCTATGCCAAGCGTCAGGTGACGTGGTTCCGTCACCAACTGGCGGAACGACCGCCCCATACGGCGCCGCATGGCTGCCATACGGTCGATTCGCTCTGTTCATTGGACCAACGGAGTGCAATTCTCCGCCTTCTGAAAACGCGTCTGCGCCGTTGATTTTGGCGCCCCTACCAGTCCAGGAGAATCGTCGTGTCGGTTGATTGGGGTCATGTGTTCGCAAGCCGCGTGGGCGGCATGACGGCGTCGGAAATCCGTGAGCTGTTGAAGCTGATCGACCGGCCGGAGATCATTTCCTTCGCGGGCGGCATTCCCGACCCGGACCTGTTCCCGACGTCCGCCCTGGCGCGCGCCTACCAGAAAATTTTCGAGTCCAACACCGGCGCGGGCGGCGCCCTGCAATATTCGATCACCGAAGGCTACACGCCGCTGCGCGAGTGGATTTCGGAGTATATGGGCCGCAACAACGTCAATGTCGGGTTGGACGGCGTGCTCGTCACCAACGGGTCGCAGCAGGTGTTGGAGTTCGTCGGCAAGCTGCTGATCGGCCCCGGCGACAAGATCGTGGTGACGCGCCCGACCTATCTCGGCGCGCTTCAGGCCTTTTCGCCCTATGAGCCGGTCTATCTCTCCATCCCGATGGAAGAGGAAGGCCCGGAACTGGCGGCGCTGGAAGCGGCCCTGGCGCAAAAGCCGAAATTCTTCTACCTCGTCCCCGATTTCCAGAATCCCAACGGCACGACCATTTCGCTGGCCCGCCGCGAGGCCATTCTGGATCTCTGCGCCGCCGCCGGCGTGCCGGTGATTGAGGACACCGCCTATTCCGAACTGCGCTATGACGGCGAGCAACTGCCCCTGATCGCGGCGCTGGACTGCGCCCGCAACGGCGGCAAGCTCACCAACGTCATCTATTGCGGCACCTTCTCCAAGACGATGGTTCCGGCCCTGCGCATCGGCTGGGTCAACGCCGCGCCCGAGGTCATCAACCGTCTGGTTCTGATGAAGCAGGCCGCCGATCTGCACGCCAGCACGATCAACCAGATGGTCATGCACGACGTGGTGTCGCAGCTTTTCGACAGCCACATCAAGGTGCTGAAGAGCCATTACAAGGAGCGCCGCGACGCCATGCTGGCGGCGCTGGAGGAGTTCGCTCCCCCCGGCGTCACCTGGACCAAGCCCGAAGGCGGCCTGTTCGTCTGGGTCGAGGCGCCGGAGAGCGTCAACGGCACCGCCCTGTTGGAACGCGCGATCAAGGAATCCAACGTCGCCTTCGTTCCCGGATCGGCCTTCCACGCCGACCGTTCGGGGCAGAACACGTTGCGTCTGGCCTTCTCCGTCACCAAGCCGGAGCGCATCCGCGAAGGCGTTCGCCGCCTGTGCGGGTTGCTGAAAGAATACACCTGAAGCGGGGCGGGGCGGTTCGCCGCTTCGCGCCTTTTTCCGGTCGATCCTTGAGACGACGGCGGTCATCCCTCAGCGGGTGGCCGCCGTTGGCGCATCGGCGCGACGGGCATGGTTTCCATTCGTGACGCCATTGCGCAACAATTGGAAAAACTGCGGCAAAAAAACTTGTCGATCATTCGCAAAATGAGTTGACCGCCGCGCGTTCTTTTGGCTAATTTGCCGCTCCCGCCCTTGGTCTTTGGGGCTAAGCCGTTGTTTTGACGGAATAGCCTTGTTGGGGGCGCGGCAGTCCCGGGGATACGGGCGCCCGAAGGAGAGGCGCCCCTTTGAGAAGGTCGTGAGCTATGCCTGAACAGAAGCTGACCGGCGCCCAGATCATCATCAAGGCTCTGAAGGATCAGGGCGTTGACACCATCTTCGGCTATCCCGGCGGCGCGGTGCTTCCCATTTACGACGCGCTGTTCCAGCAGAACGATCTTCGCCACATCCTCGTACGGCACGAACAAGCCGCCGTTCACGCGGCGGAAGGCTACGCGCGTTCGACCGGCAAGGTTGGCTGCGTGCTGGTGACGTCGGGTCCGGGCGCGACCAACGCCGTGACCGGCCTGCTGGACGCGCTTTGCGACAGCATTCCGCTGGTCTGCGTGTCGGGTCAGGTGCCGACCCATCTGATCGGCAACGACGCCTTTCAAGAGGCCGACACCACCGGCATCACCCGGCCTTGCACCAAGCACAATTATCTGGTGAAGGACGTCGACAACCTCGCCCGCACCATGCACGAGGCCTTCTACGTCGCCCGCAGCGGTCGCCCCGGCCCCGTGTTGATCGACGTGCCGAAGGACGTCCAGTTCGCCGACGGAATTTACGTTCCCCCGACCGAGGTCAAGCACAAGACCTACCGGCCGCAGATCAAACCGGAGATCGCCCGCGTCGAGGAGGCGATTGAGTTGATCGCCAGCGCCAAGCGCCCGGTCTTCTACACCGGCGGCGGCGTCATCAACGCCGGGCCGATGGCGGCCAAGCTGTTGACCCAGTTCGTCAAGACCACCGGCTTTCCGATCACCTCGACCCTGATGGGGTTGGGCGCCTTCCCGGCGTCGGACGCTCAGTGGCTTGGCATGTTGGGCATGCACGGCACGTACGAGGCGAATCTCGCCATGTACAATTGCGACGTGATGATAAACATCGGCGCCCGCTTTGACGACCGCGTGACCGGCAAGCTGTCGGAATTCGCCCCCGGCTCCAAGAAGATCCACGTCGACATCGATCCCAGCTCGATCAACAAGAACGTCGTCGTTGATATCCCCATCGTCGGTGACTGCGGCGCCGTTCTGGAAGCCATGCTGACCATGTGGAAGGCCCGCCAGAAGCGGGTCGATCAAGCGGCGCTGAAGGATTGGTGGAAGCAGATTGAGAGCTGGCGCGCTCGCAATTGCCTGAACTACAACCGCACGGAATCGGTCATCAAGCCGCAATACGCGCTGGAGCGTCTGCGCGAGGCGCTGCGCGGGAAAGACCATTACATCACGACGGAAGTCGGCCAGCACCAGATGTGGGCCGCCCAATTCCTGCCCTTCGACCAGCCCAACCGCTGGATGACCTCGGGCGGGCTTGGCACCATGGGGTACGGCCTGCCCGCCGCCATCGGCGCGCAGATCGCCCACCCCGAGGCCATCGTGGTGGACGTGTCGGGCGAGGCCAGCTTCCTGATGAACATGCAGGAAATCGGCACCGCCGTGCAGTACCGCGCCCCGGTCAAGGTGTTCATCCTGAACAACCAATATATGGGCATGGTGCGCCAGTGGCAGGAACTGCTGCACGGCTCGCGCTTCTCGCAGAGCTATTCGGAGGCGCTTCCCGATTTCGTCAAGCTGGCGGAGGCCTGGGGCTGCGTCGGCTTGCGCGCCACCACGGTGGCCGAGGTGGACGAGGTCATCGAAAAGATGCTGGCCGTCACCGACCGCCCCTGCATCGTCGACATCGCGGTCGATCCCAAGGAGAACTGCTTCCCGATGATCCCCGGCGGCAAGGCGCACAACGAGATCCTGCTTGGCCCGGAGGACAGCCCGTCGGCGGCGACGCCGGAAGACGGCATGGTCCTGGTCTAAAAACGGCTGACGGCGCGATTCTCGGGGGAGTTTGGGTATTATGGACGAGAGCAAGATCGAAAAGCACACCATCGCCGTGCTGGTGGACAATGAGCCGGGCGTGCTGGCGCGCGTCATCGGCCTGTTTTCCGGGCGTGGCTACAACATCGAAAGCCTGACGGTGGCGGAGGTCAACAACGCCGACCATCTGTCGCGCATCACGCTGGTGACGTCCGGCACCCGGATGATTATCGAGCAGATCAAGGCGCAGCTCAGCCGTCTGGTCCCTGTCCACCGGGTCCATGATTTGACCGACGAAGGCCCGTCGGTGGAACGCGAATTGGCGTTGGTCAAGGTGGCGGGAACCGGCGAAAAGCGCATCGAGGCGCTGCGTCTGGCCGACATCTTCAAGGCCACCGTGCTGGACGCGACGCTGACCTCCTTTGTCTTCGAGCTGACCGGCACCACCGAGCAGGTCGATGATTTTGTTGGGTTGATGGCCCAGTTGGGGCTGGTCGAAGCCAGCCGCACCGGCGTCGTCGCCATGTCCAAGGGCGCCAGCGGCTTCTGACGCCCGGGTCGGTTGGAACGGTTGCGGCGGCGAAAACGCAAGGAAGCTTCCTGGTTTCGCCGCGCAACCATGCGATTGTTTCGCTTGACGGACGGCTTTGCTCAATGGAGTAATCCGCCCGCAAGAGGACGCACACCCTCTTCATTTGCTGTGAATTCAAGGAACCATCACCATGCGCGTCTATTACGATCGTGATGCCGACGTCAACCTGATTAAGGGCAAGAAGGTCGTCATCGTCGGCTACGGCAGCCAGGGCCACGCTCACGCCCACAACCTGCGTGACAGCGGCGTCAAGGACGTGCGGATCGCTCTGCGTCCCGGCTCGGCCACCACGAAGAAGGCCGAAGCCGCTGGCTTCACCGTGATGGCGCCCGGCGAAGCCGCCGCGTGGGCCGACGTCGTGATGGTTCTGACCCCCGACGAACTCCAGGCCGACCTGTACAAGGACGATCTGGCCAAGAACATGAAGCAGGGCGCCGCGCTCGCCTTCGCCCATGGCCTGAACATCCATTTCAGCCTGATCGAGCCGCGCGCCGACCTCGACGTGTTCATGATCGCGCCGAAGGGTCCCGGCCACACCGTGCGCAGCGAATATCAGCGTGGCGGCGGGGTGCCGTCGCTGGTCGCCGTGCACCAGAACGCCTCGGGCAACGCGCTGGACATCGCCCTGTCCTACGCCTCGGCCAACGGCGGCGGTCGCGCGGGCATCATCGAGACCAGCTTCAAGGAAGAGTGCGAGACCGATCTGTTCGGCGAGCAGGTCGTCCTGTGCGGCGGTCTGACCGAACTCATCAAGGCTGGCTACGAGACGCTGGTCGAGGGCGGCTACGCCCCCGAGATGGCCTATTTCGAGTGCCTGCACGAAGTGAAGCTGATCGTCGACCTCATCTATGAGGGCGGCATGGCCAACATGCGCTACTCGATCTCCAACACCGCCGAGTATGGCGACTACCGCACCGGCCCGCGCATCATCACCGCCGAGACCAAGGCCGAGATGAAGCGCGTCCTGACCGACATTCAGGAAGGCCGTTTCGTCCGCGACTGGATGCAGGAATGCAAGGTCGGTCAGCCGTCCTTCAAGGCCATCCGCCGCCGCAACGCCGAGCATGAAATCGAAAAGGTCGGCGAGAAGCTGCGCGCCATGATGCCGTGGATCGCCGAGCGTCGCCTGGTCGACAAGTCGAAGAACTGATCGGCTGCAAGCCGCATTGGCGAACGGAAAAGCGCGCTCCGCAAGGAGCGCGCTTTTTTGTCGCCGGTATGGCGCTTCATCGAGGTGAAAATTCCACCACAAGAACCGGATATTGAACGTTTCCGATTTTGCGTAGCTCTGCGTTTCCAACCAAGGAGACACAGGACATGGCGATCTTGCGGGACAAAGTGGCGATTGTGACCGGCGCGTCGTCGGGAATTGGCCGGGCGACGGCGCTGCTGTTCGCCTCCGAAGGGGCGGCCGTGGTGGTGAACGCGCGAACCGGCGCGGCCCTGGATAAGGTGGTCGCCGCCATTGTGGACAAGGGCGGTCAGGCGCGGGCCGTGGCGGGAGATGTCGCCGACGAGGATACGCAGGCGGCGTTGGTGGAGACCGCGCAAACCGCGTATGGCGGGCTGGACGTGGCGTTCAACAACGCCGGTCTGGTCGGCGCGGTCAAACCGCTGGCCGAGATCACGTTGGAGGAGTGGCGGGACGTCTTGTCCGTCAACTTGACGGCGGCCTTTCTGGGCGCGCGCCATCAGGTTCCGGCGCTGCTTGAACGCGGCGGCGGCGCGCTGGTGTTCACCTCCAGCTTTGTCGGAACCAGCGTCGGCCTTCCTGGCATGGCCGCATACGCTGCGGCAAAAGCCGGACTTATGGGGTTGGTCAAAGGATTGACGGCGGATTACGCGGCCAAAGGCGTCCGGGCGAACGCCTTGCTGCCGGGCGGCGTGGACACCGCCATGGCTGGGGACACGGCGCAACGGGAGTGGGCGGCTGGGTTGCACGCGCTCAAGCGCATCGCTCGGCCCGAGGAAATCGCGCAAGCCGCCTTGTTCTTGGCAGGGCCGATGTCCAGCTTCGTGGCGGGGGCGGCCCTCTTCGTCGATGGTGGCAACGCCGCCGTCAAATAATCAGTCAAGCGTAAGAGGCGAGAGGGGGCGCCATCACCCTCTCGGTTGGCCTTTGACGCCGTTTGGCGGGTTTTCCGCGACAGACGCGCGGCCCGGGTCGCGCTTCTGGCATTCCAGCAGGATGTCGCGGGCGATGGGGGCCGCCACGGTGGAGCCGCCGCCGCCATGCTCGACGAAGACGGAGCAGGCGTAGCGCGGGGCCTGCACGGGCGCGAAGGCGACGAACAGGGCATGGTCGCGTTCGCGCCATGGAATATCTTCGTTCTTTTTCACGCCGGTGCTGCGTTCGGCCATTGAAATGCGGCGAACCTGGGCTGAGCCGGTCTTGCCCGCAAGCTCAAACCCTGGCTCAACAATGCGGGACTTGTAGGCGGTGCCGTTTGGCGCGTTGGAAACCTCGTACATGCCGCGCAGCACGAGGTCGAGATTTTCCTTTTTCACCCCCAGGCTGGGCCAACTGGTCTGTTCGCCGCTGACCGATTTGATTTGTCGGGTCAAATGCGGCTTGACCGCGTAACCGCCGTTGGCCAAGCGGCTGGTCATCACCGCCAGTTGCAACGGCGTCGCCAGCACATAACCCTGACCGATGGACGCGACCAGCGTTTCTCCCATGTCCCAGCCCTTGCCGTAGGTCGCCTTTTTCCAGGCGATGGACGGAATCACGCCGGGCCGTTCGTGCGGCAAATCCAGGCCTGTGCGACCACCCAGGCCAAAGCGCCGGGCCATGTCGGCGATGCGGTCCACGCCAACCCGGCGCGACACGTCGTAAAAGAAAACGTCGCAGGAATGGCGCAGGCCGCCAACGATGTCGACGGTGCCGTGACCACCTTTTTTCCAGCAATGGAAGCGGTGATCGCCCAACTCCATGTAGCCGGGGCAAAAGACGGAATGGTGATTGCTGATCGCGCCGGATTCCAGCCCGGCCAGCGCAACCATCATCTTGAAGGTGGAACCCGGCGGATACTGCCCAACCACCGCCTTGTTGTTCAACGGAGTCGCCGGATTGGACAGCAACTCCTCCCACAGTTCGGCGTTGATGCCCAGAGTGAACTGGTTGGGGTCGAAGCTGGGGTGGGAGCACAGCGCGTAGATGCCGCCGGTGTGAATGTCCATCACGACAGCGGACGCGCTTTGCTCCTGCGACAGGCGTTGCTGGACATAGCGCTGCATGCCCATGTCGATGGTCAGTTGGACTTCCCGACCCGACTGGCCTTCGTCGCGCGACAACTCGCGGATGACGCGACCGACCGCGTTGACCTCCAACTGGCTGGTTCCGGCGGTGCCGCGCAGAATCTTTTCGTGAAACTTTTCGATGCCCGCCTTGCCGATGCGAAAGCCGGGCAGGGACAGCACAGGATCGCTGTTGCCGCTCAACTCCGCTTCAGACACCGCGCCAACATAGCCCACGATGTGGGCCAGTGAGTCGGCCTGCGGATAGTGGCGGATTTCGCCAACCTCAATGGCCACGCCCGGCAGGTCGGGGGTGTTCATCTCGATGGTCGCGACCTGTTCCCACGACAGGTTTTCGCGCACGGTGACGGGAACGAAGCGGCGTTTGCGGTGCAATTCACGCAGCACGCGGCGGCGGTCGCTCTCGGTCAGCGGCACGATGCGGGAAATTTTGTCCAGCGTTTCCTGGATGTTGTGTGTCCGTTCCGACACGACGACGACGCGGTAATTCTGCTCGTTGACCGCCAGAGGCACGCCGAAACGGTCGACGATGTTGCCGCGCGAGGGGGCGATCAACCTCAGGCTGATGCGGTTCTCCTCCGCCAGCATGGTGTAGCGCGCCGATTCTATGACCTGAAGGTAATAGAGCCGCCCCACCAGCGCGGACAGGCCAGCCAGCTTCAACCCGCCCAACACCAGGGCGCGGCGGCTCAGCAATCGGGATCGGTCGGTGTCGCGGTCGATGGAACTCATGAAGCCCTGAGGGAAACCCCGTTACCCGTTGAGGAAGGCGCGGTGAACCCGGATCAGCAACCAGCCCAACGCCGGGAACATCGCCACCGTCAGCAGCCCTTGGAACAGGGCCGGTTTGAACGGCAGTATGGTCGCGCTCAACACCGAAAAAGCCAACCATTGCAGAAAGGCCGCGCCGATCATCACCATGGCGAAGCCGATCCACAGCAGAACGAAGGTGCTGGCCAGGAAGACCCGGCGCTGATTCATCACCGCCCATTGCGCCACGACCAGCATCAGAGCGTTGACGCCCAGCGGCCCGCCGATCAACAGATCCTGTAGCAGCCCGATCAGAAAGGCCACCCCCGGCCGCATCAGATCAGGTCTGTGGATCGTCCAGTAATAGACAGAAATCAGCGTCAGATCAGGCGCGATGGGGGCGTAAGCCGGGGCGGGGATACGGATCATGCCGACCAGCACCAGCATCACCGTAACGGCGAAGGGCGCAAGATTGCGCCCAGCTTTGTCCAGCCTTTGCCAAAAGGTTGCGGTCATCTCCACACGCTTGCGCCCATCGGTTCCCCGCCCACGCCCCTTACTTCCATTCAGGCGAGGAGTCGAACTCGGTGCCGGGCAGGCCAAAATCGACCAGGCGCAAATGCTCCACCCGCGACAGATTGGCGTTGGGCAACACGCGAACGCCGCCGCGCTCGCTGACCGAGGTCACGACGCCCACGGCCAGACCGGGCGGAAACAGCCCGCCATGACCCGAGGTGACGACGTGCTCGCCCACCTGTACGGGTGATTCCGGCGGGAGATACAGCAGCTTGGCTTGATCGGAGTTGTCTCCCGCCAAGACAGCGCGTTGGCGGGAGCTTTCCAGAATGACGGGGACTCGGGCGCTGATGTCGGTCAGCAGCAGAACCCGCGACGACCATTCGCCCACCTCGATCACCCGACCGATCAGGCCGGCTCCGGCCAAAGCGGCCTGTCCTTTTTTCACCCCCTCGCGCCGCCCCGCCATCACCACCAGGGTGCGGACAAAAGAGCTGCCGGGCGTGGCGATGACGCGGGCGGTGATGAAGCTGACCGACGGCTCGGGCGTGACGCGCAGCAGGGTGCGCAGGCTGGCGTTTTCCGATTCCAGCCGCAACGCCGCCTGTTTCCATTGCAGCAGCCGCGCGTTCTCCGCCTTCAGCCGCTGGTTTTCGTCAAAGGCGTTCTCGACCTCAGCCGCCGACTCGATGACGCGGGCGGCGGTGGCGGCGGGGCGGGAAATTGCGTCGAGGATTGGCGAAAAGGCGTCGGTCACGCGCGCGCGCGCGGTGTCCACCGACACGGATTCGATCTTGCCCACCATCATCAGGGCAATCGACGCCAAGACCAGAAGAAGAAAAGAAAATCGCTGCGCCAGTGCCCGCAAGGGGGCGGCAAGACGGACGACGGAGCCGGAGGAGCGAGGCTTCACAGGATATTCCCGTCCAGATACGGGGGAACTCCGATTCTCACGCCTTGCCTATGGCGAAAGAACCGGAGGCCTTCGAGACATACACCAATCAGTAGGCGCTGACCAAGACGTTTCGCAGGGTTTTCATTTCTTCCAGCGCGCGCCCCGTGCCCAGCGCGACGCAGGACAGCGGGTCGTCGGCGATCGACACCGGCAGGCCGGTGGCGTGGCGCAGAACGAAATCGAGGTTGCCAAGCAGCGCGCCGCCGCCGGTCAACACAATGCCCTTGTCGACGATGTCGGCGGCCAGTTCCGGCGCCGTGTGTTCCAGGGCGACCTTCACCGCTTCGACGATGGCGGAGACCGGCTCCGCCAGCGACTCGGCGATCTGCCGTTCGGAGATGATGAGTTCCTTGGGCACGCCGTTCATCAGGTCGCGGCCCTTGATCTCCAGAATGCGGCCTTCGCCGTCTTCCGGCGGGCAAGCCGATCCGATTTCTTTCTTGATCCGCTCCGCCGAGCCTTCGCCGACCAGCAGATTGTGGGTGCGGCGGATGTAGCCGATGATGGCCTCGTCCATCTTGTCGCCGCCGACGCGGACCGAACGCGAATAGACGATGCCGCCCAGCGACAGCACGGCCACCTCGGTGGTGCCGCCGCCGATGTCCACGACCATCGAGCCGGTCGGTTCCGTCACCGGCAGCCCGGCGCCGATCGCGGCGGCCATCGGCTCTTCGATGAGAAACACGCGGCGGGCGCCGGCGGCTTCCGCCGATTCCTGGATGGCCCGGCGCTCAACGGCGGTCGACCCCGACGGCACGCAGATGATGACCTGTGGGCTGGCGAAGCTGCGACGGTTGTGAACCTTGCGGATGAAATGCTTAATCATTTCCTCCGCCACCTCGAAATCGGCGATGACGCCGTCGCGCAGGGGACGGATGGCCTGGATGTTGCCTGGCGTGCGGCCCAGCATCATCTTCGCTTCGTCGCCAACGGCGAGAACCTGCTTCTTGCCGCGCACATTGGCGATGGCCACCACGGACGGCTCGTTCAACACGATGCCTCGCCCCTTGACATACACCAAGGTGTTGGCCGTCCCGAGGTCGATCGCCATGTCGGCGGACAATACGCCAAGCAGTTTGGAAAGCATGGAGTTGACGGACTCTTCAAAGCGGTTGAGACGGCCTTGTCAGCGGCATGGCATAGCATGTCCAGCGACGGTTCCATAGACGAATGCATCGGCACGCTCAAGCGCGGAGTGCGCCCGAACGCGAAACTCTCGCCGCCGCTCGCGACCTGACTGTAACGTCGGGCGGATACGACGGCGTTTTGGCGAGGCGAGGGGAAGCGCCAGCGGGTCATGCCGCAGGCCGCGAAGGCTCCCTTGTTCACCTCGGCCCTGTCTAGGCCGATTCATGCTGCGCCGCAACGGGATTGTGACGAAAAGCAACGGCGCAGGTGGGCGCTCAATGCTCTTCCGCGTTCTTGCTTGGGCCATGGCGGTGGCCTTCCAGCCGATCCATCAGGGCCAGCAGCACGCCCGACACGACGAAGGTCATGTGAACGATGACCAGCCACATCAACTCGTCATGCGCGACGTTGGGCAGGTTCATGAAAGCCTTGAGCAGATGGATGCCGGAGATGGCGACGATGGAGGCGATCAGCTTCAGCTTCAGCCCGCCGAAATCGACCTTGCCCATCCAGTCCGGGCGGTCTTCGTGGTTGGCGACGTCGATCTTCGAGACGAAATTCTCATAGCCGGAGAAAATCACCATCAGCATGAGATTTCCAGCCAGCGACAGATCAATCAGCGTCAACGCGGCCAGCAGAACGTCCTTTTCCGCCATGTCCAACACATGGGGGGCGATGTGGAGGACTTCCTGGATGAACTTTATCATCAACAGGCCCAACGCGATCACCAGCCCAAGATAAAAGGGCGCGAGCAGCCAGCGGCTGGCGAAAATAACCTGTTCAAAGCGGCGTTCGATCATGGCGAGCATCGTCGTCCGTGGTGTTCGGGTGCGGGACGCCTTGGTTTTGGCCGAAGCCCTGGCGCCCCATACCCCGCCTTGTGACAGTGCTGCGCTGCAAAATCAATCCTTCCAGACAGCCAACGCGGCCAACGACGGGGCTGCGCCGCGCAACGATCTGGTCAGGGCCGTCATGGTCCGGTAACGTTTCGGCGCTATGGTGCCGCTTGGTAAACATCCCGTTACCCGTCGCTTGGAAAGGTCCGCATTGATGACGAACTCCACCCCGCACATCGTGTCCGCGTTCGAGGACGCTCTGAAGCGGCTGAAGTCCGCCATCGTCCAAATGGCGGGCGCGGCGGAAACCCAGCTTGACCAGGCGCTGACCTGCCTGACTCAGCGCAACCCCGATCTGGCCCTGGAAATCGTCCGCGCCGACGCCCGGCTCGATTCCTTCGAGCATGAGATCGAGGCCCATTGCATGCGCCTGTTGGTGCTGCGCCAGCCGGTGGCCGACGATCTGCGCGAGGTGGTCGCGGCCCTGAAGATCGCCGCCAATCTGGAGCGGGTCGGCGACCACGCCGCCAATTCGGCCAAGCGCGCGGCGGCCATCGAGGTGTTTCCCGACACCGCCCCGCTGCTCGGCCTGCCCAATCTGGGGCGGCTGGTGCGCGAGCGGCTGACCAGCGTCATCGACGCCTATGTCGACAACGACGCGGCGGCGGCCATGCGGATTTGGAGCACGGACGACGAGGTGGACGCGCTCTACACCAGCCTGTGCGCCGAGATCGAACGGTCGGCGGAAGCCTCGCCCGGCCAATTCTCCGCCCACATGCATCTGATGATGATCGCCAAGAATCTGGAGCGCATCGGCGACCACGCCACCAACATCGCCGAGGTGGTGCATTACGTCAGCACCGGGCGGCCCCTGTTGGACGAGCGCCCGAAGGCCGACCGTTCGTGCGATCCCGCCCCCTGAACGGGTGGCGGGGTTGGTGATTTTCGGCAACGGCGGGCGGGCAAAAGCGAATCTTATATGACAGGACTATGGAAAAATTGTTTCGACGGGTTCACGCTGTCGAAACATTCCATCCTGTTTTTGATTGATCGCCCGCCATGACCGACGCCCTGATCCGCCTGTACGACGCCATTCTTGAGCGCAAGGACATGGACCCCGCCGAATCCAAGACCGCGCGGTTGATCGCCGCCGGGCCGAAGAAGATCGCCAAAAAGGTCGGGGAGGAGGCGGTCGAGGTGGCGCTCGACGCCATGAACGAGGACCGCCAGGGCGTCATCAACGAAAGCGCCGACCTGCTCTACAATCTGTCGGTCCTGTGGGCGACCCTGAACATCCGACCGAACGACGTGTTCGACGAGATCCGGCGGCGGGAAGAGCTGTACGGCATCGCCGAAAAGCTGCCCAAATTGGCTGGCGCGGGCAAATAACCCTCCTGTCTCTCTGTCAACGCACCCCCAACTGAGTCAACACCGGCAGCCGCCGGGCGGTGAAGATCGCGTGGCGGCGGCGCAGTTCGGCGAGGTTGTCCTCCGCGCCGTCAAAATAGCGACCGTCGCGGCCAAGACGCGCGCCGTCGGCGGAAAGATGGGTCCAGGCGCGCTCCGCCGGATCTTCGCCATGACGGGCGGCCAGCAGGAACAGCGCCTCGATCCGCGACGCCGCCACCCCCGATCCCAGCAGCGGCGCGGCCAGATGGCCGGGCGCGTCGTCGAAACGGTGACGCTCCAGCACCGCCGCGTTGAAGCGGTCGGCCTGCGCCTGCCGCTCGCCGGTCGCGTCTTCGGCCAGGGCGGGGGCGACGAGGCCCAGGCTGGTCAGCAGAACCAGGGCGCGGACCACCGCGTCGTCCCCCTGCGCGGCCAGCGCCGGGCGGGCGAGCAGCGCGCCCACGCTCTGCGGCCCTTCGGCCAGCGCCTCGGCCAAGGGGCCGTGGACGGCGCGGGGGAAGGGCAGGCGGCCGACGGGGGTGGAGGCGCTGTCCGGCAGATCGTCGGCGGGGACCAGCAGGGCGAAGCGGCTGGCGCGCAGCCGGGCGCGGCGTTCGGCGGCGCTCAGGCGCTCGCCGCCCTTGATGAACAGGTCGCGGCGGAAGCTGCGGTTGGTCAGGATGTCGCGCAGGGTTTCCGCCTGGGCGGGGTCGCCCGCCTCCGCCGCCAGGGCTTGCGCGGCGGGGGAGAGGGTGAGGTCGTCCAACTGCTCCATCGGCACGGCGGCCCCGGCGAACTCCAGCTTGGCGGCGGCCAGCTCGCGGACGACGTCGGCGTGGTAAAAGGCGGTCCAGTCGCGGTTCAGATACTCGTGCGCGATGTAGTTGGCCGATTTGCCGCGCAACGACTCGATGCGCTCCACCACCCCCTCGACCCCGGCGAACCAGCCGCCGCCCTGCGCGGCCAGCCGCGCGGCGAACTCCACCGCCCGCTCGATCCGCTCGGGCAGCGGGCCGACGTCGGCGGCGCAGCGTTCGACCAGCACCCGGCGCAACGGCATGTGGGCCAGCGTGCCGGGCAGGGCGTTGTAGCTGACGAAGGCGATGCTGCCGGGGGCCAGACGGCGGCGCAGCAGATCGACCAGAATGGCCCGGTTGTCGGCGCTGACCCACGACCACACGCCGTGCAGGGCGGCGACGTCCAGCGGCGGCCCGTCGCGCCGGGCGTGCTCGGCGAAGCTGTCCTCCAGGAACAGGGCGTTGGTCAGCCCGCCATCCCCGGCCAGCCGCCGGGCGCCCGCGATGTGGGCGGGGTTGAAGTCCATCGCCTCGAACCGGGCCTGCGGGTTGGCTCCGGCCAGAACCGCGCTGGTCAGCCCATGGCCGCAACCCAGCTCCGCCATGGTGAAACGCCCGTCGCGCAGCGCGTCGGGCGGGCGCCAGCCCCGCAGCGTCAGGGCGAAGGACAGCAGGGCGGGCGACCAGTCCCGGTAAAAGGCGCGGATGTAGTCGATCCCGCCGACATACCCATCCGTCCAACCGCTCGCCCCATCGCCCGCCAAAACGCCCATGCCCCCGCGCCCCCCGTCATCCCGCGCCGCCGCTGACGCCCGTTTCGCTGCGACGGTGTAGCCGCCGCCGCCCCGTTCCACAAGCGACCGCGCCGCCCGGTGGGGAGGGGGCGAATGGAACGTTTGAAACAGGATGAAACAGTTTTCGCCGCGCTGTTCACTTGTTCCATTCGCCCCTCCGCACAGGGCGGCTCTCCCGGAGGGATCCCCGCGAAACCACCGTCGTTCGAGTCCTACAGCGGTCGGCCCGGCGGGGCAACGAACCTGCGAAAATCCAGGCGTTTGGCGGGGTTGGAGCCAGCGGAACAGCCCGTCCCGCGCCCGCGCGGCGTCCTTCGGCGCCGCGCGTCCCGCGACCGACGGCGAGCCATCGCCGTGTGAGCGACCGTGGAACAGGCCCCGGCCCGGCGGGAGGCCGGTGTTTCATTGGCGGGGGCGCCGCCGCCGCCGCGCGGGCGGGGAGGGGGCGGGCCGACGCGGCTACGGTCCATCGCCCGCCCGCGACGGGCCGCCGGAAAAAATCCGCCGGACGCTGAATTTTGCTATCGACAGCCCCGGACGGCTTCGCTATAAACCGCGCCACACCGGGCGGGCTTCACCGCTGGCCCGGGATGATGACCAGTCGGTTGGGCGCGCGGCGACGCAAACCCGGCGGTTGGTGATCCTCAAGAGATGGGCGCATAGCTCAGTTGGTAGAGCAGCTGACTCTTAATCAGCGGGCCCAAGGTTCGAGTCCTTGTGCGCCCACCATTTCTTGACAGCCGTGTGGTTCCGGCTGGGTTCGCGGGTGATCGCGGCCAAACGAACGACGCAGATGGGCGCATAGCTCAGTTGGTAGAGCAGCTGACTCTTAATCAGCGGGCCCAA
>NZ_JBMDKF010000033.1:0-59791 GCF_057809575.1 Azospirillum sp. FG154 | reverse complement strand
CTCGACCTCTCCCTTACCAAGGGAGTGCTCTACCACTGAGCTACGGCAGCGCCGGGCGACATGCGCGGTTCGGATCGGAGGATGGTGCTGCCAGAGAGGATTGAACTCTCGACCTCTCCCTTACCAAGGGAGTGCTCTACCACTGAGCTACGGCAGCGCCGGAAACCGAAGAAAACTGAACCGACACACTCGCGAGGGGCGTCCAGGCTGGCCGCCCCCTGAAGTGGCGCGGGTTATGCCACAGGCTTTTCGGGGATGCAAGCCGGGAAAACGCATCCTCCGATCTTTTCTCAGCCCTCCCGCGATCCGTTCAACGGGGCGGCCATGGCGTCGGCGGGCGGCAGCACCGCTTCGGCGCGGAAATCGGGCACGATGTTGGCCAGAATGGTCAAAACCCGCTCGTCATCCCCCGCCCGCGCCGCCGTTTCCAACTCGCCCAGCGCGCGATTGACCAGCGCGTAATCAATCAGGCGGGGCGAGGCGAGGAACACGCCGTCCGCCGCCGTGTGGGTCGGCGCCTCGGTGGCGGTCAGGATTTCCTCGAACAGCTTTTCGCCGGGCCGCAGGCCGGTGAAGGCGATCTGGATGTCCACGCCGGGCCGATAGCCCGCCAGCCGGATCATCTGGCGGGCCAGATCGGCGATCTTCACCGGCTCGCCCATGTCCAGCACCAGCACCTTGCCGCGATCCTCGCCCCGCGTCACCCCGTGGGCCGAGGCCTGGAGCACCAGCTCCACCGCCTCGCGCACCGTCATGAAATAGCGGCGCATGTCGGGGTGGGTGACGGTCAGCGGCCCGCCCTTGGCCAGTTGGCGGGTGAACAGCGGCACCACCGACCCCGACGACCCCAGCACATTGCCGAAGCGCACGGTCATGTAACGGGTCGCCGTCGCCGCCCCGTCGCGCGGCGGCAGCACGTCCAGCGCCTGGCAATAGGTTTCGGCGAAGCGTTTGGCCGCGCCCATGATGCTGGTCGGGCGGATCGCCTTGTCGGTGGAAATCAGCACCATCGCCAGACAGCCCGCCGTCCGCGCCGCGTCGGCGACGTTGCGGGTGCCGATGACGTTGGTCAACGCCCCCTCGCACGGGTTGGCCTCGACCAGCGGCACATGCTTCAGGGCGGCGGCGTGGAAGACCAGGGCCGGTTTGACCTCGTGGAAAAAGCGGAACACCCGGTCACGGTCGCGCACGTCGGCGATGACGGCGCGGGTGTCGAGGGCGGGGAAACGCTCCCGCACCTCCATCTCGATGCTGTAGAGGTTGAACTCCCCGAAATCGACCAGGGTCAGGCTTTCCGGGGTCAGCGCGGCGATCTGGCGGACCAGTTCGCTGCCGATGGTGCCGCCCGCCCCCGTCACCACGACGCGCCGCCCGGCGATCAACCCGGCGACGGCGGCGCCGTCCAGCACGGCCTGCGGACGGCCCAGCAGATCCTCCAGCGCGATGGGGCGCACCTCGATGCCCTTGCCCTCGCCCAGCGCCGATTTGAACTCGGTCAGGCTGGGCAGACGCGACAGGATCAGCCCCAACGCTTCGGCTTGATCGAGCAGAGCGCGCAGGGTCGCGCCGTCGATCTCGTTCGACCCCTTGGCGACGATCAACCGTTGCGGACGGTCGCCCTTGCGCTCCAGCGCGGCGACCACCGTCTCCAGATCGTCGGGACCGCCCAGCACCGCCACGCCGCGCACGGCGTGGCCGACGCGGCGGCCCTTGTCGTCCAGGATGCCGACCACCCGGTAAACCGCCTGCCCCGACTGGTCGAGCGAGCGGATGAACAGCTCCGCCGCATCGCCGACGCCCAACAGCAGCACCGGAATGCGCGGCGCCGCGCCGCCCTCCTCGCGCAGATTGAGGCGGCGGTCCTTGAACAGCCGGTAGGCGAAGCGCGGCCCGCCCAGCAGGACGATCTGCACCAGCCACAATATCAGCGGCAGCGAGCGCGGCAGCGATTCCAGCCTATTCAGCAGGAACATCGCCAAGACGAAACACAAAACCGCCACGGTGACGGCGCGGATCAACTGGACCAGATCGGGAACGGAGGCGTAGCGCCAGATTCCGCGATACAGGCCGAACAGCACGAAGACGACGGCGGAAATCCCGACCATCATCGGCAGCGCCGTGGTCAGCGCGTCGGCGTAAAAACCAAAGGCCGTGGCCCCGACCCGAAGATACAGCGCCGCCGCGACGGCCACGCCGGTCATGGTCAGATCGTGGAGATAGACGAGAAACGCCCGTGGAGACGGGATTCGCATGCCGCTTGCCCTGTTGTCGTTCCGCCGCCGGAGGTCGGTCGCCTCGGAATCAGCCGCGTGAAGCTTTGAACCATTCCGCCGTGACGCGCAACCCGGACGCAAAATCGTGCGGCGGGCGCCAGTCCAGCGCATGGCGGATCGCTTGGTCGTCCACCGTCAACGACCCGGCGATCCGGTCGAACACCGCCTGTTTGCCCGTCAACCGCGCGCCCAAAGCCAGCAGCCCGAGCGGCAGCGGAATCAGCCGCGCCGGTTTGCCCAGCGCCGCGCCGATGGCCCGGATCAACGCGCTGGTGGACACCGGCGCGCCGTCCTGCACCAGAAAACACCCGCCGGGCGCGTTGGCGTGGGTCAATCCCGTGACAATGGCGTCGGCCAGATTGCCGACGAAGATCAAGCTGCGCCGGTTCTCCAGCCCGCCCAGCGGCAAGGGCAGCCCCGTCGCCGCCAGTTTCAGCAGGCTGCGGAAATTCCCGGCGACGCCGGGGCCATAGACCAGCGGCGGGCGGATGATCACCACCTCCAACCCGGTACGGGCGGCGACGTCGGTCAAGGCGCGTTCGGCCTCCAGCTTCGACACCCCATAGGGCGAATGCGGGTTGGGCGTGGTGGCGGCGCTGAGCGGCTCCGGCTGGCTTTCATCGACCAGCGCCTTGACGCTGCTGAGAAACAGCAGACGTTTGACGCCCAGCCGCGCCGCCTCTTCGCCCAAGCGCCGGGTTCCGGCGCTGTTGACCTGCCGGAAGGCGGCGAGCGGGTCGGACGCCGTGTCCTTCATCACATGGACGCGGGCGGCCAGATGGGCCACCGCGTCGATACCGTCGAGCGCGTGGCTCCAATCGGTGTCCGGCCCGATCTCGCCGACGGCGACCGTCTCGGCGGCGCCCGGCGCGCTGGTTCCGGGTTTGCGGACGGCGGCGCGCACCCAATGGCCGCGCGCGGCCAACAACGGAACCAGCGCGCGACCAACGAAGCCGTTGGCCCCTGTGACCAGAACCCGCATCAGACCGCCACCCGCGCCGGACGGGCCAGAGCGGCCAGCAACAAAGCCACCGCCGCCGCGCCCGGCGCCAACACCGGCCAGCCCATCGTCGGCGACAGCGCGGCCAGAGCCACGAGAACGGCGTTCAAGCCCAGAACCAGCCGGACGACCTGCGCGTGGTTGCGCCCGCGCTGCGTGGCTTTTTGATAGAAATGCTCGCGGTGGGCCTGCCAGACCTTCTTGCCCTCAATCAACCGGCGCAACAGCGTGACGGTCGCGTCGGTCAGGAAATAAGCGGGAATCAGCAGCGCGGCGGGCCAATGACCCAACGCCGCCAGACTCAGCAGCAGCCAACCCAGGGCAAAGCCCAACGGCACGCTGCCGACGTCGCCCATGAACAGCTTGGCCGGATGCCAGTTCCAGACCAGAAAACCCAGCGCCGCCCCCGCCGCCGCCAGCCCATACAGGCCCAGCGCCGGATCCAGCCCGGCCAGCGCGCCGACCAGGGCGACGCCGCCGCCGATGGTCGCGGCCTCCGACCCGGCCAGACCGTCGATGCCGTCCATGAAGTTGAAGAGGTTGACGAACCACAGCCAGCCGACCGCCGCGACCAGCCGATCCGCCCAGAAGGGCAGCACCCCTTGGAACACCAGCCCGTCGGCGGGCAAGGCGCCGAGGCCAAGGGCGACCACGGCGATTTGCGACAGGAAGCGGGGGGCCGGGGGCAAGGTCCGACGGTCGTCGATCCAGGACACCGCCATCAAGGCCGCCGCCCCGCCCAAAATCATCCACACGCCGACGTCGGCCTTGACCAACAGGGCGATGGCGGCCCAGCCCGGCAGCAGGGTCAGCAGGATCCCCCAGCCGCCGCCGCGCGGGGTCGGGGCCGAATGGCTCGACCGCTCGTTCGGGTGATCGAGGATGGCCTTGCGCCGCAGCCACGCGCCGACCCAGCCGGTCAGCCCGGCGGCCATCGCCATGGCGACCACGAGCGTCGCCAAAGAAAGAAGAAGCGTCGCCGTCATGACGTCACCGGACTTGCGGAGCGGGAGGAGCGGAACGGGAAGAGACGGATCGGGCGATCAACGCGCGGTAATGCTCCACCATGATGGCGCCGACCCGGTCAGACGCCAGATCGGACAGCACCATGGCGCGGCTGCGCGCGCCGCAGCGATGGCGGAAATCGGCGTCGGTCGCCATGCGCTCCAGCGCGTCGGCCAGCGCCGCCGGATCGTCGGGCGGCACGAGCAGGCCGTTGTCGCCATCGACGACGATCTCCCGGCAACCCGGCACGTCGGCGGCGATCAAGGGGCGTCCGCAGGCCGCCGCCTCCATCAGGCTGACCGGCAAACCTTCGCGGCGGGAGGCCAACGCCGCGACGTGGCAGCGCGCCCAGACCGTGCGCACGTCCGCGACCTTGCCCAGCCATTCGACCATCGGCAGGGCCGCCCAGCGTTCAAGCTGCTCCACCGACAGGCTGGTCTGGTTGCCCGGATCGGGCGCGCCCGCCAGCAACAGCCGCAGCGAAACCCCGCGCGCGACCACCCGCTGGTGCGCCTCGACCAGCGTGGCCACCCCCTTGTTGGCGGTCATGCGTCCGGCGAAGGCCACCGTCACCGGGCCGTCGGCGGGTTCGGGCAGCGGCGCGTAATGATCGACGTCCACCCCCGACCCGCGCACCACCACCACCCCGTCGCGTGGGGCGAGGCCGCCGTCGGTCAGGAAGCGGCGATCATCGCCATTCTCCACCGTCAGCAGAGAGTTGGCCCGGCGGGTGACGAGCCGCAACGCGAGGCCGACCACCGCCCGCAACAGCTTGCGGTCGCCGTCGATGAACAGGTCGCCCAGCCCGGTCAGCGTGTTCAAGACGCAAGGAACCCCGGCGATCCGCGCCGCCAGACCGCCGAAGACCACCGGCTTCAAGGCGACGTGATGAACCAGATCGGGTTTTTCGCGCCGGTACAGCCGGACCAGCGCGGCGATGGCGGCGATGGCGGCGATGGGGTTGGTGCTGCGCCGGTCCCAGTCGAGCGGCAGCAGGGTGAAACCTTCGGCCTGGATGCGCGCGCCATGCTGATCGACGCGGGTGGCGACGCCGACCTCAAACCCGGCGTCGCGCGCGGCCCGCGCCATCGGCAAACGGTGCGCCCAGAAAAACCAGTCCTCGGTGACGAGGAACAGGATGCGGCGGCGGGACGCGGCGATGGGCGTTTCAGACAGGGGCATGGCGGTCGCGTCAGGCAATCTTGTGATAATCCCGGTACCACGCGGCGAAGCGGGGCAAGCCGATCTCGATGGGCGTGGTCGGCTCGAACCCCAAATCGCGGCGGCTGATCTCGATGTCGGCGGCGGTTTCCGGGATGTCCCCGGCCTGGAGCGGCTCCATCCGCATGACCGCTTTGCGGCCCAACGCCTCTTCCAGCACCGCGATGAAGCGCATCAGCTCTTCGGAACGGTTGTTGCCCAGATTGTAGACCCGATGCGGCGCGCCGGTCTCGTCATCCGGCGGCGCCGGGCGATCCAGGCTCGCCAGCACGCCAGCGGTGATGTCGTCGATGTAGGTGAAGTCGCGCTTCATCTTGCCACCGTTGAACACCCGGATCGGCCGCCCCGCCATGATCGCGTCGGTGAACTGGTAGGTCGCCATGTCCGGGCGGCACCAGGGGCCGTAAACGGTGAAGAAGCGCAAACCCGTGGCCGGAATCTTGTAAAGGTGGCTGTAGGAAAAGGTCATCATCTCCGCCGCCTTCTTGGTCGCGGCGTAGATCGACACCGGGCTGTCCACCCGGTCCTCGACCGAAAAGGGCGTCTTCCGGTTGCCGCCATAGACGGAGGAGGAGGAGGCGTAGACGAAATGCGCCAGCTTCGGCATCCGCCGCGCCGCCTCCAGCATCGCCACTTGGCCCGTCACGTTGGCGTCCACATAGGCGTAGGGGTTTTCCAGCGAATAGCGCACCCCCGGCTGCGCGGCCAGATGAACCACCCCGGCGACGTCCTGGAACTCCGGCCACAGGCCTTCCACCGTCGCCCGGTCGGCGATGTCGGCCTTGACGAAGCGGAAGCCGGGCCGCCCCAGCAGCCGGGCCAAGCGCGCCTCTTTCAAGGCGACCGAGTAATAATCGTTGAGAGTGTCGAGGCCGAGAACCTCCTGCCCACGATTCAGCAAGGCGTCGGCGACGTGCGAACCGATGAAACCGGCGACGCCGGTGACGAGAACAGTCATGGTCGGTGGCCCTCAATGCGAAACGACCGGGCGCGTGATCCGGCGCTCGTCTTATGCCCGAGCGGTCGGCGCCGCGCCAGCGTTCAAAGCGGGTTTGCGCGGCTTGACAGGCGCGCCGTCCTGCCGGTCTACTGCGCCGACCCGCGATGTTTTACCAAAATGATGGTCAGCACGATGCCCCCCAAGAAGAACCCGTTGAACCTGAACCCGCTGCAACTCCGCACCCTGACCCTGTTGCAGGAGGTGGCGCGGTTGGAGAACAAGCCGGCCGAAGAACCCGGCGCCTTCCTGGTCACGGGCCTGCCCAGCGCGCACGGCAACCATTTCCACCTCGGCCACGCCGTCGTCGCGTCCAAGGACGCCACCGGCCTGCGCAACCCGGCCGTCTGGACCATTCTGGAGCGCAAGGGCCTGTTGAAGCAGGAATCCGATCAGGCCACCGTCACCGCGCTGGGCATGGGCTATGACACGGGTCTGCGCGACGAAATCCTCCATCATTCCGATCATTGACCCGCGCAAGTCTGCCCCTTTGCGACGACCGATCCGATGACGGACATCCCAAAGCCCGCGACGACGCCAGCGGCGAAACCCAAAGCGGGCGTCAGCCGCGACGACCGTCTGGCCGCCCGCTTGCGTGAAAATCTGCGCAAGCGCAAGGATCAGGCCCGCCAGCGCGAGCAAAATGATCCGGCGGACGGGACGGGCAAGGCCTGACCGCCCGCCCCTTCGCTTCCCTGTAAGGACGCCCCCCGTGACCAACCGCGCCATCAACCTGCCCATCGACGCCGCCGCTTTGCCCGAAGCGTGGCGCTCCCGCGTCGTTGGCCGGGTCGGTCCCTGCGCCATCAAGATCATCCGCATGGACGAGGCCGGGATCGATTGGGAAGACCACCCGGATTACGAGGAGGCTCTCTACGTCCTCGACGGGCGGATGGAGCTGGAAATTCCGGGCGAGCGGATCGTCTGCGGCCCCGGCGACCTTTATGTCGTGCCCGCCGGGGTTCCGCACCGCGTTTTGCCCGGCAGCCACGGGCTGTTGTTGTTGATTGACCGCTGAGACGACCGTTTCGACTCAGGCCAGCGTCTTGCGGAACCAGATTTGCGTGTGGCCCTCGGGGTAGCCCTCCATCCGGCTCCATTCCTCATAGCCGCATTTCGGGTAGAAGCCCGGCGCCTGGAAGTCATAGGTGTAGAGCCGCGACCAGCGGCAGCCGCGCGCCCGCGCCTCACCCTCCGCCGCGTCGAGCAAGCGCGCCCCCAAACCGCCGCCGCGCCCGCCGTCGGCCACCCACAGCAGATCGACATACAGCCAATCCCAATTGGTGTAGCCGACCAGCCCGCCGCGCAATTCTCCGGCGGCGTCGCGGGCGACCACCACAAGGTCGCGGCGGTCATAAGCGCGACCGGAGGCCGCTTCGTTGTAGGCCTTCAGCCCGGCGAACACGCGGTCGGCGTCGGGCAGATCGGCGGCGTCCGCAACGGACAGGATCAGGGAATCGTCAGTCATGCCCACGATCATGCCAAAGCGGCGGGGGAATGACCGCAAGAAACGCCCTTCCGCCAGGGCATGGCACGTTTGCCGTCCTTGAGCCTGCGGGCCGGGTCCGCTACAAACCGAACGCACACGCAATCCCCCAGATCGTCACGCCAAGGAGTACCCCGCCGATGGGCATCATGCCGGACACATGGATCCGCGAGATGGCCGAGACCAAGGGCATGATCGAGCCGTTCGTCGAGACCCAAAAGCGCGAGGGGGTGATCTCCTACGGCGTGTCGTCCTATGGCTATGACGCGCGGGTGGCCGACGAGTTCAAGATCTTCACCAACGTCGACAACGCCATCGTCGATCCCAAACAATTCGACGGCAGCAGCTTCGTCGACCGCAAGACCGACGTCTGCATCATCCCGCCCAACAGCTTCGCGCTGGCCCGCACGGTGGAGTATTTCCGCATCCCGCGCGACGTGCTGGTGATCTGCCTGGGCAAAAGCACCTACGCGCGCTGCGGCCTGATCGTCAACGTGACGCCGCTGGAACCCGAATGGGAAGGCCATGTGACGTTGGAGATCTCCAACACCACGCCGCTGCCCGCCAAGGTCTACGCCAACGAAGGACTCTGCCAGTTCCTGTTCTTGAAGGGCGACAGCATCTGTGAAGTGTCCTACGCCGACAAGGCGGGCAAATATATGGGGCAAAAGGGCGTCACCCTGCCCCGCCTCTGACGTTGTTGCGCATTCAAACCTGATCGCAGAGAAGCGAGAGACCCCATGGACAAAATCCGCATTCGCGGCGGTCGCCCGCTGAACGGCGCCATCACCGTTGGCGGCGCCAAAAACGCCGCGCTGCCGCTGATGACGGCGGCGCTGCTCTGCGACGAAACGCTGACGTTGACCAACCTGCCGATCCTGGCGGACATCAACACCCTGTGCAATCTGCTGCTGCAACATGGCGTGGCGATCCACATGGAAGGGGCGGGCGGCGATTGCGCCGGGCGGGCGGTGTCCTTCACCGCGCGCGACATCACCAACACCACCGCCCCCTATGATCTGGTCCGCAAGATGCGCGCCAGCGTGCTGGTTCTGGGTCCGCTGCTCGCCCGCTGCGGCGAGGCCAAGGTGTCGCTGCCCGGCGGCTGCGCCATCGGCGCGCGGCCCGTGGACCTGCACATCAAGGGTCTGGAGGCGATGGGCGCCGACATCCGCATCGAAGGCGGCTACATCGTCGCCAAGGCCCCCAAGGGCGGCCTGCGCGGGGCGGAGTATGTCTTCCCCAAGGTGTCGGTCGGGGCCACCGAGAATCTGCTGATGGCGGCGACGCTGGCCAAAGGAACGACGATCCTGGTCAACGCCGCGCGCGAGCCGGAGGTCAGCGATCTGGCCGAATGCCTGGTGAAGATGGGCGCGAAGATCACCGGCATCGGCAGCGACCGCCTGGTGATCGAAGGGGTGGACCGGCTGCACGGCGCCCGCCACATGGTGGTGGCCGACCGCATCGAAACCGGCACCTACGCCATGGCGGCGGCGATGACCGGCGGCCGTCTTGACATCCTGAACACCCGTCTCGATCTGATAAAGGCGGCGGTCAAGGCCCTGGCCCCCGCCGGCGTCGCTTTTGAGGAGATCGAGAACGGAATCCGCGTGTCGCGCGCCAACGGCGAACTGCACGGCGTCGATGTGATGACCGAGCCGTATCCCGGTTTTCCCACCGACCTTCAGGCCCAGATGATGGCCCTGATGTGCACGGCGTCGGGCGCGGCGATGATTACGGAAACCATTTTTGAAAACCGCTTCATGCACGCGCCGGAACTGACCCGGATGGGCGCGCGGATCACCGTGCACGGCTCTTCGGCGCTGGTGCGCGGGGTCGGTCGGTTGACCGGCGCGCCGGTCATGGCGACGGATTTGCGCGCGTCGGTGTCGCTGGTCCTCGCCGGGTTGGCGGCGGAGGGGGAGACGATGGTCAACCGCGTCTACCACCTCGACCGTGGTTATGAGCGGGTGGAAGAGAAGCTGGCCGCTTGCGGGGCCGACATCGAACGCATTCACGGCGGCGAGGACTGATCCCAGCCTCCCGCCCCCAACGAGAGGCGCCATGACTGTGACCCCGATTCGCCTGCGCGCGGAAGACGCCGAGGATCTGAAGATCGTTTCGGCCTGCCTTCAGGACGCCATTCTGCCGATCGGCGACATGGATTTCCTGCCGGATGAGCGGCGTTTCGTCATGGTGGTCAGCCGCTTCCGCTGGGAGGCGGCGGACCGCTCCCGCCCCGGCCCGGCGGCGGACGACGATCACCTCGCCCCTTACGAGCGGGTCCAGTGCGGGTTGCGGGTGGAGGGCGTCACCGGCGTCAAACGGCGCGGCTTCGACGTCAAAAACCGCGCGCAAATCCTGGAGTTGCTGGCCATCGCGCCCGACGGAACGGACGGCCTGCTGTTGACCTTCGCCGGGGGAGGCCGCCTGCGCCTGGAGTCGGCCTCCTGGCGCGTGTTGGTGGAGGATTTGGGCGAACCCTGGCCAACCGGCAACCGGCCCAGCCATCCGTTGGACGTGTGAAGCTCTTTGAAATGTTGGCCGCGACGGATTGCGGCCAACCCTGATGTTGCGCGCCCAGGGTCTATAGCGTAACTTTTGCAAGAAATGGCGGAGTTTGCAGCAACAAGCAAACCGCCCGGTCGCCAATCGCCGGACGAAACCGCCCATCGCCAAGGCTCGACGGTCAAGAGCCGTCGGCGGTGCGATCCTTGCCAACGCGCAAACCCAAGAGAGAGCGACGTCCATGCCCAACCGGCCCATCCGCGCCGTCGTGCGCAATCAACAAATCTACAGCGTTCCCACCAGCGCCACCGTGCGCACCGCCGCCCACATGATGAAGGAATACCGGATCGGCGCCCTGATGGTGGTGGAGGACGACCGGCTGATCGGCATCTTCACCGAACGCGACGCGCTGTTCCGGGTTCTCGCGGGCAACCTCGACCCCGACCGCACGACGGTTGGCGAGGTCATGACCGCCGACCCCACCACCATCGCGCCCGACCGCCCGATGGTCCACGCCCTGCACCTGATGCATGAGGGCGGCTTCCGCCACCTGCCGGTGGCCGACGGCGGCAAGGCCGTCGGCATGGTGTCGATCCGCGACGCGCTGGGCGTCGAACTCGCCCGCTTCGAGGAAGAGGTGGACGAGCGCGAGGCCATCGCGGAGATCCTCGGGTAAAGTCCAGGGCCATCGCTTGAACCATTGAGTGCTGATGAAGCCCCTCTCCCCTCGCGGGCTACGGCATTCACACATCTTTTTCTTGCTGCAACCAATTGAAATGGAACGGATTTTCCGTCATCCCCGCGCAGGCGGGGATCCAGAGTTTGCCAGACGAACCCTATAGGTAAGTCTGGATTCCCGCCTTCGCGGGAATGACGGAGAAAAGTTCTTTTTCTTCCAATGAGTTGCCCAAACCGAAGATGTGTGAATGCCGTAGCCCCTCGCGGGAGAGGGGTTGGGGTGAGGGGGTGAAATCTCAGATTTCCAACGGCTTTCAGCCGTCCGCACCCCTCATCCCAACCCTTCTCCCGCAAGGGGAGAAGGGCTTTCATGGATGTGGAAGCCTTCACCCGATTGCCCTCGGGTAAAGTCTCCCGCGTTGCGCCGCGCCCTCTCCTTCCGGCACAGTGGTTTGGTGACGGAACGCAAACGGGGGGCGTGGTGCTGGACCTGACGGTGGCTGAGCGGCAAAAGGCCGAACGCGGCGTTGAGGAGAAAAAGGTCGCGGTGCATGGCGCCGCGACCGTCCGCTTTGAGCGTCGCCACGGCGAAACCCGGCTGGCCACCCTGTACCACCACGACCCGTTGCGGGTGCTGCTGCCGACGCCGCGCCGCGACGATCTGCCCATCGCCGTTCTGGCGACGACCTCCGGCGGCATGGTCGGCGGCGACCGCATGGACATTGACCTGTCGGTTGGGCCGGACGCGCGGGCCTTGGTGACGACGCAGGCGGCGGAGAAGGTTTACCGCTCCACCGGGGCGGATTGCCGGATCGACACGCGGGTCAGCGTCGAGCCGGGCGGCTGGCTGGAATGGTTGCCGCAAGAGGCCATCGTCTTTGAAGGCTCTCGCCTGCGCCGCCTGACCCGGCTGGAATTGTCCGGCGACGCCCGCCTGATCGCCGGGGAAATGCTGGTGTTCGGGCGCGCCGCCTTTGGCGAAACCGTCACGCGCGGCCTGATCCGCGACGCTTGGGAGGTCACGCGCGACGGACGGCTGCTCTGGGCCGACGCCCTGCATCTGGATGAGGATGTCGGCGAGGCGCTGAACCACCCCGCCGGTTTCGCCGGGGCGGGCGCCTGCGCCACCCTGCTGCACGCCGCCCCCGACGCCGCCGCCCGGCTGGACGCCGTCCGCGCGCTGGCGGACAGCCAGGATCAACAGGCCCGCGTCGGGGCCACCGCCTTCGACGGTTTGCTGGTCATCCGCATTCTGGGCGGCGACGCCCGCGCCGTGCGCCGCGCCTACGCCGCCCTGTGGTCGGGCCTGCGCGCCGAAGCGGCGGGGCTGCCGACCCGCCTGCCGCGTTTGTGGGAGGTGTAAACCCCTCCCCGTCTTCTCACTCCGCCGCCGGAACCGGCGCGGCGGCCAGCGGGCGGCTCTTGCGGTCGTCGGGCAGCAGCAGCCCGGCGCCGAAAGCCACGGCGGCCAGCGCTGACAGCATCAGATACAAATCGGTGAAGTCCCCGGTCCGCTCATAGACGAGGGCGACCAACTGCACCGCCAGCGGCCCGGCGCCGAAGGACAGGATGTATTTCGCGCCGAAGGCCAACCCGCGATGCTTGTCCGGGGTGTATTGGGCCAACAGCATGTTTTCCGCCGGAATCTGGGTTTGCGAGGCGATGACCGTCAAGGCGGCGGCGGCCACCAGCGGCAGGCCGCTCAACGCCGCGACCGCCGCCATCATCGGCACCTGGATCAGTTGGCACAGGATGTAGACGCGCTTGAGCGAATGACGGTCGGCCAGCGCCCCGCCGATCATCTGCGGCAGGGCCGCCACCAGATAGACCAGCGTCACCAGACCGCCGACCCCCAGCGTGCCGTCGCCCAGCAGATGGTTCAGCCGGGCCTCGAACAGTTTGGGCAGCACCACCTGCATGGCGTTGAAGATCAACCCGGCGCACACCATGGTCAGCGACAGCACGAAAAAGGCGCGCACCACGTCGCCGCGCGTCGGCTTGGGCTGCGGCTTCACGTCGGCGTGGCGGTCCTCGACCACGCCAAGGGCCAGCAGAACCGCCAGCGCGACGCCCAGAACCACGCAGATCGTTCCCGGAACCAGAAAGGCGGAACGCCAGCCGAACCATTGCGTCAGGCTGCCCGCCACCACGGCGGCGGTGGCGACGCCGAAGGTGCCGAACAGGCCGAGATAGCCCATGGATTTGCCGCGATTGGCCGCGTTGGCCATCACCCAGGCCATGCTGACCGGGTGATAGATCGACGCCCCCAGCCCCAACACCGCCAGCGACCACATCAACGACGTCGGCCCGTCCGACAGGCCGCAGGCCACCGCGCCGCCGCCGGTCATCAGGAAGAAGACCGCCATCATCCCCGCCGAACTCCAGCGGTCGCCCAGCCACCCGGCCAGCGGCGCGCCCAAGCCGATCAGCAGCGCCCCGAAGGTCCACAGCCGGATCAGATCGTCGTAGGAGAGCTTCCACTCCCCTTCCAACGCCAGCACGACGGTCAGGTACAGGGCGGCGGTGATGTGCATCAGCGAATGGCCGACCCAGGCGAAGCCGATGGACAGCCGCGCCGACGCGGCGCTGGGTGGTGTGCTCATCAAACGTCTCCGACCTGGGAAGTGTTGCGGGCATCAGCAATTCCGCCAAACGCTCGCACGGGTCGAAGGGTCGGTCCAATGCCCGGCGAACATGGCCGACATGCGGGAGAAACCGCCTGGATCGTCGCCTTTGCTTTTCGATGCGCGCGGACCCTGTTTCGCGTAGGATGCCCCCGATTTCGCCACCGGCAAACCCGCGCGGCGCGATCCTGCCCCCTCCCTGCCCCTTCTGCTTGAGGCGATCATGGCCGTATCGCGCCGCTCCGGTTCCCGCCGCACCCCCAGCGATGTTCAGGCGGCGTGGCTGCGTCGTGGTTTGGATCAGGCGGGCGGCAAGCTGCCTCTGTTTGACGAGCGCGGCCAGCGCGTAAAAAAGCCGACCGTGGACGCTTGCCTGAAGGCTGGATGGGCGGAGCGCTGGTTCAACAACCCGCTGAAGCCCGATTGGCTGGTCTGCCGCCTGACCGACGCCGGGCGCGACGCCCTGACCACGCCAGAGCCGGACGACGCCGAGGTCGAGGACGACGCCCGCCAAGGCGCCCTCATCTAACCGCCCCCAAACCGAAACCAAACACACGAAAGCCCCGGCGATCCGTCGCCGGGGCTTTCGTGTGCCCGCGTGAAAACGTGGGCGATCCTGCACAGGAGCTTCGCTGGCGTCATCCGGTCAGGGCGCGGCGGCCCCAACCCGGATGACGGCGCGGTCACAGCCCCGCATCAGACAATGCGGCCATGACGGACGGCGTTGTGGATCTCGCCACGCGACAGGCCAACGTCGGCCAGCTCGGAATCCGACATGTGATTCAGTTCGTATTCCGCACGATAAAGATCAGCACGCTCCTTGAACCAATCAACGATCCGCTGAAAGAACGAATTACGGTTTGTTTCCGCGCCGAACAATGCGCCGGACGTCGGCTGAAGGGAAGAATAGCTCATCGTCATCTCCTAAGGCTTGGCCTTGTTGCTGACGAATACTTTATATGCTGCACATGCGAAATCAATGGCGCGGGCGATGCGCTCTTGCGGCGGCTGACCTGCGCCGATTCGATGGAAGGATCGTGAACGAACGAATCCACATCCCCGCGCCCGAATTTTGGACACAAAAAAAGGCGCGCGGTCGAAACCGCGCGCCTCTTGTCGTTCCGTCCCGGCGAAAAGCCGGAAAACGGCTTACTTCACCGTCGATTTGCGGTGCAGATTGTGGTGCGCCTCAATGTAGCGGACGGTGCCGGACTTGGAGCGCATGATGACGGAGTGGGTGTAGGCCCCGCCGGGGAAGCGGCGGACGCCCTTCAGCATGGCGCCGTCGGTCACGCCGGTGGCGGCGAACATGACGTTGCCGCGCGCCAGTTCGGTCAGGCTGTATTTCTTGTTCAGGTCGGTGACGCCCCACTTGGCGGCGCGGGCCTTTTCATCGTCGTTGCGGAACAACAGACGGCCCTGGAACTGACCGCCGATGCAACGCAGGGCGGCGGCGGCCAGCACGCCTTCCGGCGCGCCGCCGGAGCCGACATACATGTCCACGCCGGTGTGTTCCTGGCTGGTGGCGATGACGCCCGACACGTCGCCGTCGTTGATGAGCATGATGCGGGCGCCGGCCTCGCGCACGCGGGCGATCAGCTCGGCGTGGCGCGGACGGTTCAGGATGCAGACCAGCAGCTCTTCAACCTCGGCGCCCTTGGCCTTGGCCAGAGCCTTCAGGTTGTTGGCGGGCGTCTCGTCCAGATCGACGATGTTGTCCGGCAGACCGGCGCCGACGGCGATCTTGTCCATGTAGACGTCGGGGGCGTTCAGGAAGCCGCCCTCTTCGGCCATGGCGATGACGGCCAGCGAGTTCGGGCCGCCGGTGGCGCAAATGGTGGTGCCTTCCAGCGGATCGAGCGCGATGTCCACCTTGGGGCCATGGCCGATGCCGGCGCCGACCTTTTCACCGATGTAGAGCATCGGGGCTTCGTCGCGCTCGCCCTCGCCGATCACCACGGTGCCGTCGATGTAGAGCGTGTTCAGCGCCTGACGCATCGCGTCGACGGCGGCCTGATCGGCGAGCTTCTCATCGCCACGGCCCATCAGCAGAGAGGCGGACAGCGCCGCCGCCTCGGTGACGCGGACGGCCTCAAGCGCCAGGTTCCGGTCCATGTTGGACAGGTCGACTTGCGTAGACATGGTGTGCTCCCCCCGACTCTGCGGTCGTATTAGGCGGTCATAAAAATGGTTCAGAACTGCTCGATGCGGATCATGCGCGGCGGTTCGACCACGCTGTCCAGGGCGGCGATGGTGGCCAACGCCTTGCCCATGGACGCTTCGTCGGTGTCGTGGGTGGTCAGCACCACCGGCACGGCTTCGCCGGGCGAACGTCCCCGCTGAAGGAACTGCTCCATCGACACGTTTTGATCGCGCATCGCGGCGGCGATGTCGGCGATCACGCCGGGGCGATCCAGAACCATCAGACGGACATAATAGGATCCACGCCGCGATTCCATCGGCGACGGTGTCGCAGCCCCCAATTGATCGGCGGGAACGCCGAAGGTCGGGGTGGAGCGACCACGCGCGATGTCGATCAAGTCCGCCACCACCGCCGAGGCGGTCGGCCCGCCACCGGCGCCGCGCCCAACGAACAGCACGCGATCGGCGAAATCGGCTTGCGCCACCACGGCGTTGAACACCCCGTCCACCGCCGCGATGGGGGCCGTGTTCGGCACCATGCAGGGATGGACGCGCTGCTCGACGCCCGCGTCGGTGCGGCGCGCGATGCCCAACAGCTTGATGCGGAAGCCCAACTGATCGGCGTAGTCGAAATCGACCGCGCCCACCTGTCGGATGCCTTCGATGTGGACCGAGGCGAAATCGACCGGCGTGCCGAAAGCGACGGAGGCCAGCACCGCCAGCTTGTGCGCCGCGTCAATGCCGTCCACGTCAAAGCTGGGGTCCGCCTCGGCGTAGCCCAACGCCTGGGCGTCGGTCAGCACATCGGCGAAATCGCGGCCCGTCGTCCGCATTTCGGTCAGGATGTAGTTGCAGGTGCCGTTCAGGATGCCGTGGATTTCCGACACGCGGTTGCCCGCCAGCCCTTCGCGCAGCCCCTTGATGATCGGGATGCCGCCCGCCACCGCCGCCTCGAACGCCACGGTCAGGCCCTTGGCTTCGGCCTTCAGGGCGATCTCGGTGCCGTGAACGGCCAACAGCGCCTTGTTGGCGGTGACGACATGCTTGCCGGTTTCAATCGCGGTGGCGACCGTGTCGCGCGCCGGGCCTTCCGACCCGCCGATCAACTCGACCACCAGATCGGCGTCGGGATCGGCGGCCAGAGCCACAGGGTCGTCGTACCAGCGCATCGCCGACAGATCGACGCCGCGATCCTTGCCCTTCGAGCGGGCGCTGACCGCGACCACCTTGATCCGGCGACCGCAGCGCTGCTCGATCAAATCGGCTTGCGTTTCCAACAGCTTCAGAACCCCGGCGCCGACCGTTCCCAGACCGGCGACCGCGATGTTCAGAGGGGCGGCTTTGTGGTCTTTGGACATCAGACTTTCGCTTTCTCGGCTTCCAGAAGGGCGGCGCGCGCCGCCGGGTCTTTGCTGGCGGCGATGGCCCCCGCGTTGGAGCGGAAAAACTCCTTGATGTTGCGGGTGGCCTGCCGGATGCGGTGGACGTTCTCAACCATCGCCAAGCGGACATGGCCGTCGCCATACTCGCCAAAGCCGATGCCGGGCGCGACCGCGACCTCCGCCTCCTGCAACAGCAGCTTGGAGAATTCCAGCGAGCCGAGATGAGCGAATTGCGGCGGGATCGGCGCCCAGGCGAACATTGAGGCGGCGGGAACCGGCACCTCCCACCCGGCGGCGGCCAGCCCCTCGATCATCACGTCGCGGCGCTGCTTGTACATCTCGCGGACCTGCTGCACGCAATCCTGCGGCCCGTTCAGCGCGGCGGTCGCCGCCACCTGAATCGGCGTGAAGGCGCCGTAATCCAGGTACGACTTGATGCGGGCCAACGCGGTGATGAGCTTCTTGTTGCCCGAGGCGAAACCGATGCGCCAGCCCGCCATCGAATAGGTCTTCGACATCGAGGTGAACTCCACCGCGATTTCCCGCGCCTCCGGGATTTCCAGGATGGAGGGCGGCGGGTTGCCGTCAAAGAAGATCTCGGCGTAGGCCAGATCGGACAGGATGTAGATGCCGTGCTTACGGCAGAACTCGACGATCGGGCGGTAGAAATCCAGCCCCACGACCTCGGCGGTCGGGTTCGACGGGTAGTTCAGCACCAGCGCCAGCGGCTTGGGCACGCTGTGGCGCACCGCGCGCTCCAGCGTGTTCATGAAGCTGTCGATGTCGGTCAGCGCGCCGTTCTGCCCAACCGGCAGATGGCAGACCGAGGCGCCGGCCAGGATGAAGCCGAAGGGGTGGATCGGGTAGCTGGGGTTCGGCACCAGAATGATGTCGCCCGGGCTGGTGATCGCCTGCGCCAGATTGGCCAGACCCTCTTTCGACCCGATGGTGACGATGGTCTCCGTCTCGGGGTCGATGTCCACGTTGAAGCGGCGCTTGTAATAGGCGGCGTGCGCCTTGCGCAGACCGGGGATGCCGCGCGAGTTTGAATAGCGGTGCGTCTTGGGATCGCGCACGGCCTCGATCAGCTTGTCGACGATGTGCTGCGGGGTCGCCTGGTCGGGGTTGCCCATGCCGAGGTCGATGATGTCGGCGCCATTAGCTCGGGCGCGGGCCTTCATAGCGTTCACTTCGGCGAACACGTAAGGGGGCAGGCGCTTGATGCGATGGAATTCAGTGTTGGACATGGGACGCTCCGGAAGACCAGGCCGGTCACGCCACGAACCCTATGAATCCTGCGGACCGGGACCCATCTTCTACCGCCCCATCGCGGCGGATGCGAGGCAAATTTCGCGCCGCAGGATTTGGCCTCCCGAAACGGGGAAAGACCTTCGGATGAGCCGGAAGCCCCTTTAGGCTGAAATAGAGGATGATCCTTATTGCCAAAGGACTGGTTTCCAGGGTCCAATCGCTCCCCGTCATCGCCCAAGACGGCGCAAGGAGAAACAGACTATGGCCGCGTTGACCGCCTGGATCGAGCGTCGCCTTGGCGACGTCCGCGTCACCCGCAAGTTGGCGTTGGCCCTGTCCATCCCGTTGATCGGCGTGATTCTTTTGTCATCCTTCGCCATTTGGCAGCAGGGGACGATCAGCCGCGACGCCCAGAATCTGGAAAGCGTGACCCGCCTTTCCATCGCCATGACCGACCTTGTGCACGAGTTGCAAAAGGAACGCGGCTCCTCATCCATCTTCTTGGGCGGCGCGAAGACCGATCAGGACCGCGCCCGGATGGACAAGATCCGCACCGGGTCGGACGCCAAACTCGACGTCTTGCGCCCGCAATTCGCCGACATCTCGATCAGCAACCCCCGCCTGCGCGCGGCGATGGATGGGGCCAACGCCGCCCTGCCCCGCCTGACCGCGTTGCGGACGGCGGTCAACGCCCAATCCCTGACCTCGCTGGAGGTGGTGCGCGGTTACACCGGCCTGATCCGCTCCCTGCTCGACGCCGCCGCGCTCGCCCCGATCATCGCCAGCCACCCCGACCAAATCCTGACCGCCAACGCCCTGTTCGCCGTGTCGGAAGCCAAGGAGCGGCTGGGCCAGCAGCGCGCCGTGGGCGGCGGCGCCTTCCGCAAGGACCGCTTCCCCACCGACCTGCACGAACGCTTCGTCGAGTTGACCGGCGAATACCGGGCGCTGCTCAGCGGCCTGAAAACCAAGCTGACCCCCGAACAGGCCCGCTTCTTCGACGACACCGTGACCGGCAAAGCGGTGGAGGAGGTGGAGCGGATGCGCAAGATCGGCACCGCGTCGGCCTATGGCGCCGGAAACCAGGGCGTGGACGCTGGCGTCTGGTTCGACACCATCACCGTCAACATCGACCTGTTGAAAACGGTGGAAAACCGGCTGGCCGGGGATCTGCTGCGTCTGGCCCGGCAGGACGCCGACGCCGCCGCCAGCCGTCTCGCCGCCGTCGGGGGCGGGCTGGCACTGCTGATCGCCGTCATGCTGACGGTCGCCCTGCTCGTCGCCCGCAACATCACCGCGCCGATCCGCCGGTTGAACGGCGCCATGGCCCGGATGCAGGCCGGGGAACGCGACTTCGCCATCGACGGCGCCCAGCGCCGCGACGAGCTGGGAGTCATGGCCGCCAGCCTGGATTCCTTCCGCCTCAGCCTGGCCGAAGGCGACCGGCTGGCCGCCGAACAGGCCCGAATCCACGACGAACGGCTCCGCCACGCCGAACGGGTCGAGGCCCTCGTCGCCAATTTCGACAGCCGCATCGACGGCGTCACCGCCCAGTTGGCGACGGCGGCGGGCGGCATGCGCGGCAACGCCGACCGCATGAACCGGATCGCCCAGGACACCGAACAGCATGTGCTGGCGGTCGCCCAGGCGTCGGAACACGCGTCGAGCAACGTCCAGGCGGTGGCGGCGGCGTCGGAGGAGTTGACCGCCTCCATCTCCGAAATCGGGCGGCAGATGACCGGATCGACCGCCATGGCCGAACAGGCGGTGGCCGACGTGCGCAAGGCGTCGGGCATCATCGCCCATCTGAACGACGCCGCCCGTCAGGTCGGCGAGATCGTCGGCCTGATCCAATCCATCGCCGGGCAAACCAATCTGCTGGCCCTGAACGCCACCATCGAAGCCGCCCGCGCGGGCGAGGCGGGCAAGGGATTTGCCGTGGTGGCGAGCGAGGTCAAGGCGCTGGCCAACCAGACCGCCAAAGCGACCGAGGAGATCACCGGCAAGGTCGCCGAAATCCAAACCGCCACCAACGACACCGTGGCGGCGATCACCGACATCGGCCAGGTGGTGGGCCGGATCGAGGAAAACATCTCCGCCGTCGCCGCCGCCGTGGAGGAACAAAACGCCGCCACCGCCGAAATCGGCCGCAACGCCCAACAGGCGGCCCTTGGCACCGACGCCGTATCCCACAGCTCCACCGCCGTCGGCGCCCAAGCCATCCAAACCGGCGACATGGCCCGCGAGGTCCTGACCATGGCCGACGGGCTGAAGCAGCACGCGGATGGGCTACGGCAGGACGTGACGCGGTTTATTGCGGATATTCGGGGGGCGTGAGGGGTTGGGGGGTGGGGATGGATTCGCTGTCGCGGATGATTTTGCGGAGGGTGGCGCGTTCGTAGTCTTTTAAGTGCTTTTCGCCCAGACAGGTGGGGTCAAGGAGGCGTTTGGCTAGGGCTACTTGGTCAAAGCTGGGCTCTAAAATGGGGTCTGTCTTGTCAAAGATTATCTCAAGAAGGAAGGCCATATTGTCAAATCCGGCCTTACGAAAGGAAGATTTTATTTTTGACATGCGCCCTGTGACGCCATGCACAGCCTCGCCAACCTCTTGGCACACCAGCCGATCCAGATAGCGAGTCAAGTCATCCCGCAAGGTTGGTGGTGGCACGCCAAGCGCACCACGCAACGCCCGCTCGCTTTTGGCATCTTCGTCCGGCTCGCGTTCTGTCCGCAGTATCGCCATCCGTACGATCATGCGATCCCGCGCGCCGCCGACTGGAACGGCGGCAATCCACGCATCAATGGACCTGTCGTTCACATCCTTGCTACGGGTGTAAAGGATCTGTTCACGATGGTCCGCATGGAGGAAGGACGTCTCCGAATTGATAATCGCTGCCCACAAATTTGCGCCTCCTACATTAGCGCCTTGAAATTGAGAAAAAATCATATCAGCGCCTTGAAATTGAGAAGAACTCACGTTAGAACCTTGAAATTGAGAAGAACTCACATCAGCACCTTGAAATTGAGAAAAAATCATATTAACGCCTTGAAATTGAGAAAAGCGCGCATTAGCGCCTTGAAATTGAGAAAAAATCATATTAGCGCCTTGAAATTGAGAAGAACTCACATCAGCACCTTGAAATTGAGAAGAGCGCGCATTAGCGCCTCTCAAATCCACTCCTGTCATTCGCGCTTTACGCAAATCCGCCCCCCTCAACTGCGCTCCACGCAAATTCCGCCCGCGCAAATCAATCGTCCACTGCACCTTGTCCAGCTTTTCATCATCCACAAAATCAACATCGCGGGGAGCAAGCACCCGCCACAAGAAATCGGGACTCTGATGAGGAAACGTCACGATCCCATCATGAATCTCTCCCGGAAAGGTCGCGACCAGCAGGCTGAAGGCCACATAGGCCGCCATCACCGGCCCGGCCATCTCCATGCCGCCGCGCAGCCACCGCCCCCGCGCCTCCGGCAACAGCCGCACGCGATCCCCCAACACGGCTTTCAACCACCGGGCCAGCAGGACCAACAGGCCGACATCCGCCACCAGACAGACCCGGTGCCACATGGTGACGTATTCATCGTGAAAGGCCAGAAAGCGCAACTGGAAGGCCAGCATCAGCGCCAGCGGCATCACCGCCACCGTCGCCAAGGCGATCATGCCGTCGAACAGCCGCAGCAGATTGCCCTGCTCCGCATGCCCCAACAGCCGGGTCAGGAAAAAGGCGTCCAGGCGGCGGTACAGCGGTTCCCGCGCCTCCTCGCTGGGGACAAAGCGTTGAATCGCCGCGCGGTAGAATCCCACGTCGCGCGCCAGCACAGTGATTTTGCGCACCAGATACAGGTGAAACACCAAAAACAGCGGCGGGGCGGACCAGAAAAACGCCTGTAGTCCCAACTCCACCCCGATCAACGGCAGCTTGACCGGGGTCAGCAGGATCAGGGCGCGGTCGGTGATCGACAGGGTGGTGAAGAACAGATAGGCCCACAGCGACAGATAGGCCAACCACTGCGTCACCGCCCGCAGGCTGGTGGAATTGACCGACGCCTCCAGCTTCGCCAGATCCCACACGTCGGGCAGCGCCGGTTTCAGGTTCTTCAACTCAGGCGGCGATGGCTTGGCGGTATCGGCCATAGGAACGCTCGAACGGCTGGGGGATGACGCGCGGGGTTGAGCCGCGCCGCTTGTCTCCCACCGATCATAGAACAACGAACGCGCCGCACAACCCGCCTCAGCCCACCCAATTCCCCCTACGGAATCGGCGCCAGCGCCAGACAACCGCTTCCCAGCGTCCAACCGGACATCCGAAAGACGATCCCCTCCCCGATCCGGTCAAAGGCCGGGGTCGACTCCACCGGGCAAGACGTCGTCGTCGCCAAGCGATACGCCTTGATAGGCGTAGACGGCGACGGCGACGGCGACGGCGACGGCGAGCAAATGCGGTCGGGGGTGACGAAGAAATCCAGCGCCGGATTGCGGTAGCAACTGGAAAGGCCAAAATGATCGAGGTCCAGCAGAATGCCGGAGAGAAAGGCCGGAATCCGGCCGGTCCCGTTTCCGGCCCGCCATTGCGTCGGGTTTGGCGGCACGGCGTCCAGTTGCACCTGCGTTCCCGGCGGAGTCTCGGCGGCGATGGCCTGGGTGAGGGAGCGCAGCATGGTCTGGCGTTCCTTACGCTCGACGTTGGGGTTGTACAGACTGGCCGTTCCGGCGAAGACCACCAGCGCCAGACCAGCGGCGAGCCAATCCAACCCCTGAACGCGGCGCCCCAGCTCGACGGCCAGCAAAAGCCCGCCAACGCTGATCGGCAGGAGGGCCGTCGCGATGAAGTAATTCGCGGCGTAATAGGTCAGCGGCCCCGGCGTCGCCAGAAACGTCAGCGCCGACGTGGCGCAGGCGAACAGAACGGTCAAAAAAACCGCCGCCCAGATCGGCCGACCGCGCCCCGTCGCCAGACAACCCAGCCCCCCGCCCAGCAGCGCCAACCACAGCCAAGGATCGACCAGCCTCCATTGCGCCTTCAACAGCCTGGCGACCTCCAACACGGACAACAACGGCGCCTCTTGGCGGCTTCTGGCGGCGGCGGCGAGAATCCGCAACAGATTCCCTGGCGGATAAAGCCAAAGATCCAAGAGCGGCGGCAGCGCGAAGAGCAGCGCGATCACGACGACTCCCCCCCAAACCGGACGGGAGAAGCCCCCCAACCCCTGCCGACGCCGGTTCCACGCGCCCAGCAGCGCCGCCAAAAGCCAGATTGGCCCGGCGATCAACGGCATCGGAATGTAGCCATGGACCAACGCCGCCAAACAAAAGCTCGCCACCATCAAACCGGCGGCGGAGCCAAGCAGCGTCATCGCCGCCGCCAAAAGAAAGGTCAGGAATGGCGAAATCAAAACATGGGGCATCCAAAAAACGGCGAGGACGCCCACGTTGCCCTCTGACTTGATGGAGAATTGCGCGAGGATCAACAAAAGACTGACCGTCGCCGCCGCCGCCGCCCGCCAATTGTCCGCCCCGACCCGCCGGGCCAAATCATGCGCAAGCCCGGCAAACAGGCCAAGAAACAGCGCGTTGCCCGCCATCACGCCAATCAACTGCGCGGCGAACACGGAATCGACCCAGCCGCCAATCAGCCACTGCCCCAACAGGCGCACGTACAAAAAGAACGGCCCCGGGTGATTGCACCAATAGGTGTTGTAATGACCGACCAGCAACCAACCATGCGCGGCGCGCTGGGTTTGCAAAATGTCGGACGCGTAGTCGCCCAACAGCAGAATCTCGCCGACAAAGATCGGCCGGTTGGCCAACAGAAGCGCCGCGAACAGGGCGAGGCCCGCGACGATTCCAGTGAGCGTGGCCGACGGGCCGGAAATCCGCAAGCGCTGGAGCAGGCCAAGCGCGGGCCGGCCTTCTCTGCGGGGGTCAGCGATCAGACGGGATGGCGCGGTCATCGGCGATGATTAACACAGCGGAACCACCGGCGCCACGATCCCGCCGCCCCCCCACGCGTCAACCGCCCGTCAACCACGCTTTGCCTTCCCCGCCCGCCCCCGCTACCCTTCGGCGCAACCAACCAAGCCATAAGGAAACGCCCGATGCCGCAGCCCGATCACGTCATGGCCCTGCCCGTTCCCGATCCCGCCACGCTGGACGAAGATCTGCGCGCGCTGTTCGACAAATGCACGGAAAAGCTGGGATTCGTGCCGAACGTCCTGCAAGCCTACAGCCTGCGGCAAAAGAAGCTGCGGACCTTCGCTCAGCTTTACAACGAACTGATGCTGGGCGAGAGCGGCCTGTCGAAGCTGGAACGCGAGATGATCGCCGTCGTCGTCTCGTCCGCCAACCATTGCTATTACTGTCTGGTCGCCCATGGGCAGGCGGTGCGCAAGCTGTCGGGCGATCCTGAATTGGGCGAGATGCTGGCGGCCAATTACCGCGTCGCCCCGCTGCCGCCGCGCCAGCGCGCCATGCTGGATTTCGCCTGGAAAATGACGAAGGAGCCGTGGACCGTCGGGGAGGAGGACCGCGCCGCGCTGCGCGCCGTCGGCTTCACGGCGGAGGAGATCTTCGACGTCGCCGACACCGCCGCCTTTTACAACATGTCCAACCGGATGGCGACGGCGGTGGACATGCTGCCCAACCACGAGTACCACAAGCTGGACCGCTGACACCCCCGCCACCCGCGCAGCCGATCCCGCGCAACCGACCGGAGCCGCCGGAATGTTGAGGTTTTTCACCCGCCTGTTCGCCACCATCGGCCTGCTGGTGGTGGCCGCCCTGGTCGGCGGCGCGTTTCTGGTGATTCGCCACCAACCCAGCCTGCCGCGCGGCGTCGTGCTGGATCTGGACCTCACCCGCAGCCTGGGCGAGGGCGGCGAGGATCGGTTGGGCGGGCTGCTGGGCCACGACGCCAGCCTGCGCGACGTGCTCGACGCGCTGGAGCGCGGGCGCAAGGATCCTCGGGTCAAGGGGGTGCTGGCCCGTCTGGGCGGCGACCAGATCGGCTTCGCCCAAACCCAGGAGCTGCGGGCCGCCATCGACCGTTTCCGCGCGTCGGGCCGCTTCGCCGTCGCCTACGCCGAAAGCTACGGCGACGGCGGGTCAGGCAACCGCGCCTTTCTGCTGGCCAGCGGCTTTGACGACGTGTGGCTGCAACCCCTGGGCATGGTCGGTCTGACCGGCCTGTCGGCGGAGGTTCCCTTCGCGCGCGGCGCGCTCGACCTGCTGGGCGTCCAGCCGCAGTTGATGCACCGGGAGGAGTACAAAAGCTTCTCCGAGACCTTCACCGAAACCGGCATGACCCCGGCCAACCGCGAGATGCTGCAAGGGTTGATCGGCGACCTGACCAACCAATTGGTGGACGGCGTCGCCAAGGGCCGCCGCCTGCCCCCCGCCGGGGTCCGCGCGGCGATGGAGCGCGCGCCGCTGCTGGACCGCGAGGCGCTGGACCTCAAGCTGATCGACCACATCGGCTACGCCGACGAGGCGCGCGACGCCGCCCTGCAACGCGCCGGGCAAGACGCCGAATTGGTGGATCTGTCGGATTATCTGACGGTGGCGGGCGGCCCACACGACAGCGGCCCGACCGTGGCGCTGATCCACGTCGTCGGCACCATCACCGGCGGCAAGAGCGAGCGCCCGACCCTTGGCGAGATCAACGCCGGATCCGACACCATCGTCCGCGCCATCGAGGACGCCGCCGACGATCCCGACGTGCGCGCCATCCTGTTCCGCATCGACAGCGGCGGCGGATCGGTGTCGGCGTCGGAGGCGATCCGCCGCGCGCTGCTGAAGGCGCGCCAGCGCGGCAAGCCGGTGATCGCCAGCATGGGCGACGCCGCCGCGTCGGGCGGCTATTGGATCGCGCTGGCCGCCGACCGCATCGTCGCCTCCCCCGCCAGCCTCACCGGCTCCATCGGCGTGGTGGCGGGCAAGATGAGCTTCGGCGGCCTGTCGGACAAGCTGGGCGTCCGTTGGGACCGGGTTCCGGCGGCGCGCAACGCCGGCATGTGGTCCGCCATGCACCCCTTCTCGCCCAGCGAAGAAGAGCGGATGACCGCCATCATCGACGCCACCTACGCCAGCTTCCTGGAACGGGTGGCCGAGGCCCGGCGCCTGACCCCCGACCAGACCCGCGCCGCCGCCAAGGGCCGCGTGTGGACCGGCGCGCAAGCCCGTGAGCTGGGCCTGATCGACGATCTCGGCGGCCAGGAAGAGGCGTTGACCCTGGCCCGAACCGCCGCCGGTCTGGACGCCGACGCGGAGGTGACGCTCGCCCCCTACCCGCCGCCGAAATCCGTCGCCGACGAACTGCTGGATCTGCTGTCCGGCGGCAAGGGCGAACTGATCGGCGCCCTGTCCGCCGCCGCCCCCCTCCGCCCCCTGCTGAGCGCGCTGTCCCCCTTGCGCGACCAAACCGGCGTCCGCGCGGCGATGCCGCCGGTCGGGGTGCGCTAGTCTGCTGTAAGACCCCCCTCCCCATCCCTCCCCCGCTCGCGCGGGAGAGGGGGCCGGAGCTTTGTCAAGGCGCGGCGTTCCCTCTCCCGCGTCAGCGGGGGAGGGTTAGGGAGGGGGAACCGCGCGACGCCCTTTCCTCTCCAATCCGCCGCCTCCCCCTGCTACGACGCCACCCACACGGGAACATCGCGCCAGGGGAAAACCGCATGGACATCATCCAAGCCGCTGCCGAAACCATCGCGCTGCTCCGCCCGCTGCTGCCCGCCATTCTGGATGGCGGCGCGAAGGACATCGGCAAGACCGCCGTCGCCGTCCCCCTTGCCAAGGGCGAAACACTCTGGAGCCTGTTGAGCGGCGCGCCCGCCAGCGCCCCGATGATCGCCGCCGCCCAAGCCGTGGCGACCAAGCCCGACGACGCGGCCCTGCAAGACGCGCTGAGGGGCCAAATCATCGACCTGCTCGCCACCAACGCCACCCTGCTGCACCAGATCGCCCACGCGCTGAGCGACGGCAAAGCGAGGAACCTTCTCCCCTCGGGAGAGGGAAGGGACCCATGCGGAGCATGGGAAGGGTGAGGGGTTTGACAAGGAGCCATGCGGTTCGGGATTCTTGGACGCCCCCTCACCCTCCCCGCCTGCGGCGGGTCCCCTCCCTCTCCCGCGTGGCGGGAGAGGGCGAAGGCGGCGCGGGGATGTTCCGCACGTCGTTGTCGGGAGCTTCGGGGCGCGTTAGGAATAATGACCTGTCTTATGCGGAGTCCCCGCCATGCTCGCCGCCGCCAACCCGCCATCCGATCCTGTCCCCGCCCCCTGTCGCCCCGTCGATGGCCGGGCCAATGGAACCGTTGAACAGGGGCGGGAAACCTGTCGCGCGGTGTTTCAAACGTTCCATTCGCCCGCCCAAAGCACCGGTCGCCCCGACGGCGACGGCGCCAATCGAACAGTTGAACAGCGTCGGGAAAACTGTCGCACGGTGTTTCAAACGTTCCATTCGCCCGCCCAAAGCCCCGGTCGCCCCAGCAAACCAGCCGTCGCGCGTTCCACGCCGCCCCCGTTTGGAACATGGCCCCCCCGGCGGCGGCGGACTCCGAAGGTTCCGGCGATGGGAGGACGGCTCCCTCCCCCATCGGTCTTTCCGGCGCGCCGGGCGCGATCCGCTGTTGCGTGGAATCGTTCCAGGCGTATGGTGTGGCCGCCTGCGGTTTGCCCCATTCGAGACGCCGATCATGCCCGCCAGCCCTGACACCAGCGCGCCCCCCGTCTTCTCCCACAAGGAGATCCTCAACGTCTTCAGCGGCGTGGCCTTGGCCATGCTGATGGCGGCGATGGATCAGACCATCGTGGCGACGGCCTTGCCGACCATGGCCGGTCAGTTGGGCGGGTTGGACATGCTGCCCTGGGTGGTCACGGCCTATCTGCTGACCTCGACCACCACGACGCCGATTTACGGCAAGCTGTCGGACCTCTATGGCCGCAAGCGGGTGCTGGACGTCGCGATTTTGCTGTTTCTCGCCGGGTCGCTGCTGTGCGCGGCGGCGCAGAGCATGACTCAGCTCATCCTGTTCCGCGCGGTGCAGGGGTTGGGCGGCGGCGGCTTGATGTCGCTGGCCTTCACCATCATCGGCGACGTCGTCGCCCCGCGCGAACGCGGGCGTTACCAGGGGATGATCGGCGGCGTCTTCGCGTTGGCCAGCGTCGCCGGGCCGCTGTTGGGCGGGGTGTTCACCGAAACCATCGGCTGGCATTGGATCTTCCTCATCAACCTGCCCATCGGGGCGGCGGCGCTGGTGATGACGCGGCGGGCGCTGGGCCGTCTGGCGGTTGGCCGGTCGAAGCCGACCATCGACCTGCTGGGGGCGCTGCTGCTGACCGGCGCGGTCACGAGCCTGCTGGTGGTGGCGACGCGCGGCGGCTCGCCCGGTTTGGACTGGACCTCGCCGCTGTGTCTGGGGCTGGCCGGGTTGGGCGTCGTCCTGCTCGCCGCCTTCCTGTGGCACGAGGGGCGGGTGGCGGAGCCGATTTTGCCGCTGCCTCTGTTCCGCCTGCCGGTGGTCGCCATCGCCAACCCGGTGGTGGCGGTGTCGGCGATGGTGCTGTTCGCCGGAATCGTCTTTCTGCCGCTGCATCTGCAACTGGTGCAGGGGACCAGCGCCACGGCGTCGGGCCTGCTGCTGCTGCCGATGGTGCTGGGCATGACCTTTGGCGCGGTCGGCGGCGGACGGTTGATCGCCAAGACCGGGCGTTACAAGATTTACCCGCTGGTCGGGCTGGCCCTGTCCGCCGCCATGTATCTGGCGCTGGGGCTGCTGCCGCAGGTGGCGGGGGACGGGCTGTGGTCCACCGTGATCCTGGTGCCGCTGGGCTTTGGGTTGGGGCTGGTCATGCCGGTGATGACGGTGGCCGTGCAAAACGCGGTCCCGCACCGCGATCTGGGGGCGGCGACCGCCTCGGTCGGGTTTTTCCGCTCGCTGGGCGGGTCGGTCGGCGTCGCGGTGTTCGGCGCGGTCTTCAACGCCGCCGTGTCGGATCGGCTGAGCGGGGCCGGGCTGTCGGGCCGCGCGGTGCTGGAGCATGGGGCCTCGGCCCTGGTCGGGCTGCCCGACGCGGTGAAGGTCGGGGTGCTGGCGACGCTGGAGCATGGCTTCGCCACGCTGTTCCTGATGGCCGCCGGGCTGGCGGCCCTGTCCTTTGTGATGACGCTGTTCCTGGTGGAGTTGCCCTTGCGCTCCGCCGCTTCGCCAAAGGTCAAGACGGCGTAAAGGCGTATAGGCGAAGCGGCCAGTTGGAGCGGACGGGATTCGCCCCCATATGGACTTCGAGTGACGCAAGGATTTGCTGTCATCTCGCTGATGACTTGACGGCCCGCTGGAAACGGCGGGCCTTCTTTCGGTCTGGCTCAGCTTTTGGCGTCAGCGGGAAAGACCAGGGCGACGCGCAAGCCCGGCTGATTGTCCGACAGCTCCAGCCTCGCCCCGTGCAGCGAGGCCACCGCGTCCACCAGACTGAGGCCAAGCCCGTTGCCGGGCGAGGCGCGCGCCGCGTCCAGCCGCACGAAGCGTTGCAGCACCTTGGGCCGCTCCTCCGCCGGAACGCCGGGGCCGTTGTCGGCGACCGTCACCCGCGCCGCCTGCCCGGCGGCGGCCCCGTCCAGCCGCAGGGTGATGGTTCCCCCCTCCGGCGTGTATTTGATGGCGTTGTCGAGCAGGTTGGACACCGCTTGCGCCAGCAATTGGCCGTTGCCGCGCACGGTGACGGTTTGCGGCGCCACCCCCTCGGCGATCTCCATCGCCAGACGCTGGCCGCGCTCCTCGGCCACCGGCTCGTACAGGTCGGCGGCGAGTTGCACCACATCGACCAGATCGACCGCCGTGAAGTCGCTGCGCTTGGCCCCGGATTCCGCCTCGGCGATGGACAGCAGGGCGGTGAAGGTGGCGATCAGCCGGTCAGCCTCGCCGATGCTGTCCTGCAAGACGCCGCGATAGACCTCCGCGTCGTCGGTGTCGTGAATCAGCGCCAATTCGATGCGGGAGCGCAGGCGGGTCAAGGGCGTGCGCAGGTCATGGGCGACGCTGTCCGTCACCTGCCGCATCCCGGTCATCAACCGTTCGAGGCGGTCCAGCATGGCGTTGAGGTTGCCCGCCAGACGGTCGATCTCGTCGCCGCCGCCAAAGCGCGGCACCCGGTCGCTGAGGTCGCCCGCCATGATCTGGCGGGTGGTGCGGTTGATCGCCTCGATCCGCCGCATGGCCCCCCGGCTGACCAGCAGCCCGCCGCCCAACCCCAGCATCGCCGTGGCGGCGATGATCCAGCCCAACGACCGCACCATGCGGTCGCTCAACTGGTCCAGCTCGCTCATGTCGCGCCCGACCAGCAGGCGGAAATGCCCCGGCAGGGTGAAGGTCATCGCCTGCGCGGTGGACGGGCGGTTGCTGACGCCGCTGGTGTCCGCCACCTTGAAATGGATCCAGCCGGTGTCGCTCGGCGTCGCGTCGGGCCAGCGCGACAGGTTGCCCGCCAGAATCGATCCGTTGGGCGTGGTCAGCAAATAAATCGCGTTGTTGTTGACCACGGCGCTGCGCCCGCGCACCAGATCGACCAGACCGGGAAGGCCGTATTTGGTGTAGTGGTCCTGGAACGCCCCGACCTCCAGCGCCACCGTTTCGCCGATCTCCTCGCTGAGAAAACCGGCGGTGGCGCGGTAGACGACGACCAGGATCAAGCCGACCGACAAAACGAACAGCAGAAGATACAGGGCCGACAGGCGGACGGCGGTCGTGCGCATCATCCGCGCCGCCGCCGCCACGCACCGCTTGATCCGCCCCGGCTTGACCACGCAATCCGCCGACGCCGCCGCCGTCACGAAGCCGCCCGCAGGCTGTACCCCGCCCCGCGCACGGTGTGGATCAGCGGCGTCGGAAAATCCTTGTCGATCTTCTGACGCAGCCGGGCGATGTGGACGTCGATGACGTTGGTTTGCGGATCGAAATGATAATCCCAGACATTTTCCAGCATCATGGTGCGCGTCACCACGCTGCCCGCGTTGCGCATCATGTATTCCAACAGGGCGAACTCGCGCGGCAACAGCTCGATGGGCTTGCCCGCGCGCTTCACTCCGCGCGCCAGCAAATCCAGCTCCAGATCGGCGACGGTCAGCTTGGTTTGCGGCTGGGACGCGCCGCGACGGCGGACCAGAACCTCGATCCGCGCCAGCAGTTCGGAAAAGGCGAAGGGCTTGGTCAGGTAATCGTCGCCCCCCGCCTTCAGCCCCTTCACCCGATCCTCGACGCTGCCCAGCGCCGACAGGAACAGCACCGGCGTGTCGTTGCCCGCCGCGCGGAGCACCTGGACCAGCGACAGCCCGTCGCGCCCCGGCAACATGCGGTCGACGACCATCACGTCGTAATGCTCGCCCCCGGCCAGATACAAACCCTCTTTGCCGTCGTTGGCGACGTCGACCACATGCCCGGCCTCCTTCAACCCCTTGGCGAGGTAGCTGGCGGCCTGCTGGTCGTCTTCAATGACAAGGACTTTCATGTCCATCAGTGTAGCCTCCCCCAACCGCCGGGCCAAGCGCGGGCGCGCCGGTCGCTCACGCCTTCAGCTTCAAAGCGACGAAGGTTTCGTTTCCCTGGCGGTTGATGAGGACCAGCACGGCCTTTTGCCCGGCTTTTTCCGCCTCCGCCACCTTGCGGGAGACGTCGGCGGGGGTCTTCACCGCCTCGTCGCCGACGCGCACGATGACGTCGCCGGTGCGGATCGGGGTTTCCGTCTTGGGCGCCAGCCCGGTGACGACCACGCCCTTGATCGCCTCGTCCACGCCCAGCCGCTTGCGCGTCGCCGCGTCAAGCGTGGCGAGCTTCAGCCCCCGCACCGCCTCGGCGGAAGCGGAATGGTCGCCCTTCCCCTCGTCGGCGGACGCGACCTGGGTGTCGGCCAGACGGTCGATGTGAACGGCCACGGTCTTTTCACGACCCTGGCGGACGATCTTCAAATCAACGGTTCCACCGGCCTTGGTTTCCGCCACCCGGCGGGTCAGATCGCGCAGCGTGTCCACCGACTGGCCGTCATAGGACAGGATCACGTCGCCCTGACGCAGGCCAGCGCGGGCGGCGGGGCTGTCCGCCGTCACCTCGGCGACCAGCGCGCCCTTGGCGTTGGGCAGGCCGACGCTGTCGGCGATTTCCGGCGTCACTTCCTGAATCTTCACGCCGAGCCAACCGCGCTCAACCTTGCCGTTTTCCTTCAACTGGGCGACCACCTCTTTGGCCAGATTGGACGGAATGGCGAAGCCGATGCCGACCGAACCGCCGTTGGGCGAATAGATCGCCGTGTTGATGCCGATCACCCGGCCCGACAGGTCAAAGGTCGGACCGCCGGAATTGCCCCGGTTGATCGCGGCGTCGAGCTGGAAATAATCATCGTAGGGGCCGCTGTGGATGTCGCGCCCCCGGGCCGAGACGATGCCCTTGGTGACGGTGCCGCCCAAACCGAACGGGTTGCCGACCGCCATCACCCAATCGCCGACGCGGGTTTTGGCGCTGTCGGCCCAATCAACCGAGGGCAACGGCTTTTCCGGCTTGACCTTCAACAAAGCGAGGTCGGTCTTGGCGTCGCGCCCCACCAGCGTGGCGGGCAGCGCCGTGCCGTCCTGAAGCGTCACGGTGATCTCGCTGGCCCCGTCGATGACGTGGTTGTTCGTCACCACATAGCCCGCCGGGTCGATGATGAAGCCGGAACCCAGCGCGCCGGTCTTGCCGCGCGGACCGCCGCCATCCTCCTCCCCATCCGGGCCGCCATTCTGGCCCTGCGGATCCTGGAAGCGACGGAAAAACTCCTCAAACGGCGAGCCGGGCGGGAAGGCTGGCATGCCGGGCATGCCGGGTTGAGCGCGGGCGACGGGCTTGGCCTCTTGCGTGGCGGCGATGTTGACGACGGCGGGACTGACCGCCGCCGCCAGATCGGCGAAGCTCTTCGGCGCGACGTCCATCTGAACAGCCGTCGGCGGCGTGACCTGGGCGTGAGACGCGGCCCACCCGGCCAGGGCCGGGCCGGTCAGCACCGTCGTGCCGAGCAGCAGAGCGACAACCGCCCGGCGCAGGCGCTGCGGGCGCGACGGGGCGGCGGTGGCCGAGCGGGCGGTGGAAACGGTGGTCGTCATGCGACTGCACTCCATAGCGAACGTCTGGGGGCCGGAAGACCGGAGGCTTCCGGTGATGAAGGACACCCTACGGCGCGCCCGCTCACCAGCGCCTTGCCGGTGGATGAAATGTTTTTCAGGCAGGGTGACGGAAATAAGGCGCCGCCTTGCCCCGCGCCATGCGCCTCGCGCCCTTTCCCTGCAATCCGGCGCGTCGCATCGCAGCAACGTCGGAGCCTCCCATTCTGGCCCCAAACGCCAACCGTCAAGTCTTAAGTGGTGATGACGCTTTGTTCAAACAGCCTAGAAATTCAGCACTCTCCCATCATCACCCCGACAGTGAGGCGAAATGCCGCATCTCCTTAAGATTCGGCGGATCTTCGCACACGCAGCATTGTGCCCCACCATGGCCCCACCCCCTTGTTCGGCGGAGCGCGCCATGTCCGAATCAGCCACGGTCTCCCCCCTCGACGACGCCGCAGCGACCGACCGGATGATCTTCGGGCGCGTTCTTGATCTGGCGATCCGCGATCCGGCGCGCGGCTTGTCCGCCGCCCTGGCCCTGAGCCGGGAGGATTTGCGCGCGCTGGCCGCCCGCCACGCCCCCCAGCATGAAACGACCATCGCCGCCCTGCCCGACGTCAGCCTCGGCGTCAGCGACGACGCCATTGAAGAGGCCGACTTGCGCGCCTTTCTGGTCGATCATGGCGCGCGCGGCGCCGAGGAGGAACGCTGGCTCGCGGCGATCCTCGCCCGCCGTTCGCTGGAACCGAACCATCTCTGGCAGGACATGGGGTTTCATGATCGGGGGGAGTTGAACGCCATGTTCCAGCGTCACTTTCCGGCCCTGGTCGCGGCGAACGCCAACGACATGAAATGGAAGAAATTCTTCTACCGCCAGCTCTGCGAGCGTGAAGGGCTGCTGCTGTGCAAATCCCCAAATTGCGAGGTCTGCGAGGATGTCGAGGTCTGCTTCGGCGAGGAATCCGGCGATCCGCTGACCACTTTGGCCCGCTTGGCGCGCGGTTGACGCGCCCGGTTCGTCAACGCGGCTGCGCGCCCAAATCCTCGAACACCAGGCCCTTGACGCCCGTGTAAAAGCGCCCTTTGCCGTTCACCGTCATCTGCGGTTGACCGGGTTGCGGCGAAAAGCTGGCGGCGTAATAGCAATCATGCTGGTCCGGCTTGTCCTTGGCCACGACGCACCCCTGCTTGCGAAAGACGTCGAACGCGCGGAAGACCACACCCTGACGCTCCAGAACGCGGCGGGTGTGCCCCTCCACCAAAGCCCGCATTTCGCCTTCGGACGGTTCGCCCGAACACCCGGCCAAGACGGGCAGGCACAGCGCCAACAGGGCCAACGCGCGTTTCATCGCCGACAATCGCCCCTCGCCGACACCCCCGTCACCGATCCCCAAGCAGGCGGTCCACCCGCTCCTTCAGCGCGGCGAAGGAGGGAGGCTTGACGACGAAGCCGTTCACGCCCAGCGCCATCGCCTGCTTCACAATTTCGGATTCGGTGTGGTTGGTCAGGAACACCACCGGGGCGTTCGGATTGGCGGCTTGGCCGCTGGCGCGGAGTTGCGCCAAAAATTGCAACCCCGACACCGGCTTCATGTCGATGTCGCAAACAATCAGATCGGGGTTGGTGCGGATGCATTCCTGCATGCCGGTTTCGCCATTGTCGGCTTCCGCCATCCCCTGGAAACCGATCTGCGTCAGGATTTGCACGATGGTCCGGCGGACGAAGGGCTGGTCTTCGATCACGAGGATGCGGAACTGTTCGTAGCTGACCGGCTGCTTGTCCATACACCGCTTCTCCGCCAAGCTCGCCCGCGCGAATTTTTTCCTGCGGGTTGAGCGCGTTGTCTCTTTCGTAACCGCTCGCAGCATCACTGATACTGTCTGACGCGGCAATCGGCAACCGCTGTCCGGTTACAAACTCTGCAATATGGTTTTTCGTTTGAAAGCGTCCTTCCGTGGAAAGCACGGCGGGCCGCTCCGTTGCGGTCAGCCTGCCGGGGAGGTTGACGCGCCGGTCTCGTCAAAGATCTCGACCCGGTTGCGTCCATGGGATTTGGCGGCGTACAGCGCCCGATCCGCGCGGCTCAACGCCCGTTCAATGGTCATGTCGTCTTCGCCGCATATGGCGATGCCGATGCTCACGGTCATGCGCAACACGCCGTTCAGATGGGGGATGTCGGTGGCCGCCAATTGTTCGCGCAGGCGTTCGGCCACCTCCCGCGCGGCGGCCAGCCCGGTTTCCGGCAGAATGACGGCGAACTCTTCGCCGCCCAAGCGTCCGATGTGATCCGTGTCGCGCAATTCCGCCCGGCACACAGACGCCAGACGGCACAAAGCCTGATCGCCAACCGCATGACCATATTGATCGTTGATCGACTTGAAACGGTCGATGTCCAGCATCAACACCGACACGGGATGACCGTAACGCCGCAGGCGGGCGATTTCGACATCCGCCAACTCCCAAAAGCGGCGGCGGTTGCACAGGCCGGTCAGCGGATCGGTGGTGGCCAGGCGGCGCAACTCCGTTTCCACCCGCTTGCGCTCCGACACGTCGCGGATGACGGCGGTGTAGAGCAGCCCTCGGGCATGGTGCAGTTTGGCGATCGACACCTCGGCGGGGAATTCCCGACCGTCGCGGGTCAGACCGACGACCTCGCGGCGCGTGGCCATCAAACGGGATTGCACCGGCCCGGCGCCGAACTCCGCGATGCTCGCCTCATGCGCGGCGCGCAAATGCTCCGGAATCAGCAGGGACAGCGGGCGTCCGACAATGTCGATGGCCTCATAGCCGAACAGCCGCTCCGCCGCTTGATTGAACAGAGTGATGGTCAGCGATTCATCGGCGGTCAAAATAGCGTCCTGGGCCATCCCAATGATGCCTTGCAACCGCTCTTCCGACAGGCGCAGCTCTTCTTCGAGCCGTTTGCGGGCAATGGCGTGCTGGATGGCCCGCCACATCAGCGGCCCGTCGGTCTGTCCCTTGACCAGATAATCCTGGGCGCCCGTCTCCAGGATTTGCAAAGCGAAATCCTCGTCATCGAATCCAGTCAACACCACCAGCGGCAACGACGGAACATCGGCGTGCAGACGACTGACGGTTTCCAGACCGAAGCTGTCGGGCAGCGACAGGTCGAGCAGCACCACGTCGCCGACGTTGCGGTGCAGCCACGCCTGCGCCTCGCGCAAGGACGTGACCCGAGTCACCGTGGAGCGGCGGGCGTAGGGGCGCAAGGCTCGGATGACCAACGTCGCGTCGGCGTCGTCATCCTCAACCAGCAAAATGGCGGTCAGGCGGTCAACCGCTGAACGCGCGTCTGCGCCGCCCGGATGAGAGGGCGGATTGGCGGGCTTGACCATGGATGTTCCCCGTCAACGCGGCAATCGGACAACGCGGAACCAGTACTCCTCAACGCTTTTGATCGCATCGAAGAACGCATCCATGTCCATTGGTTTGGTGATGAAACTGTTCGCGCCAAGCAAATAGCTGGCGTTCACGTCGCGGTCAACATCCGATGTCGTGAGAATCACCACAGGAATCGTCTTCAAATCGGAATCGGCCTTCAACTCTTGCAACACCGCCCGCCCGTCCATGCGGGGCATGTTGAGATCCAGCAGGATCAGGTCGGGCCGGGGCGCGCCGACAAACTGCTCCTTGCGGCGCAGAAAATCCATCGCCTCCACCCCGTCGCGGACATGGCTGACTCGGCACAAGATGCGCCCTTCACGCAGCGCCCGCTTGGCCAAGCCCGCGTCGGCGGGATCATCTTCGACCAGAAGAATATCAAACGGCGCGCTGTCGTCCTGAGTCACGAAAGACCTCGAAAGGAATGATGCGGTAGGAAAACGGAAAACACGCTGCCGACCCCGGGGGTCGAATCCACAGTGATGCGCCCCCCCAGCCGTTCGACCATCTTGCGCGCAATCGCCAGCCCCATGCCGGTGCCCGGATGCTCGTCACGCCCGTGCAGGCGGCGGAACACCTCGAAAATTTGATCGCAGAAACGCGGGTCGATGCCGATGCCGTTGTCCCGCACGTCAATGACGTCATACCCCTCTTGGCGACGATGGCTGATGCGGATTTCAGCGGCCCGATAGCTGTGCCGATACTCAACGGCGTTGCCGACCAGCACGACGAAGATCTCCCGCAAGCGCCGTTCGTCGGCCTGCACCATCGGCAGGTCGCTGACGATCACCGTCGCCCCGGCCTCCGCAATGCGCTTTTTCAACAATGCCAAAGCGCTGTTCAAGGCGTCTTCCGCCAGGACCGGCGTGTTGGACAGCGGCACCCGGTCTTCGGCGAGGAAAAGCTGCACATCCCGCAGCAGCATTTTCAACCGCCCGGCGCCATCGACGATTTCGCGGATGAAGCCCTCGCTTTCCTCATCCAACCGCCCCTTCTGCTGTCTGTCGAGCAGTTGGGCGTAGCTGGCGATGATGCGCAGCGGTTCCTGCAAATCATGGGCGGCGGCGTAGGCGAACTGCTCCATCTCGCTCTTGGCCCGGCCAAGTTCGGCGGTCCGCCGCTCCACCAAGCTTTCCAGCGTTTGCCGTCGGCTGAAGGCGAGAAAGGCCACCACCTCGATCAGCAACGCCAAAATCAGACAGGCGGCCTGGAACGCCTGATAAGCTTGATCGCCGCGCGCCAAGGCCAACCAGCCCGCGCGCGCCGCGATGGCCAACTCCCAATGGCTGTCCGGCAAGGTGATCCGCTCAACCAGCGGATCCCGCTGGAGCACGGCGGCGTCGCCCGCCACCTGTTGCCCGGCGTCGGTGCGCAGCACAAAGCTCAGATGCGACGGCACGCGGTCAAAGCGCACCTCGTCCAACACGGTCCGCAGGTCAAAGACGATGCCAACCGCCCCCCAATGCCGCCCGCCCACGCCGCCGTTCGGCACCACCTGCCGGGCGATCAACCCCTGTCCGCCCTGAATCAGCGTCATCGGGCCGTGCAGGGTGACGTCCAAGCTGACGATGGCCCGCTGCACCGTTTCGGCGAAGCCGGGGCGCGGGTCCTGAAGCAAATTGTTGCCCAAAACCTTTTCGTTCCCCTCCATCGGATGCACATAGCGGACGATGAAATCCGGCGCGGCGGAAATGTTGCGGACGCCGGGAACCGACCGCCGCACCCCCTCCGCAAAGCGCGGAAACTCCCTGGGAAAATTCCCGGATTCGGAATCCACCTCGACAAAGGTGGCCAGACCGCGCACCAAGGCCAGCCGTTCGTTCAGCGCGCTGGTCAGGGAACTCGCCAGCGAGGCCGCCGTCAGCGCCGCCGTCGTTCGGTGCTCCGCCACCAAAAAGCGGGCGTAGACGTCGGACACCCACAGATAGGCCACCAGCAGAAGCGCCGTCACCGCCGCTTGCGCCGCGATCACGGCGCCGACACGCCGCAAACCCGATCCCATGACCCGCAATTTGCGCGCCGCCGCCGTTTCCAAAAACCAGCGAGCCGCCACCGCAATCATGCCTCGCCCGCCGGTTGAACGTCCGACATCAGCGTCGGAAGCGTCAGACGAAACAGACTGCCGCCCGGCAGATCATCCCTTGGCGGTTCTTCCACCCAGATGTGGCCTCCGTGATGTTCGACGATCTTCTTGCACACCGCCAGACCAACGCCGGTGCCTTCATACTCGTCGCGCCGATGCAGCCGCTGGAAAATGCCGAACACGCGCTCCCGATCGTCAAAACTGATGCCGATGCCGTTGTCGCGGACGTCGATCCGCCACCCGTCGGCGTGAGGAACCGCCGTCACCCGAACTTCGGGCGCGCGATCCGGCGCGCGATACTTGACCGCGTTGCCGATCAAGTTCTGGAACAACCGCATCAACTCGTTGTCGTCGCCGGGCACGGTCGGCAGATCCTTCGCCACCATCACCACCGCGCCCGCGTCCTGAATCGCCACCTCCAGGTTGAGCAAGGCAAGATCGACGACCTCGTTCAACGGCACCGGGCGGAAGGGTTTGGCCTTGCGGCCAACCCGCGAATATTCAAGCAGATCGACGATCAACCGATCCATGCGCTGGGCGCCGTCACGGGCGAAATCGACGCACTCCCGCGCGTCGGCGTCCAGATCGTCGCCCATCGACCGTTCCAGCAGCGTCAGATAGCTGTTGATGACGCGCAAGGGCTGCCGGAGATCGTGCGACGCCACATACGCGAAGGCTTCCAACTCGGCGTTGGAGCGCTCCAACTCGCGGGTCTTCCGCTTCAATTTCTGCTCGGCCAAGCAGCGTTCCGTGATGTCATGAACCAGCGACAGCAGCAGCGGACGGCCATGCACCACGACCTTGCTGCTGTAAACCTCGACGTCGCGCACGGCGCCGGACGCCAAACGGTGGCGGAATTGGAAATGCTTGCGCCGCTCCATCTTGGCGTTGCGCATTTCCTCGGCGATCTCTTGCTCGCTCAGCGTGTTGATGTCGCCGATTCGCAAGTCCCGCAACCGCTCCAATGGATAGCCGTAAAAGGCCGCCGCCGCCGGATTCGCGTCCACGATCCGCCCGCTCTCGGGATCCACCAGCAGCTTGATCGCGCAACTCGCCACAAAAATTTGCTCGAAAAACTCTTGCCGCTCCTGCAAGGCCTGTTCGGCGTGTTTGCGTTCGCTGATGTCCATCAAAGCGCCGACGATCCCCGCCGGTTTGCCGCCAACCCGGCAATAGACCGCCTTGGAAAACAGCACGTCGCGCAAAGTTCCATCGGCGCAGCGCAATTGCGTTTCGTAGCTTTGCGGCTGTTGATCGGCCAACAGGGCGCGGTCGGCGGCCTCGTCGATTTCCGCCAAGTCGGGCGGCGCGAGATCGAACACGGTCTTGCCGAACAGGGATTGCCGGTCAAACCCCATCCAACGCTCAAACGCGCTGTTGGCGTCCACATAATGGCCCAACACGTCCTGCACGAAGATCGGCACCGGAACCGTGTCCAACAGCACCCGCTGGAAGCCAGCGCGGTCGCTCAACGCCTGTTCGGCCCGGCGGCGCACCGTCACATCCTCGATCACCCAGATGAAGCCCAGGGCGGGATCCCCGCCGCGCACCGAACGGCCAATCAGCCGGCACCGGATGCTGGCGCCGTCGCTGCGCCGCATCATCGTTTCCTCGTCGAAGATCCCTCCGGCTTCCAGAATCGGATAGGCCCGCCGCCCAATGTCCTCATAAACGGCGTCATCGCCGTAAATCAGCCGGGCGCTGGCCCCGATCAGCCCATCCAATGGGCGCAAGAAGATTCGGACGATGGCGTCGTTGGCCCGCAGGATCCGCCGTTCAACGTCCACCAGCACGACGCCAACCGGCGCGTTGTCGAGAATCGCGTCCAGTTGCAGGCGGCTTTCCCGCAACTCCGCCTCGGCCCGCTTGCGAGCGGTCACGTCCGTGTGCGCGCCAATCATCCGCAACGGCTTGCCCGCCGCGTCCCATTCAACCACCCGACCTCGGTCAAGCATCCACAGCCAATCGCCGTTCTTCGCCCGCACCCGATGTTCGCACTGATAGGCCGACGTCAAGCCGTCAAGATGAGCCTGGACCGCCGCTTGAACCATCGCCTGGTCGTCGGGATGAACACGGGTTTCCCAAAAACGGACATGCGGCTCGACCTCCTCAGGGTCAAACCCCAGCATGGTCTGCCAGCGCGGGCTGAACCACACCGCGCCGGTCTGGATGTTCCAGTCCCACAGGCCATCGCCAACGGCGTCGATCACCAATTGCAGATGCGGCGTTGGCGGACGGCGCCGAGACGCCCCACTCTTAAAACGCAACGAGCGAGTCTTGGGGAGGTTTGGCCGGAATCGAACCGGACAGGTGAGCGCCATGATCCGAGCCTAGCTGTGCACCATCATCGCGAACGGAGAAAAGCACGCGACCCACGCCCCCTTCCGCTCTCGCAACCGCCATTGTAATCACCATCGATCACCACCGCAGTCTGCAAAATGTCACAGGCGTCATGGCGAACGGTTGTCGAAGCCGTGAGCCGAGCGTTCATCGCGCCAACGCTGACCAGAGAACCATCACGCGGCGGCGTCAATCGGGGCAAGCCCCTTCGTCGCCGTCGCCACCGCCTGGGCGAAATCCTGCGCGCACTCCTGGTCGAACGCAAGATGGACGCGGTTGCGCTCCACCGCCTTGACGAACACGGCGGTTTCCACGCCAAAGCGGTTCAACCGCAGCGTCCCGCGCATCCCCGCCGTCAACCCACCCTCGACCCCGGTCACGGGATCGATCATGGCGCCGCCCGACGACAGATTGTGGATGGCGACGGGGTGACGTCCGCCGCCGATCAACAGCGCGCCCGCCTCGTCCACCCGGAAACGCGGCTTGCGCCGACGGTCGGCGTCGCCGGTGGAGGTGCGGACGACGCGGACCAACACCTGACGCAGATCCTCGATGGCGCGGGCGACGTCGCTGGAGCCGTGCTTCACCTGGCTGGCCTGCTCGCCGGTGTGGTCCGCCTCCGCCGACACCGAGGCGATGCGGCGTGACACCTCCTGCGCGGCGGTCGAAGTTTCCACCACGTTGCGGCTGATTTCCTGCGTCGCCGCCGTCTGCTCCTCCATGGCGGCGGCGATGGAACCGGCGATGTGGTCGATTTCAGCGATGGTCGCGCCGATTTCCTCAACCGCCCGGACCGCCTCCGACGTCACCGTTTGAATCGCGGCGATTTGCCGGGTGATCTCCTCGGTCGAGGCCGCCGTCTGATTGGCGAGATTCTTGACCTCGCTGGCGACCACGGCGAAGCCCTTGCCCGCCTCGCCCGCCCGCGCCGCTTCAATGGTGGCGTTCAACGCCAACAGGTTGGTCTGCCCGGCGATGGATTGGATCAGATTGACCACCTCGCCAACCTTGGCCACCGTTTCCGACAGCGACCGAATGGTGATCTGGGTCGCTTGGCCGTTTTCCACCGCCCGCCGGGTCACGGCGCTGGAATGGGCGACCTGCGTGGAAATCTCACGGATCGACGCGGCGAGTTGCTCGCTGGCCGCCGCCACCGTTTGCGCGTTGGCCAGCGCCTGCCCGGCGGCCGACGCCACCGTTTGCGCGTTCAGACTGACCCGCTCCGCCGAACCGGACATCCCCTCAGCGTCGGTCGCCATGGCGCCGGTGCGCGCCGCGACCTCCTCCACCGCCCGCCCGGCTTCGCGTTCGACGGTCGAGGCCATGTTTTCCAGCGCGCGGCGGCGGTCCTCGTCCGCCTGCCGGGCGCGTTCGACCCGCTCCTGCACCGAATAGCCGAGCCGGGCTTTCAAACCACGCAACTGGCCCGTCAAGGGGTGAAATTCGACGGCGGTCGGCAAATCGATGATGTGCGTTTGATCGTTGCGGGCGATGGCGTCGAAATCGGCGGTGAAGCGCTCCAACGGTTTGCGCACCGAACGCAGCAACAGCAGGCCGCACAGGATCGCCGCCAGAAGAACGCCAATTCCGGCCACCAGGCTGAAGCTCAGATGCCAGCGGAAATCCGCCGCCGCCGCCTCATAATCGGCCTTGGCCACCCGGATTTGCAGATCCAGCAGCGCGCGATTGGTGGCGTGCGCCGCGTCAAAGAGCGTCGCCGCCTTGTCGCGCACCAGCACTTCCAGCCGCAGCGAATCGCCGCCCTTGGCCAATTCCAGCGCCGGGGTCAGAAGATCGCGCTGGAAGGCGGCGCGCTGCGTGGCGAATCGCTCAGCCAGAACCCGGCCTTCCGCCGTCAGATCGCTTTTCAGGCATTCCGCCCACAGGTTGTCGATGGTCACGGTGTTGCCGGCGATCCGCGCCGCGCGACCCTCCATCACCTTGGCGTCGGCCCCGTCGCGGGTGTCGATCACCAGTTGTTGAAGCGTCTGGATCTGGTCGCGCATGTGGTCGAGGATGTCGCCGATCCGCACCGCCGGAACCGTGCGGTCTTCGTAAACCGCCTTCAAGGATCCGTTGGAATCGGCCATGCCGGTCAAGGTCACGCCGCCAATCGCCAGCATCGCGGCGATCATGAAGGCGAAAATGATGGTCAACCGCCCGGCGACGCTGCCCGCCCAACGTCCCAGCGCGGCGAGCGGGCCACGGTGAACCGCCTGCCCGTCGCGCACCAGCAGATGGGGCGCCCGCCCCTCCCGAAGGTCGGCGTAGAGCGCCTCCGCCGCCGCGATCTGGTCCCGCGACGGTTTGGTGCGGATGGAGATGTAGCCCGTGACCTGCCCATCCTCGACCACCGGAGTCACGTTCGCCCGGACCCAATAGAAATCGCCGGTCTTGGTTCGATTCTTGACCAGCCCTTCCCATGGCCGCCCATCCTTCACCGTCGCCCACAGATCGGCGAAGGCCGCCGACGGCATATGCGGGTGACGAATCAGATTGTGCGGCGCGCCGATCAACTCGCTCTCCGCATAGCCGCTGATTTCGACGAACGCCTTGTTCACAAAGGTGATCCGCCCGCCGGTGTCGGTGCGCGACACCAACAGAACGCCGTCGGCCATCTCAACTTCACGGGTGGTGATCGGTTCGTTCAGGCGCATGGTCGTGAACTCGCTGAGTTGAGAGGGCAAGGGCGGCGCAAGCCGAGCGTGTGGGCGAATGGTTGGCTGTCTAAGTTTCCCCCTCTCCCACCGCACTGACGCAGATCAAATGTGCGCAACATGCATGTCAAATTAGATATTTCATATGAATGCATTGACATATTAAGTCAGAGACCAAACAAAAAGCCCTCCGTCCGGGTTGGACGAAGGGCTTTTTACTTTGAGACCAAACTGTTCAGCCTAGGATCATTGCCCCTTGGCCATCAACTGTTCCAACCAATGGATGTCGTAGTCGCCGTCCTTGAACGCCTGTTCAGCGATGATCCGGCTGTGCAGCGGCAAGGTGGTCTGGATGCCGCCAATCACATACTCTTCAATCGAGCGGCGCAGACGCATCAGGCACTCGTTGCGCGTCGTGCCATGAACGACCAGCTTGGCGATCAAGCTGTCGTAATGGGGCGGCACGCGGTAGCCGTCATAAAGCGCCGAATCGACGCGCACGCCCAAACCGCCCGGCGCGTGGTAGCCGTCGATCTTGCCCGGCGACGGGATGAAGGTTTCCGGGTTTTCCGCGTTCACCCGGCATTCGATGGCGTGGCCTTCAAAGCGGATGTCGGATTGGCCATAGCCCAGCGGTTCCCCGGCGGCGACGCGGATCTGTTCGCGCACCAGATCAACCCCGGTAATCATCTCGCTGATCGTGTGTTCGACCTGAAGGCGGGTGTTCATTTCGATGAAATAGAACTGCCCGTCTTCGTAGAGGAACTCCATCGTGCCGACGCCGCGATAGCCGATGGCCGCCGTGGTCTTGGCCGCGAGGTCGCCGATGAAGGCGCGTTGCTCGACGGTCAAGGCCGGGCTGGGCGCCTCTTCGATCACCTTCTGGTGACGGCGCTGCACCGAACAGTCGCGCTCGCCGAAATGCACGCAATGGCCGTGGGTGTCGGCCAGGAGCTGGATTTCAATGTGGCGGGGCCGACCCAGGTATTTTTCCAGATAGACCTCGTCGTTGCCGAAGGCGGCGCGCGCCTCGCCACGGGCCAACTGGTAGGCTTCCTTGATCTGGTCCGGGTTGCGGGCGACCTTCATGCCCTTGCCGCCGCCGCCCGCCGCCGCCTTGATGAGCACCGGATAGCCGACGCTGTGGGCGACCGCTTCGGCCTCTTCCAAGGTCGAGACCGGGCCGTCGGAGCCGGGCACCACCGGCAACCCCTGCTCCATCACCGTCTTCTTGGCCGTCACCTTGTCGCCCATGACCCGGATGTGCTCCGGGGTGGGGCCGATGAAGGTGAAGCCATGCTCCTCCACCATTTCGGCGAAGGTGGCGTTTTCCGACAGGAAGCCGATGCCGGGATGGATGGCGTCGACGTTGGTGATCGACGCCGCCGACAGGATCGCCGGAATGTTCAGGTAGCTTTCCCGCGCCGAGGCCGGACCGATGCACACGCTTTCATCCGCAAGCCGGACATGCATGGCGTCGGCGTCGGCGGTGGAGTGCACCGCGACGGTCTGGATACCCATTTCGCGGCAGGCGCGGTGAATGCGCAGAGCAATTTCACCACGGTTCGCGATCAGAACCTTTTCAAACATCGCCAAGGGATGGCTCCGCTTATTCGATGATGAGGAGGACTTCGCCGAACTCGACCGGCTGGGCGTCGCCGACCAGAACCTCGACCACCGTGCCGCCGCGCGGCGCCTTGATCGGGTTCATGACCTTCATCGCCTCGATGATGAGGACCGTTTGACCGGCCTTCACCACGTCGCCGGGCCGGACGAAGGGCGTCGCCCCCGGTTCCGCCGCCGTGTAAGCCGTGCCGACCATCGGCGAGGTGACGGCGCCCGGATGGTTGCCCGGCTTGACCGCCGCCGCAACGGGGGCCGCCACGACCGGGGCCGCCGCGACCGGCGCGTGGGCGACCGTCACCTGGGGGGCCGTCGGGCGGGTGACGCGGATGCGCTTTTCGCCTTCGGCGAACTCGATCTCGCTCAAGCCCGTCTCACGCAAGAGTTCCGCCAGCTTGCGGACCAGATCGCCGTCGATGTCGAAGCTCGCCATGATGTCAGTCGTTCCCGTTTCCTTAATCGCGGTCGATGATGTTCGCGATGGCGTCGAGCGCCAGAAGATAGCCATGCGGCCCGAAGCCGCAGATCATGCCCTTCGCCACCGGCGAAATATAGGAATGATGACGGATCGGTTCACGCTTGAAGATGTTGGACAGATGCACCTCGATCACCGGCAGCTCTGACAGGATCAGCGCGTCCATGATGGCGACGGAGGTGTGGGTGTAGGCGCCGGCGTTGATGACGATGCCGTCATGTTCCGTGCGGGCCTGCTGGATCCATGTGACCAGCTCGCCCTCATGGTTCGACTGCCGGAAGTCGATGGTCAACCCGGCTTGCTCCGCCCGCTCATGGCAGGCGGCCTCCAGGTCGTCAAGCGTCATCGAGCCGTAAATTTGCGGCTCGCGAACCCCCAGCATGTTCAGATTGGGTCCGTTGAGGACCAGAACCGACGCGTCGATGGCCACGGCCCGCGCCCCCTTCCAAGATCGAAACCGCGCGTTTATAGCACGCTGCATCGCGCTGTCCATGGCGACCGCGCGTTTTGCCCCCGGAAATCGTTCAGCGCGGGGCCACGGCGGTGTGGCGGGCCAGCATTTCCTGATAAGCGTCGCTGCTTTTCAGCGCCTTCAGCCCCTCGTTGAAGCCCGCCAGGATCGCCGGAGCGTCCGGCGTCACCCGCCCGACGATCAGATGCAGCGACACCGTGGCGTAGGGTCGCTCCGCCACCCGAATGTCGTTGATGACTCCAGCGTTAATCACCGCCGTGCTGCCGGTGTATTCGTCCAGCACAAAGGCGTCGGCCCGCCCGGTGGCCACCATGCGCACACAGGCCGTCAGATCCGACGGCGTTTCCCGCGTCAATTCGCCTTGGCGAACCATAGCGCTCAGTTCGACCGGCAGGGCGAAGCCGATGGGCGCGCAGACCACCCGCCCCCGGAAATCCTCCGGCCCGGTGAAGCTCATCCGCGTGTGGGTCGACATATAGACAAACTGCCGCACCTCGATCAGCGGATCGGAGAACAGGGCGTCGCGTTCACGCTCCGGCGTGCGGACGAAGGGAAAGCTGGCCAGAAAACGCCCGGAAACCACCCCGTCATAGCCCCGCTTCCAGGGCACGAAACGCACCCCATAGCTCCGCCCCGCCGACGTGAAGGCCCGCTGAACCAGCTCGGTCATCAGCCCGCCCTGCGGCAGGTCGTCGCCGGTGAAGGGGGCGAAGTCAGGCCCGGTGACAAGCTCCGGCGTCACGGCGGAAAGCTCGGCCCTGACCGGCCCGACCGCCGCCAGCAGCCCGACCACGACCAACGCGCCGCGCAGGGCGCTGGTCCAATGATGGCTCATCCCCCTCGCTCCCCAACACAGGCGCCGCGCGCTGATCCGAAAAAGAATACCCGAGTATCGTTAGGTGTAGGCGGTTCATGGCGGCCCTGTAAAGTCTCTTCTCCGGGCCGCCAACTCCCCTTTAGGCTGTCGGACCGTTTAGGTCGTGGGGCCGGGCTTGTCGCGTCGTCCGGCGGGATCGGTGTAGAGATCGTTGATGCGTTGAACATGCACCGCCGTCGCCTCCCTGATGGCGAAAATCCGCTTATTGGCCCTGCTCCCCCATCCTGTCGGGCGCTTGGCGAAGATCGAGCGGAAAAAGCGCGTGTTCTTCAAAAAGGCCTGCCGCAGGTTGAGATCCACGTCGCCAAACCGTTCAGGCAGCGACAGGGCCACCCGACGGCCCAAAAGGGAGCGCAGCCAGAAATGGCCGGACAGGAACAGCGCCCCAAACAGCGCCGCCGCTCCGACCAATCGGATCGGCAGTTCCCAGAACCACAGCGGGTTGACCTCCATCAACCAATCGGCGACGCCCGACACGCCGCCGCCAACCAGTTGCGCCACGCCAACGAGCAGACCAGCCAAGAGCGCAAGCGACACGGCGTCCGCAACCAGAACCCGACGGCGCCAGCGGGCGATGGCGTCGCGCAGCGTTGGAACCACCTCCCCCTCCAACTCTTTGCCGAGACTGTCGATCGAGCCGACGATGCGGTAGGCCCGCGCCACCTCCACTTCGGCGATGCGGGCGTGGATGTCCGCCAGATCGGCGTCGCGCCGGGCCTCATACCGCAAGCGCCGGGCCTCGTCCTCGATCACCACCGCCGAGTGGGAATCGTAAATGGCGTAAAAGCGACCGGACACCAGACCGGCCTGGGCGATGGCCCGTTGCCAAGCGCCGAACACCGCCTCCAGATTGTCCTCCTTCGCGGTCGTGTCCACCTGATTGAGGATGTAACACACCTTCCTGGCGTCGGCCCGGTTGACCGTCTTGGCCACCAGATGACGCAGCGTGTCCTGCATGGCGCCGGGTTCGGGATGGCGGGCGTCGAAGAAGACCAGCACCAGATCGGACAGATCGACGATGTGATCGACCAGACGCAGAACCGAGCGTCGCTGGTCGTCGGCGTCGAAGCCCGGCGAATCGACGAAAATTTTGCCCTTGGTCCGCGCCCCGCTGACGGCTTTCAATTGCAGATAATTGTCGATGCGCTTGCCTTCGCCCGAGGCCACCTTCTCGATCTCGTCGGAGATGCGGTAAAAGGGAAAGCGCGGGTCGGCGTTCAACGCGGCGCCGGGCAACGCCTCCTTCCGGGTTTGTTGGCCATGGCAAATCACCGTGAACTTGTCATCGACCGCCTGATTGCCGGTGCTTTGCAGCGCCTCGCCCAGATAGCCGTTGATGAAGGTCGATTTGCCCGCTGAAAAGGTGCCGAGCACCGCCACCATCGGCCACCAGGGAATCCGCGTGGTCAGCGATTCATACGGACCGATCAACCCCAACCCGGCAAGCAGCCGATCAAAGGCGCGAAACGTGGGAAGGACCGGCAGCAGGTTCGGGTTTTCCGCGCGCAGGTGAGCGTCCAGCGCGGCGAGTCGCTGTTGAAGGGCTTGCCTGGGAGTCATGGCCGAAGGGCGTCCCACATGGTTTGGGCCAAAATCTGTTGGTTCACTGTCTAGCACGAGGCCGACATGCGCCGGGCAGGAAAACGCGCGCGTTCGGGATTGCGATGATGTGAGCGGCGGCGCTTGGCGTTGGTTATCAATATGTTAACAATCACAAACCGAGTGTTTGCGTTGCATGGGTTGATGGCTTTGCGTCGCCTTGCGAGCATGGTCGCTCAAAGGCAGAGTGGTTGAAAAACAGCATTTTCTCTTCAATTTCTTAAAACAGATTCATCGCGAACAGATTTTTCGTGTTTTTTTCTTGTAACAGGATAATTTTCGCCGGAAACCATTCGATATCAAACAAAATTAGGAGCAACAACGCGCGCCGCCGTTGGCCGCAGACACAGCACACGACGAATGTCGTTCACTTGCAACACTCACATATCGGCATATTGTCCGTGACATCGCAGAAGAATTCAATTTTGTAACAGACTTCCGACCACCGAATGTTGCCGTCCCATCGCCGACCTATCGGAATATGACATGGGGAGTCGAATATTAAAAAGTTTCCTCTTGAAAGAGGACAAAGGACGTGCAAACAATCTCTTCGTTCTCGCAAAGAGCAAGCTTCGTTTCAAAGCCATTTTAAAGCATTGGAGACCATTGGAAATGACGGGACCGACGGCGCGCAAGAGAGGGCGACGCGGATCGCCAGAATCCTGGTCTGTTGACGCCCATGTTGGTCAAAGGGTGCGGATGCGCCGCACCTTGCTGGGCATGAGCCAGGAAAAATTGGGCGAAGCCATTGGTCTGACATTTCAGCAGGTTCAAAAATACGAACGCGGATCCAACCGAATTTCGGCTGGAACTTTGTATCGTCTGGGTCAAGTCCTTGACGTTCCTGTCAGCTTCTTTTTTGATTGCTACGACAATCCGGATCAACCCCGCGCGCCGTCGAGCAGAGAGGACGCGTCGTCGATCAACGACAGCCAGATCAGCCGCCGGGAAGCGCGTTTGCTGCGCCTCTGGCGCGCCGCGCCCAGCCATGTGTCGGACGAACTGCTGTCCCTCTTGTCATCTCTGTCGCCTGGGATTCGCGAACCGCAGGACAGCGGCAATCCCGACGCCAGCCTCCTTGATCCGAACGCGCCGTCGGATGGCGCCGCGTCAAAATTCGTCAACCCTGTCGAAAGCCCGCGTTCAACCGGCAACGGGGCGTCGACACGCGCCGCCTCACGCCACGCCCGCATCGACACGCCCCCCCGCCTTAAGCCCGCCGCAGCGGACGGCGCCAACGGAAAGGACGGCGCCAAGCCTCGACGGCGCCATGGGGCCGTTTGGGATCCGACGGACATCATGCGCGCGAGCAAACCCCCAGCGCGCGAATAGCGCGGCGGAACAGCCGCACCACGCTACGCACCTCCGACCGACAAGGCGATCATCCACGGCTGGTCGTTCACATTCGCCAAGCGGATTTCAGCCGTCGCCCCAAACAAAAACCCCGGCGAGCCCTGTGGTTCGCCGGGGGTTTTCTGAAACAACCCACGCGTCGCCCGCCGAACCAGACAGCCCACGGACCGACTCACGCGCACCCCGGCGCACTCACCAGGTGCGAACCGGCCCCACGTCCAAATGAACGAAACCGCTGCGCGGATAATAACCGACGCCGCCAGCCTGCATGGACTTCGCCAACTCCGAAATCCCTCGCAACTGGGCGTCGGGCAGACGGATGTCAATGGCCATGCCACGGGTGTGATAGCTTTCCTTGGCGACGCCACGCGACCGACGCCGCGCCATCGCGTTGGTTCGGCGCGAGCGATAGCCGCAAATCACCTCAAACGGAGCATCGGACTCGACGCTGGCGTGAACCCGCGCCAACAGGTCGAACAGGCGCGGATCATAGCGGCACACTTGCTTGGCGCGATGATCGCGCAACAAGACATCCAGCTTTTTCAGCGCTTCTGGCCTGTAATTGCCATCCGCCCAATACACATCGTCAAAACTTTCCCGGGTGTTGACGTTGTGCAAAGCGAGGCGGCGCACCGACCCGGTCAGCGGCGACGCCTCGACCGACGACGATCCAAGCAAAACCGGGGCCGCCGTCGCCGTAACGAGTGATGGAACAGCCGCCGCCGAAAGAGCCGCTGCGGCAAAGCTCAGGAAACCGCGCCGCCCCATGTGTGGAGCCGCACGCTCATCATCCCCCAAAAGCATCCCGAAACCTCTTTGGCTGTGCGTGTTTGGCGAGTCGCATGGCGCCCGCAACCGGTTCACGACCGGCCACCAGCGCCGATCCGGGACGTTCCAAATTCTGGTAATCTTTCCCGGACGGTTATCCGTATAGGGAACCCCCGAAGCCCACGCAATCGAAAAATTCTACAACTGTGATTAAAATGCACGACTGTTCCCGCCCCTCATTGGCACAAAGTTGGCAGGAAGGTCACACTTCAAAACCATATCGGCCCTTTGACGCCGCCCGCCTCGCCTTCCGCGCTTCCAATGCATAAATTGCTTATGCACCGTTGGTTCAGGGTTCCAAGCATGGGAAACCCACCTGGATATAAGGATCGTTCGCATGTCCGCAGTCACCGCAGCCCGCAATGCCTGGACGTTTTCTAGCGCCCGACCGATTGCCGTCTTCGCCGGGATTGCCGGAATCGTCTTTGGGCTGCTGACGATTGCCCCCGCCGCCAAGGCTGCTCCGTATCGGGACACCCTGACCCTATGGGCCGACCGGCTGGACTCCGCAGCCCTGGAGATGGACAGCAAGCCGGATCTGAAAAGCGATCGCATCGGCGACGGCGCCCTGCTGAAAAAAGGCAGTTCGGGGGAACGCGTCGCCCGCCTCTCCCAGCGCCTGATCGAACTGGGCCATCTGCCCGCCGACCAGGCGACGGATCAATTCACCCGCGTGATCGACGAGGCCGTTCGCGCTTTCCAGGTTTCCCAGAACATGCGCCCCGATGGGTTGGTCGGCGGCGGCACCCGCGCCGCGCTCGACCGCAGCCCGGCGGACGCCGCCGCGCAAATGCGCCAAAGCGCCACGGCGATGCGCGCGTTCCGCGACACGGCGCCCGACACGGTTCTGCTGGTCAATTTGCCCGATCAAACCACGACGCTGGTCCGCAACGGTGAAATGACGCTGACCATGCGCGCCATTGTCGGTCGTCCCTCGCGCTCCACCCCGCTTCTCCAGGATCAGATCACCCACGTGATCGTCAACCCAACCTGGACCGTCCCCCCCACGGTGTTGAAGGAAGACAAGCTTCCTCTTTTGCGCGCCAAGGGCACGCCAGGGATCCAGCACGCCATCGTCTATCTGGATGGGGTCGAGGTCGCGCCGGAAACCGTGGATTGGAGCGCGGTGACGCCAGGCCGCGTCCGCATCGTTCAGCAGCCGGGCAATCACAACGCGCTGGGCCGTTTTCGCTTCAACTTGACCAACCCGTACAACATCTACCTGCACGGCACCAACGAGCCGCATTTGTTCGACCGCGAGGTGCGGACGATCAGTTCCGGTTGCGTCCGGCTTCAAGACGCCCGCAAGATGGCGGAAATTCTGCTGGCCGACGTCAACGTGACGCCCGACCGCATCAACCACATGTTGGACAAGCCAGAACCGCAATGGGTCAAGCTGGCCCAACCGCTTCCGGTGCAGTTCGTCTATTGGACCGCCACTGTGGACGACAATGGGGGCGTGCGTCTTCACCCCGACGTCTATGACCGCGCCGATGAAACCGCGTCGGCCCCTCCCGCCTCGCGGGCGTGAAACGCCGTCTGAACCGGGGAGACGCCCCGGTTCAGACAGCCCTTAAACGCCGTGGCGTTTCACAATGGCAACGCTTGCCCACAAATTGCCACAAACACCCCTGTTTTTCTGCTTGTCATTTGAAATAGGACCTTCGTGATGTTATTGACCCGGACCTACGAGCGGTCCTGCGACTAGTGGCTGGGCCAACAGACGGAACACGACATGTTGAGCTTGCCCGGACCCGTCGCCCTCCTGTCCAACCGTCGATTCCGGCGGCGCGCCTTGGGGCATCTGGTTGCGTTGACCTTGCTGGGATCGCTGCTTGCGCCGCCCGCCTTCGGCGGGACCCGCAACGACGCCAAACACCTCTCCGGGCACAGCGCGTCGGCGACGCGGTCCGGGAAGTCCACCGCCGCCAAAACGTCGGATTCCAAGAGCGCCGCCAGCCGGAAGGGCAAGGACGGCAAGACGACCGCCAGCAAGACCGGCGGCAAAACAATCGATTCGGCCTCGACCGCTCAGCCCGCCGCCACAGCGGCGCTCGCCAACAAAACCAACCTCTCCCCATTGCTGCAACTCGGCTTGTTCTCGCGGGAAAGCGACGCTTGGTACGCCTGGGAAAGCCTGCAACGGCGGCAGCCGGAGTTGACGCGCGGTTTGAAAGCCGAAGTCTCCTTCCTTGATGGAAAGAGCGAGGCTGGCGGCGCTGTTCTCCGCGCCTCGACGACGACCGACATGGACGCGCAACAGTTGTGCCGACGGATCGTCGGCGCCGGTTTCGGCTGCCTGATCGTCGACGCGCCCGTCACGTCCGGCGTCGCCACCGCCAACACGGATTCGACCAAAACCGCCACCACCTCACCGCAACCCGCCACGCCCGCGAACAGCACCATCACCGTTCCCGTGACAAAGCCGTCTGCGACCACCCCGGCGCCGCTTCCTGCGATCGGCGCGACGCCGCCAACAACCGCCCCGACCGTCGTCACCACCCCGCCCGCCCCGCAGCCGCCAATCACCACCAACCAACCAACCGCCATTGTCCAGGCGCCAGCGACGGTCTTGCCCGCTCCATCGGTTCTCGCCCCCATCGCCACGGCCCTGGCGACGCCATTGGCGCCGCCGCCTGGAATGATCGTCGCCGCTCCGCCGACCGACGGCACGGTGATTTACAACGAAGAAGACGCCCGCACGATGGCCGACATCGAGCAGCACAGCCGCAGAAAAGGCCGTCTGCGCTCGGTGATGCCGGATTCCCGCCTGGACGTCATGCCCGCGACCTTGAAGCGGGAAGGCTGGAATCTCTGCGCCCTGACCTTCGATGATGGCCCGCACCGCACCGTCACCCGACGGATCCTGGACATCCTCAATCAAGAGGGCGTCCACGCCACCTATTTCCCCGTGGGCCGCGTCGCCCAGCATCAGGGCGACCTGATCCGCGACTTCGTCGCCAGCGGCCACGAGATCGGCAACCACAGCCTGACCCATTCCGATCTGCGCGCGATGGGGGCCGATGCTCAACGTTATGAAATTGCCGAAACCAACCGCATCCTGCGCAGTTTCGGCGCCAACCCGGTGCTGTTCCGCCCACCTTATGGCCGTTATTCCGATGGGTTGTTGGGCATCGCCCGCAGCGAACAGATGGGGTCGGTGCTGTGGACGGTGGACACCCGCGATTGGAAGGTGCGCAACGCCGACAAGATCGTGGAACACATCAAGACCGCCGCCGGAACGGGCAGCGTCTTCCTGATGCACTCGACATACGCCAGCACGGCGGAGGCCCTGCCCCGCGTCATCGCCGAGTTGCGCGGCAAGGGCTGCGAATTCGTCACCCTGTCGGAATGGCTGGACCGCATGCGCACGCTGGCCCTGCCCAAGATCGTCAACGCCGGAATGCCCTCGCCAGCCCCAACCGCCAGCACCCCGCCCGCCACGCGCAATTGAGCGTTCGGACGGGTCTTGTCTGCGCAATCATCCTGACCATCGGCCCCCCGACGCCCTGGGCGCATCGGGGGAAGGGGCTTACTTGCCGCCCGGCTGCTTGCTGCGGATCTGCGCGTATTTGCGGATGACGTCCTCAACCTCGGTCGGCAGCATGGTCCACGCGCCGATCAGCTTGCCGTCCTTGACGTCGGTGACGGTGATGGTGGCGGCGAACGTGAATTTGCCAGCCGGATCATCGACCCTGACCGTCACGCGGGCGTTCTGACCCTGGATCAGCGATCCGTCGAAGGCCTTGGTCGCGAAGCCCTTGGTGGTCAGCGCCGCGATGGGAAAGCTGCGTCCGTCAAACTCGACCACGCTGACCGACATCCGGGCAGGTTTGGCCGGTTTCTTGTCCTTCACCGCAACTTTCAGAAAATCAAACATTCCCATGGCTGTCCGCTCCACCCGTCAAGCTCTCTGGCGGCCTCCGCCAAACGCCCTATCATTAAACGCAGAGGAGCCATGACGGGCAACCGTTTCATCGCGCGCCCCGCCCCGGCCCCGCCACTCTCTCCACAGAGTCTGTGGATAAGTGTGTTGAGAAGTCTGGGGCATCCCCGATTCGACGCAGAGGATTCAAGGGGTGCGCTATGTTTGCCTATAAAATAGGCGATTATAGCAACCAATTGATATTGCTTGAAAATCACATTTTCCTACCGCACCGCCCCGCCCAGACGTGTCAAATGGAATCTGCACATCATCGGCGCTTTCAACAAAAACCCCGCCCCATGTGCCCTGTTGACAACTGAACGAGGGATCGACCGTCTGTCTCATTGTTCAAAGTGACGATCTATGACGTTCGGATGATGCCGCTCGGCGGCGCCATTCCCGCACAGCCGATCGGCAAAGCTGCGGCATGTCGAAAGCGACGCGCTGGGGTATCGTTTCGCCCTCCCCCGTCACTGTTTGCCCGGAGATCGCCCGATGCTTGGAACCCTCACCATTCTGCTGCTCTGCCAGTTGGCGGGGGAGTTGATCGCCCGGTTGCTGCATCTGCCGATACCGGGGCCGGTGCTGGGAATGTTGCTCCTGTTCGCCGGGCTGCTGCTGCGCGGCGGCGTCCCGCGCGCGGTGCAGGACACGGCGGGCGGCATCCTGCGGCATCTGTCGTTGCTGTTCATTCCGGCGGGCGTCGGGGTGATGACCCACGCCGACCGGCTGAGCGCCGAAGCGCTGCCGATCATTCTGGCGCTGTTCGGCAGCACGCTGTTCGGCGTCGCCGTCACCGCCAAGGTGATGGCGGTCCTGCTGCGCCCGGCCCCCAACGAAGCCGCCAATCCGGGAACTCAGCCATGAACGGCGCCTTGAACAGCGATCTGCGGGAAATCTGGGTCTATCTGTCGGCCAGCCCGCTCGCCGGTTTGACCATGACGCTGGTCGCCTATCAGATCGGCCTGTGGGCGTTCGAGCGATTCGGGCGGCGTCCCGTGCTGAATCCGGTGTTGATCGCCGTCCTGCTGCTGGCCGGGGTTCTGACCGCCTCAGGCATCGAATACCGCACCTATTTCGCGGGCGCGCAGTTCGTCCATTTCCTGTTGGGTCCGGCGACGGTCGCCCTGGCGGTGCCGCTCTACAACCAGTTCCGACAGGTCCGCCAATCGGCTTTGGCCATGCTTGTGGCCTTGCTCGTCGGCTCCGCCGCCTCGTCTTTGAGCGCGGTGGCGCTGGCCTGGGTTTTTGGCGGGTCGGCGGCGACGCTGCGGTCGATGGCCCCGAAATCCGTCACCTCCCCCATCGCCATGGGCGTGTCGGAGCAGATCGGCGGCCTGCCCTCGCTGACCGCCGTTTTCGTCATCCTGACCGGCATCATCGCCGCCACCTTTGGAACCTGGGCGCTCAATCTGGTGCGGGTCAAGGATTGGCGGGCGCGCGGCTTTGGCATGGGGGTGGCCGCCCACGGCATCGGCACCGCCCGCGCCTTGCAGGTGAACGAGGTGGCGGGGGCCTTCGCCGGGCTGGGCATGGGGCTGAACGGGCTGGCCACGGCGCTGTTGCTGCCGACGCTCTATCACCTCTTCTGGTGATTGTTGCGCAGGACCGCAATCGGGCGCTTGACAGCGGCGCCGCGCCTGCGCACAGTGCGCGCCATGACCATCATCGACCGTCCGAACGCCCTTCTTCGACTTGCCAGCCCGGCGCTCTAAAGCGTCCGGGTTGCCGCGTTCGCCTTGCCTTTTCCATCGGTCGAAGTGTCTGTTCCAATGAGTGACGTTTGCATCGGCGCCGTCCGCGCCATCTCCCGGCTGAGGCCGGGGCTGCGACTTAGCAACGGTCGTTGAGCCACACCGGCGGCTCCGCGACCGTAGGCATCGCCGGCCCCGCCTTTTCCGCATCGAGACACACGAAAGCCCCGTTTGATCCGCAAAGACCGCGATCCGGGGCCGCACAGGAGCCAGACACGCCATGACCGCCACCGCCGTCAACACCGCCTCGACCGTCAAGCCGTCCGACAAATACACGCCTTTCCCGCCGGTCAAGCTGACCGACCGTCAATGGCCGTCGCGCGTGCTGGACAAGGCCCCGATCTGGTGTTCGGTCGATCTGCGCGACGGCAACCAGGCCTTGATCGAGCCGATGGGGCCGGACCGCAAGCGCGCCATGTTCGATCTGTTGCTGCGCATGGGCTTTCAGGAAATCGAGGTCGGCTTCCCCGCCGCCTCGCAGACCGATTTTGATTTCTGCCGCGAGATCATCGACGGGAACAAGATCCCCGACGGCGTGACCATCCAGGTCCTGACCCAGGCGCGCGAGGAGCTGATCCGCCGCACCTTCGAGGGCATCAAGGGATCCAAGCGCGCCATCGTCCATCTGTACAACTCGACTTCGGAGTTGCAGCGCCGCGTCGTGTTCGGCATGGACCGCCAGGGCATCATCGACATCGCCGTCGCCGGGACCAAGCTGATTAAGCAATTGGCCGACGAGACGCCGGACACCGAAATCGTCCTGCAATACTCCCCGGAAAGCTTCACCGGCACCGAGTTGGATTTCGCGGTCGAGATTTGCGAAGCGGTGATGGAGGTCTGGCAGCCGACGCCGGAGCGCAAGATCATCCTGAACCTGCCCTCGACCGTCGAAATGTCGATGCCGAACGTCCACGCCGACCAGATCGAATGGTTCTGCAAGACGATGAAGAACCGCGACAGCGCCATCATCTCCCTGCACCCGCACAACGACCGGGGCACCGGCGTCGCGGCGGCGGAGCTGGGCTTGCTGGCCGGGGCCGACCGCGTCGAAGGCACCCTGTTCGGCAACGGCGAGCGCACCGGCAATGTGGACGTCGTGACGCTGGCGCTGAACATGTTCACCCAGGGCGTCGATCCCGGCCTGTCGGTCAACGACATCGCCGAAATCGTCCGCGTGTCCGAATATTGCACCCAATTGCCGGTCCACCCGCGCCACCCCTACGCTGGCGAGTTGGTCTTCACCGCCTTCTCCGGCTCGCACCAGGACGCGATCAACAAGGGTCTGAAGGCGCTGTCGAAGTCGAACAGCGGCAAGTGGGAGGTTCCCTATCTGCCCATCGACCCGCAGGATCTGGGGCGCAGCTACGAGGCGGTGATCCGCATCAACAGCCAGTCGGGCAAGGGCGGCATCGCCTATGTGCTGGAAAAGGATTACGGCCTGCAAATCCCGCGCAAGCTGCAAATCGAGTTTTCCAAGATCGTCCAGCGCGTCGCCGACGAAACCGGCAAGGAGCTGTCGCCGACCGACATTTACGAGACCTTCAAGGCCGAGTATCTGGACGCCGAAAGCCCGCTGGCCCTGATCGAGCACGCGACCGAGGCGCGCGGCCCGAATTCCGGCGCCCGCGTGGTCAACGCCGTGGTGACGCGCGACGGCAAGACCCAGACGATCAAGGGCAGCGGCAAGGGGCCGATCGACGCCTTCGTCGACGCGCTGCGCCAAGGCTGCGGGGTTGACCTGCACGTCCTGGATTACCGCGAACACGCCATCGGCGAGGGCGAGGACGCGCAGGCCTGCTCCTACTTCGAGGTGAAGACCAGCGACGGCCGTACCCTGTTCGGCGTCGGCATGGACGCCGACATCGTGACCGCATCCTTGCGCGCCCTGGTCAGCGCGGCCAACCGCGCGGCGCGCTGACGACAACAGCCGTCAAGACGGATCGCTCGTCGTAAAAAACCCTCCCGCGCCAAATGGGCGCGGGAGGGTTTTTTTATGGCGCGGTCCTCACCGAATGGCTTCGCCGCTTTCGCGTCACGCGGCGCGCACCCCGTCCAGAAAGCCGCTGATTTCGCGATCCAACTCGTCGGCCCGATGCTGAAGACTGACGGCGGCGCCGTTGACGGCGCGCGACGCCCGCTCCGTTTCGCTCGCCCCCTCCATCACGCCATTGACCTGACTGGCGATTTCCCCGGTTCCCTCTTGCAGTTGCCGGATGTTCCGCAGAATGTCGCCCGTCATGTTGGTCTGCAACTCAATGGCCGACGCGATTTCGCTTGAACTCCGGCTCATCTCATCGATGGTGACGGCGATGTTGCGCAACGCGGCGGCGGCCTCTCCGGTCGCGCCTTGAATGGCTCCGATGTGTCCGATGATTTCATCCGCCGCCTTGGCGGTTTGGCCCGCCAGCGATTTCACTTCGCTGGCGACCACGGCGAACCCCTTGCCCGCCTCCCCGGCCCTCGCGGCCTCGATGGTGGCGTTCAATGCCAGCAGATTCGTTTGACCCGCCACCTCGCCGATCAACTGAATCACCGCGCCGATCCGATCCGCCGCCTGCGTCAACCCGGCGACCAGTTCATCCGTCCGCCGCGCGTCCGACGCCGCCCGATGGGCGACGCCCGCCGACGCCACCACCCGCTCCCCGATGGCTTGCGTGGTTTTCGCCAGATGCTCGGCCGCCCCCGTCACCCCCCGCGCGTTGGGGGGGGGGGGG
>NZ_JBMDKF010000032.1:0-62451 GCF_057809575.1 Azospirillum sp. FG154 | reverse complement strand
TCCTACTTTGCAAAAACCGCTGACACTTCAATCCGGTTGCAACAAAATTTGTAGGTTGGGCAGGTTCTATCCTGAAGTGCAACTCTTGTTCTGGAACAAGGGCTTGGTGGGTTCTACCCTGAAGTCACGCAGGATCGCAGAAACAGCAGAAGCCGTTGATCGCGCTCTAGGATCAACGGCTTAGCGATTGGATTCGGGTCTTGCGCGCCCTGACTCTTGCAATTGACTGGAACGAAAATTTCCAGCTTTGCAATCAAGGATTCATCGTCATCAGGCTTTTCTCGCCTCGTCAGACGATTCCACCGCCGCCGCTCAAGGCGGTTGGGCGCTTGGCTCCCACCATTGCGCGATAGCCGCTGTCGCGGTAGGCGCGGATCGGGTCGATGGCGCCGCCCGCGTCCAACCGCGCCTTGGCCAAAATCGGCTCCACGTCGGTTCGGAAGGCGTGTTTGAGGGTTTCCGACGCCATCAACGCGTCGTTCTCCTCCTGGAACCCGGCCAGGGCGCCCCGATCCACCAGCAGGGCCTGGACGTAAGCGCGGCGGATTTCGTTGGCCGAGCGGATCAGGCTTTCGATGGGATCGGTGACGTTGTGCGACTGGTCGATCATGTGGGCGGGGCGCAGCGCCTCCAACCGCTCGCCCGCGCCGACCAGCTCGTTGAAGACCAGAAACAGGCGGAACGGGTCGATGGAACCGGCGTCGAGATCATCGTCGCCATAGCGGGAATCGTTGAAATGAAAGCCGCCCAGCTTCCCGACCCGGATCAGGCGCGAGACGATCTGCTCGATGTTGACGTTCGGCGCGTGATGGCCGAGATCGACGAGGCAGAAGGCCTTCTCCCCCAACTCCTGCGCCGTCATCAGGCTGGTGCCCCAATCCTGCACGACGGTGGAGTAAAAGGCCGGTTCATACATCTTGTGTTCGGAAAAGACGCGCCAATCGTCGGGCAGCGCCGCCGTGATCCGCTTCATCGATTCCAGATAGCGGTCGAAGGCGCGGCCCAGATCGGATTGCCCGGCAAAGTTCGATCCGTCGCCGACCCAGACGGTCAGCGCGGTCGAGCCGATGGACCGCCCCAGCTCGATGGTGGCGATGTTGTGCTCCACCGCCTGATCGCGCACCGCCCGGTCGGCGTGCGACAACGAGCCGTGTTTGTAGGACAGCGGTTGGCGCGGATCCTTGGGGTGGTCCTGAAAGGTGTTGGAGTTCATCGCGTCAAAGCCAAGGCCAAGGCTGTCCGCCTTCGCTTTCAGTTCGACCGGGTCCGCCGCGTCCCAGGGAATGTGCAGCGACACCCGTGGCGTCGCCCGGCCAAGCTGGTGGATCACCGCGCAATCGTCGAGCTTTTCAAAAATGCCGCGCGGCTCGCCAATTCCAGGAAAGCGGGCGAAACGCGTGCCGCCGGTGCCCACGCCCCAGGATGGAAGCGCGACGCAAAAGGCCGCCGCCCGCGCGGTCAGGGCGTCGATGTCCACGCCGCGCCGCGCCAATTTTTCGCCCAAGGCGGCGTAGTCGGTGGACAGCGCCGCCCACAGGCCCTCGTTCGACCGTTCGATGACGTCGCCGTTGATCGGAAGCTCGGTCATGGTTTTCCTCCCCACATCGTCGTTTTCGTTGACGCCCTGCCTGGATGGCTCAGCGCGTGAAGGATTGGGCGTTGCCCGCGTCGACGTTGATGATGTTGCCGGTCGATTTCCCCGCGCTGTCCGACGCCAGGAAGCCGATGGCCTCGGCCACATCCTCCGGGTAGACGGAGCGCTTGAGCAGGGAGCGGTTGCGGTAATGCTCCTCAAGCTGATCGACCGACAGGTTGGAGGAGGCGGCGCGCTGCTCCCGCCATTCGCCGGTCCAGATTTTGGAGCCGCGCAGCACCGCGTCCGGGTTCACGACGTTGACGCGGACGCCCATCGACGCCCCTTCCAGCGCCAGACAGCGGGCGAGGTGGATTTCCGCCGCCTTGGCGGTGCAATAGGCCGCCGCGTTCGGCGAGGCGGCAAGCCCGTTTTTCGACGCCACGAACACCACCGACCCGCCCAGCCCCTGGCGACGGAACAGCCGGAACGCCTCGCGCGCCACCAGAAAATAGCCGGTGGCCAGAATGTCCATGTTGCGGGTCCACAGCGACAGCTCCGTGTCCTCGATGGGGGCGGAGGACGCGATGCCCGCGTTCGAGACCAGAATGTCCAGACCGCCGAACGCGACGCAGGCCTCGGCGAAGCCGTCGCGGACGGCGGCCTCGTCGGTCACGTCCAGCGAAACAGCGCGCACCTGGTCTTTGCCAAAGGCGCGACCGAGGTCGTCCTTGGCCGCGTCCAGCGCCGCGCGGTCGATGTCGGCCAGCAGCACGCAAGCGCCGTCGCGTAACAGCCGTTCGGCGGTGGAGCGACCGATGCCGCCCGCCGCCCCCGTCACCAGCGCGACCCGCCCGGCCAGCGCCTTGGGCTTGGGCATGCGTTGCAGCTTGGCTTCCTCCAGCAGCCAATATTCGATGTCGAAGGCTTCCTGTTCGGGCAGGCCGCAATAGCGGCTGACGGTCGAGGCGCCGCGCATCACGTTGATGGCGTTGACGTAGAACTCGCCCGCGATCCGCGCCGTCGCCTTGTCGCGCGCGAAGGTCAGCATGCCGACGCCGGGGACCAGGAACACGATGGCGTTCGGGTCGCGCATGGCGGGCGAATCCGGGCGGCGGCAACGCTCGTAGTAACCCGCGTAATCCTGACGATAGGTCTCCACCGCGTCGGCCAACCCGCCAATCACCGCGTCGATCACCGCGTCGAGGTTGCCCGCCGCCGGATCGAACCCCAGCACCAGCGGGCGGATCTTCGTGCGCAGGAAATGATCGGGGCAGGAGGTGCCCAGCGCCGCCAGCGCGTGCAGATCCGTGGAATTGACGAATTCCAACACGGCGTCGCCGTCGTCGAAATGGCCGACCTTCTTTTCGTCGCCGCCGATCAACCCACGAATCGCCGGCATCAACCGCGCCGCCACAGCCCGCCGCTCCGCCGAGGGCAGCGTTTGCGTCGCCGCGCCGCCAAAGGCGACCTTGCCCGCCGTTTCCCGTTCAAACCAGGCGATGGCCTGGTTGATGACGCGCAACGTCGTTTCGTAGCAGTCCTTGGAACTGTCGCCCCAGGTGAACAGGCCATGGCCTTCCAACACGACGCCGTGGGCGGTCGGGTGTTCCGCCGCGAAGGCCGCCAGTTCCAGGCCAAGTTGGAAGCCAGGGCGGCGCCAGGGCAGCCAACCGATGTCGTCGCCATAAACGTCCTGCGTGATGGCGCGGCTGTTTTCCGTGGCGGCGATGGCGATGACCGCGTCCGGGTGCATGTGATCGACGTGGCGATAGGGCAAATAGGCGTGCAGCGGCGTGTCGATGGACGCGGCGCGCGGGTTGAGGTTGAAGGTGCAGTGCGGCAGATAGCCGACCATCTCATCCTCGTGCGCTTCGCCCCGGTAGAGCGCGCGCAGCCGGTTCAGCTTGTCCATGTAGAGGGTTGAGAAGCCGTCACGTTTCATCGTGCCGACGTCGCCGCCGGACCCCTTCACCCACAAAACCGGCGTCTCCTCGCCGGTCAGCGGATCGGTCATGACGATTTTTCCCGACGTGTTGCCGCCGCCGTAATTGGTGATTCGCTTGTCCGAACCCAGAAGATTGGAGCGGTACAGCAGTCGGCCCGGCTCGTCCAGCGCGTCGGCGACCGCGTCATCCCACAGGTTTTCCAGGCGCTTGGCGCCGGTCACGTTCAGCATTTGGTTTCCTCCCCAGCGTTGCCCCGGCGGTCCATCGCCGCCGCTGACGCCGCACACCATGATCGTCCGTTCCGTCAAAAGTCAACATGAACAATCATATTCAATCACAACATATCGATTCATGAAAAATTTTGACTGGAAATGATTGACGCCAGTCGTTCGTTGGGGCAACAGTTTGTGAAAGGGAGGATCGCATGCTCGAAAGCGAACGCCATCGGATCATTCTGGGGCTGGTGCAAAGCCGGTCGGTCGCCTCCGTGGCCGATCTGACCGATTTGACCGGCGCCTCGGACGCCACGATCCGCCGGGACATCGCCGCGCTGGCGCTGCAAAAGAAACTGCGCAAGGTGCGCGGCGGGGCCGAAGCGCTCAGCCCGTCGCCCTATGGCAGCATCGCCGGTCGCCCCTTCCGCATGGCGGAAAGCTTGAATCAGGTGGAAAAGCGCCTGATCGCCCGCGCGGCGGTGGATCTGTGCGAAAGCGGCGACGCCATCATCCTGAACGGCGGCACCACCACCTTCCAGATGGTCCATCACATGATGGATCGTCAGATGCAGGTGATGACCAACTCCTTCATGATCGCCGAGCATCTCATCAAGCATTCCAAATGCACGGTGCTGCTGCCGGCCGGCGCGGTCTATCGCGAGCAGGGCTTGATCCTCAGCCCGTTTGAAAACGACGGAATCGCTCATTTCCGCGCAAGACGGATGTTCATGGGCGCGCAAAGCGTCTCCGCCTATGGCGTGGCGGAGGGCGATCCGCTCATCATCCAATCCGAACAGCGCCTGATGCGTCAGGCCGACGAGCTGGTGGTACTGGTCGATTCCTCGAAGTTCGAGACCCGCTCGGCCATGATCGTCGTTCCGCTGGAACGGGCGCACACCATCATTACCGACGACGGCGTCAGCGACGCCGCCGCCCGCATGATCGAAGCGGCGGGCGTCCGCCTGATCGTCGCCAGCGCCGAAAACAAGGGACGGGAGGCGTCGTCCGAAGTCGCCTGACCGACGGACATCCGCCCCCCTGCGGGAACAGGCCCGCGATGGGGCGGCGTTGCAAAACAAAACCAAAACCTGGGAGGAAACAAACAATGTCCTTTTGGAAAAGCATGGTTCTGCCGATGGCCCTGGCGGTCGGCCTGGTCGCCGCCCCCGCCGCCGCGCAGGACAAGATCCGCATCGCGCTGGTCGTCAAGTCGCTCGGCAACGGCTTTTTTGAAGCCGCCCGCCGGGGTGCCGAAGACGCCGCGAAAGAGGTCGGCAACGTCGAAATCATCTACACCGGCCCGACCAGCACCACCGCCGAAGGTCAGATCGAGGTCATCAACTCCCTGATTTCGCAAAAGGTGGACGCCATCGCCGTGTCGGCCAACGACCCCGACGCGCTGGTTCCCGCGCTGAGCAAGGCGATGCAGCGCGGCGTCAAGGTGATTTCCTGGGATTCCGGCGTGGCGGCCAAGGGCCGGATGCTGCATCTCAACCCGTCGTCGAACGCCCTGATCGGCGCCACCAACCTGAAGCTGGCCGCCGCCGCCCTGCCCGACGGCAAGGGCGAGGTGGCGATCCTGTCGGCCACCGCCACCTCGACCAACCAGAACATCTGGATCGAGGAGATGAAAAAAGCGCTGCCCGGCTTTCCCGGCCTCAAGCTTGTCGCCACGGTCTATGGCGACGATCTGTCCGACAAGAGCTACCGCGAAACCCAGGCGCTGCTGAAGGCTCACCCGGAGGTCAAGGCCATCATCGCCCCGACCTCCGTCGGCATCGTCGCCGCCGCCCAAGCGGTGAAGGACGCCGGGAAGATCGGACAGGTCTATGTGACCGGCCTTGGTCTGCCGTCGGAAATGGCCGGGGCCATCAAGTCGGGGGCCAGCAAATCCTTCGCCATTTGGAACCCGATCGACCTTGGCTACACCGCCACCCTGCTCGCCTATGATCTGGTGAAGGCCAAGGCGACCAGCGCGGCGGGAACCACGCTGAAAGCGGGCCGCATGGGCGATATCGCCATCGGCCCGAACGGCGAAGCGGCGATGAGCGAGCCGTTCACCTACGACGCCTCCAACATCGACCAGTTCGCCAAAATCTTCTGATCCGGTCCCGCGCGATCCAACAGGACGGGCGGTCACGGCGACCGCCCGTCCCTGTCGGATCCGTCGCCACAGCCGCCAGCCCATCGCCCCGTCCAGGATTTCCGCCGCCAGGCTTCCCGACAGGAAGGCGTCCCCATGCCCGTGTTCCGCCCTGTCCCCTCCGCATCCCCGCCGCCCATTCTGGAAATGCGGGGAATCACCAAGATTTTCCCCGGCGTCCGCGCGTTGTCCGACGTTCATCTGTCCCTGCGCGCCGGGCGCGTCACCGCGCTGATCGGCGAGAATGGCGCGGGGAAATCGACGCTGGTCAAAACCATGACCGGCATTTACCGCCCCGACGGCGGCGACATCCTGATCGACGGCGCGCCCGTGGCCTTCGCCGCGCCCGCCGCCGCCGAGGCCGCCGGGATCACCGCCATCCATCAGGAAACCGTGCTGTTCGACGAGTTGAGCGTGGCGGAAAACATCTTCGCCGGTCACGCCCCGACGACGCGCTTCGGGCTGCTCGACCGCAAGGCGATGGTCGAGCGGGCCGGGGCGCTGCTGCGCACGCTCGACGCGCCGTTCGGGCCGCGCGCGCGGTTGAAGGATCTCTCCATCGGCCAACGCCATCTGGTGGCGGTCGCCCGCGCCCTGTCGGTGGACGCGCGGGTCATCGTGATGGACGAGCCGACCGCCGCCCTGTCGCAGAAGGAGGCCGAGGAGCTGTTCGCCATCGTCGAGCGTCTGAAGGCGCAGGGCCGCGCCATCCTGTTCATCAGCCACAAGTTTGAAGAGGTGTTCCGCATCGCCGACGATTACGCGGTGTTCCGCGACGGGCGTTCGGTGGGGGCGGGATCGCTGGCCGACACCGATCAGGCGGAGATCGTCCATCTGATGGTTGGCCGTCCCGTCGAACAGACCTTTCCCAAAATCGCCGTCACCCCCGGCGAGGTGGTTTTGGAGGTGGAGGATTATTCCCACCCCACCGAATTCGACGGCGTCGGCTTCCATCTGCGGCGCGGCGAGATTTTGGGGCTGTACGGGCTGGTCGGGGCCGGGCGCTCCGAACTCTGCCAATCGCTGTTCGGCGTCACCCGACCGTCGCGCGGGCGGGTGCGGATCAAGGGGCGCGACACGGTCATCCGTTCCCCCGGCGACGCCATCAAGGCCGGTCTGGTCTATGTGCCGGAGGAGCGCGGGCGGCACGGCGCGGTGCTCGCCATGCCGATTGCGGAGAACATCACGCTGGCCTCGCTGGCGGAGGTCAGCCGCAACGGAATCCTGCGTCCGGCGTCGGAATTCGCCCTGGCGCGGCGCTACGCCCAGCGGCTCGACCTGCGGGCGGCGTCGCTGTCCCAGCCGGTCGGCGCCCTGTCCGGCGGCAACCAACAAAAGGTGGTCATCAGCAAATGGCTGGCCACCCGCCCGGACATCATCATCCTCGACGAACCGTCCAAGGGCATCGACATCGGATCCAAGGCGGCGGTGCACGGCTTCATCAGCGAACTCGCCGCGCAAGGGCTGGCGGTCATCATGATTTCGTCCGAACTGCCGGAAATCCTGGGCATGAGCGACCGCGTGCTGGTGATGCGCGACGGGCGTCCGGTCCGGCTCTACGACCGGGACGGCCTGTCCGCCGAAATCTTGGTGCGCGCGGCCACCGGAAACATGGACGCCAACGCGGAGCTTGCGGCATGACCGCCCCCCACCCCCTGTTGAAATCGCGCGAAGCCCTGCTGCTGATCGCCGGAACGATCCTGCTGGGGTTGATCGCGTCGCGCGCGCCGGATTTCGTCGCGCCCGGCAACCTCGCGGCGGTGTTCACCGACAGCGCCATCCTCATCATTCTGGCCATCGGCCAGACGGCGGTGATTCTCACCCGCTCCATCGATCTGTCGGTCGCCGCGAACCTCGCTTTGACCGGCATGGCCGGAGCCATGCTGAACGCCGCCCACCCGGAATTGCCCGTGCCGTTGCTGGTCCTGGCGTCGGCTGGAATGGGGTTGGGGCTGGGGGCCGTCAACGGCCTGCTGGTGTGGAAGATTGGTCTTCCCTCCATCGTCGTCACGCTGGGCACGCTGACCATCTTCCGGGGCGCGGCCTTCGTGCTGTCGGGGGGCGAGTGGGTGAACACCTTCCAGATGTCGCCCGCCTATCTGGCGTTGCCGCGCGAAACGCTGCTGGGCCTGCCGGTTCTGGCGTGGCTGGCGGTGGCGGTGATCGGTCTGGCGGCGCTGGTCTTCACCCGCACGGCGGCGGGCCGGGCGCTTTACGCCGTCGGCGGCAACCCCACGGCGGCGGTCTATGCGGGCATCGACGCGGGCCGCGCCGTGTTCCGCGCCTTCTGCCTGTCCGGGCTGCTCGCCGGGCTGTGCGGCTATCTGTGGGTGTCGCGCTTCGCCGTCGCCTATGTCGACGTCGCCGCCGGGTTTGAGCTGGACGTCATCGCCGCCTGCGTCATCGGCGGCGTGTCGATCAGCGGCGGGGTCGGGTCGGTGGCGGGCGCCGTTCTGGGGGCGCTGTTCCTGGGCGTCATCAAGAACGCGCTGCCGGTCGTCGGCGTTTCCCCCTTTTGGCAAATGAGCATTTCCGGCGCGATCATCATCGCCGCCGTCATCCTCAACACGCGGGCCGAGCGCGCCAAGGGCCGCATCATCCTTCGGCGGCTCGACGCCGGACGGGAGGCCGGAGCATGACCATGCTGACACCCAACGCGCCGTTCGCCGCCGACCATGGCCGGGACGCGCCGCCGCCCCCCGTCCGCGTCATTCCCGACCGCGCCGACGCGCCGTTCGTCACGCTGCTGAAAAGCTGGGAAACGCTGCTGCTCGCCCTCATCCTGGCGATCTTCACCGCCAACAGTCTGGCGTCCCCTTATTTTCTCGACGTCTGGAATCTGTCGGACGCGACGTTCAATTTCACCGAAAAGGCCATCGTCGCCCTGGCGCTGGCCTTCGTGATCCTGGCTGGCGAAATCGACATTTCGGTCGCCGGGATCATCGCGTTCTCCTCCACCATCATGGGGGCGACCGCCGCCGCCGGGCTGCCGACGCCGGTTGTCGCGGCGGCGGGGTTGGCCGCCGGTTTGGCCTGCGGCGCGGTCAACGGCCTGCTCGTCACCGCGCTGGAGTTGCCCTCCATCGTCGCCACCATCGGCACGATGAGCCTGTTCCGGGGGCTGGCCTACGGTCTTCTCGGCGATGGGGCCTACACCCGCTACCCCGACGGTTTTTCCTATTTCGGGCAAGGCTATGTCTGGGAATGGCTGTCCTTCGAGTTCGCCGCCTTTCTGGCTTTGGCCCTGTTGGCCGGGTTTCTGCTGCACCACACCGCCTTTGGCCGGACCGTGCGGGCCATCGGCCACAACCCGACCGCCGCCGCCTTCTCCGGCCTGCGGGTGCGGCGGGTCAAATTCTGGCTGTTTCTGGCCACCGGGCTGGCCGCCGGACTGGCGTCGGTCATGCTGACCAGCCGACTGGGGTCAACCCGCCCGTCCATCGCCACCGGCTGGGAGTTGGAGATCGTCACCATGGTGGTGCTGGGCGGCGTGTCGATCACCGGCGGGGTCGGCACGATCCCCGGCGTGGTGCTGGCCGCGCTGGTCATGGGGCTGCTGACCTTCGGGCTGGGCCTGTTGAACGTGTCGGGAATCATCATGTCCATCGTCGTCGGCGCCATGCTGATCGCCGTCATCGCCCTGCCCATCCTGGCCCGCAAACTGTCCCTGCGGCTGCGGAGATCCGCCCCATGAACAACGCCACGCACGAGAAAATCGCCTTCCGCATGGTGCTGAAGCCGGGAATGGAGGCCGAATACCAGGCCCGTCACGACCGGATTTTCCCCGAACTGCTGGCGCTGTTGAAGGAGGCGGGCGTTCGCGATTACTCGATCCATCTCGACCGTGAAACCAACCACCTGTTCGCCGTGCTGTGGCGGCGGCGCGACCATGGCATGGACGCCCTGCCCGCCCATCCGGTGATGCGCCGATGGTGGGCGATGATGGCCGATCTGATGCTGGTCAAACCCGACGACGAGCCGCTCGTCACGCCGCTCCCCACACTCTTCCACATGGCCTGACACATGGCGGATCCCCGCTTCATCGCCGTTTTCGACATCGGCAAAACCAACGCCAAGCTGGTGATTCATGACTTGGCGGAGGGAACGGATTTGTTCGTCGCCAGCCAGCCGAACATAGTTCTGACCGACGGCCCTTATCCACACGCCGACGCCGAGCGGCTGTGGTCTTTCCTGTTGGAATCTCTGACCCAGGCCGCCTCGCCGCACCGGGTGGACGCTCTGTCCATCACCACCCACGGGGCCGCCGCCGCGTTGGTGGACGGTGATGGCCTCGTTCTGCCCATTCTGGATTATGAAAGCTCCCTGCCTGATGAGATCGCGGACGAGTATGAGCGGCTTCGCCCGGATTTTCGGGAAAGCTTCTCGCCGTCATTGCCCGGCGGTCTGAATCTCGGACGGCAATTGTTCTGGTTGCAGCGCCGCTTCCCCGACGCCTTCGCCCGCGCGCGCCACATCCTGACCTACCCGCAATATTGGGCGTGGCGGTTGAGCGGCGTGGCGGCGAGCGAGGCGACCTCGCTCGGCTGCCACACAGACCTGTGGGCGCCCGCCGCCGCGACCTTCTCCAGTCTTGTCGAGCGGGCCGGGTGGCGCGCGAAATTCCCGCCCCTGCGCTCGGCCTTCGACGCGCTGGGGCCGCTGCGCCCGGACATCGCGGCCCAGGTCGGGCTGGGGCCGATCCCCGTTCATTGCGGCATCCATGATTCCAACGCCTCGCTGCTGCCGCACATTCTGGCGCGCCCGGCCCCCGTGTCGGTGGTCTCAACCGGCACCTGGATCATCGCGCTGGCGGTTGGCGGCTCGTTGTCCGGGCTGGACGCCGATCACGACATGTTGGCGAACGTCGACGCCTTGGGCCGCCCGGTTCCCTCCGCCCGCTTCATGGGCGGGCGGACGTATGACCGGCTGACCGACCGCGACCCGACCGGCCCGACCGACGCGGAGATTGACCGGGTTTTGCGGGACGCGGTCCTCGTCTTGCCCGCCGGTGGTTGGAGCCTGGATCCGTCCACCCTGTCGCCCGGCGAGCGGGCGGCGGCGGCCAGCCTCCATTGCGCCCTGATGACCGTCGAAATGCTCAATTGTCTGCGCGCCGACGGTCCTACCATCGTCGAGGGACCATTCGCCCGCAACGGCCTGTTCTTACAGGCGCTTGCCACGTTGACCCAGAACCCGATCTTGGCGTCGGACAGCGCCACCGGGACCAGCGCCGGAGCGGCGCGATTGGCGGCGCGGGACTCTGCCGGGCACAGGGCGGACCCTGCCTACACCACTGTTTCAACCAACGTCCACAACACCCAAGGTTTGAGGCGCTATGCGCAAGCGTGGCGACGCCAAAGCGCCGTTCAGGACAACATCCGCGCGTAGAGACGCCGAACCATAATTGCCAACGCCTGCACTCTGCGATCCACGACATCCCCCTGAGCAGGCCGAGCTTCAGGCCCTATAACCCACCAGTGTCCATTGTTTCGGGGAAAGTTCATTCCAGGATTTGCAAGGACGGTTGGATTTCTGATCGCGCCATCGCCCAGACCAAAAGGCGGGCGCGGATCGCTCCGCGCCGCCCTTTGACGGCCCGACCGCTCAGCTCCAGGCGTGCAGCGGCGGGTTCACCCCGTTCAGCGCGTAGTTGCCGAGGATCGCGTATTTCCAACGCACCGGATCGTGCAGCGTGTGGACGCGCGCGTTGCGCCAATGACGGTCGAAATTGTGTTCGGCCAGGGTGGAGCGGGTTCCCGCCAGCTCGAACAGCTTGTTCGTCGCCTCGATGGCGATTTCGGTGCTGAGCACCTTGGCTTCGGCCACCGCGATTTGCGCCTTGGCGACGGACTCGGCGCTGGGCGCGGCGACGGCGGCGTCCACCGCCAGACCGGCCTTTTCCTGCAAGGCTTCGGCGGCGTGCAGGCGCAGCGTCAGCCCGCCGATCGCCTGGATGGTGTAGGGATCGTCCGACGCGCGGTCCAACCCGCTGTCCACCCAGGGCCGGGTGCGGGTGCGGACGAACTCGATGGTGTCCCGGATCGCCGCCTCGGCGATGCCGATGTCGACCGCCACCTGGATGATCTGGAAAATCGCGCCGTCGGCGGTCGGGGTTTCATAGCCCTTGTAGCCCGGCACCAGATGGGTCTTCGGCACCTTGACCTGATCGAGGATGACGGTGCCGCTGGCGGTGGTGCGCTGGCCGAATCCCGACCAGTCGTTGATGACCGTCAGGCCGGGCGCGTCACGGTCGGCGATAGCGTACCAGGCGCGGCCCTGGTCGTCCAAGGCGACGATGGGAACGCGGTGCGCCAACAGCGCGCCGGTCGAATAGAATTTCCGCCCGGTGACGATCACATGATCGCCCGCGTCGGTGAAGCGCGTCTCGAAATCGACCGCGCGCTTGCTGCCGAATTCGGAAAAGGCGTTGCCGAAGCGCACGCCCTGCAACACCTCGCCGAACAGCAGGCGCTGCTGCGCCTCGTCCGACACGGTGCGGATGGCGGCGACGACGCCCAGATGGTTTTGCGAGATCTGGGCCAGCGACGGATCGGCGGCGGACAGAATCTGCACCACCCGAGTCAGCGTGGCGTAGGACACCTCCGGCCCGCCGAACGCCTTGGGCACGTTGATCGACCACAGGCCGCTTTGCGAGAAGGCGCCCAGTTCGGCGACCGGCAGTTCGCGGTTCAGATCGCGTTGCGACGCCGTGCCGATGACGTCGCGGGCCAACGCCTCGGCCACCGCGACGGCTTCGGCGTCGTCCTTGACGACGTGGGCGGGTTGGCTGGGGCGCGGCAGGCCGGGAACCCCTTTTAAAGCCTCTGTGGCCGGAGCCTTTTCAAGCGTGGCCTTTTCAAGCGTGGCTGTGGTCATTGCGTCGTGTCCTTGATTGGATGTCGTTTTGGGTTGGTTCGAGGCGGATCAGGCGGCGTCGGCGACGCCGAAACCGAGGTAGAAGGCCTTCACGTCGTCGCGTTTGCGGAGATCCGCCGCCGCGCCCTCCAGCACCGTGCGACCGTTTTCCAGCACAGTGGCGCGGTCGGCGTGGCGCAGGGCGACGGTGGAGTTCTGTTCGGCCACCAGGATCGACAGGCCGTCGTCTTTGTTCAGGGCATTCAGGGCGGCGAAGATGCTTTCGACCACCAGCGGGGCCAGCCCCATCGACGGTTCGTCGAGCACCAGCAGCCGGGGCCGCGCCATCAACGCCCGCCCGATGGCCGTCATCTGCTGTTCCCCGCCGGAGGTCAGGCCGGACAGCGCGCCGCGCTTGTCGCGCAGCCGGGGGAACAGGCCGTAGACGCGGTCCAACTCGCGCCGCAGCTCGCCCCGCCCCGCCTTCCGCCCCAGCCCGCCGACGATCAAATTCTCCTCGACCGTCAGCGAGCGGAAGCAGTGCCGCCCCTCCAACACCTGGACCAGCCCGCGCCGCACCAGATCCGCCGGGGAACGGCGGGCCGAATCCTCGCCGTCATAGACGATGGTTCCGGCGGTGATCTGGCCGCGCTCGGCCCCCAGCAGGCCCGACAGCGCTTTCAGCGCCGTGCTTTTCCCGGCCCCGTTGGCGCCGAGCAAGGCGACGATTTCCCCCGTCCGCACCGTCAGGCTGACGCCCGACAACGCGCGGATGGCGTGGTTGTAGGTCGCCTCGACGCCGGTCAGCGACAGAAGAACCTCGTGGATCGTCATGGCGGGGATCCTTAGGGTTGGTGGGGGGATGGTTGGGGAGGTGCCGTTGCGTTTGCCCCCTCCCCGGCCCTCCCCCGCTCACGCGGGAGAGGGAGCGATCCATGGAGTGGGAACGGTCCCCTCTCCCGCGAAGCGGGGGAGGGCTAGGGAGGGGGCATGCGGAGCACGCTTAAAAAGCGGCTCCCTCAGTTGCTCGCCTCTTCCGCCGCCGGGTCGCGCGGCGTGATCCCGTGTTCGGCGGCGTAGGCCAGCGAGGATTTTTCGATGATCGGGCGCAGCAAGGCCCAATCCGGCGCGATCCAATCGGACACCACCTTCCATTTGCCGCCGTCCCACTGCTGGAACGTCACCCGCCCTTCGCCCTCGTGGTTGGCGACGCTGACGTTGATGGAATGGAACAGACCCTTGGCCCCCAGCGCCTCGACCCGCGCGGCGTCCAGCTTCAGATGCTCGAAGCCCCACCGCACCTCGTCGCCGGTCAGGGTGCGCTTGCCGAATTTGGCCTGGGCGACGCGCACCGCCTCGACGTTCAGGATGCCGTTGACGATGCCGAGATTGTGGTAAACGCTGCCGATGCGCTTCTTGTCGTCCAGATTGCCCTTGTTCGCGCCATAGACCGTTTTCACGATCTCCTGAAGCACCGGGTATTCGGCGCCCGACGCCTGGGTGGTGATGGCGGTGTAGCCCTTGGCCGCCTCGCCCGCCGGGATCACGTCCTCTTCCGAATTGGACCAGACGTTGCCGATGATGTGGTCAACCGGGAAACCGACCTTTTGCGCCGTCTTCAAGGCCACCGGATTCATCACGCCCCAGCCGCGCAGCACCACGTAATCCGGCTTGGACCGGCGGATCAACAGCCATTGCGATTGCTGCTCGTTGCCTGGATGCGGCACTTCGATCTGTTCGACGCTGAAGCCGTATTTTTCGGCCAGCAGTTGATAGACCGGGATGGTTTCCTTGCCATAGGGCGAGCCGTGGTAGAGCACCGCCAGCTTCTTGCCCTTCAGCTTGTCGAGGCCGCCTTCCTTGGCCGCGATGTAATTCACGATGCCAGAGGTTTCGCTGTAGGGATTCAGCAGCAGCGGGAAGACGTATTTGAACACGCGCCCGTCGGTCGAATCGGTGCGGCCATGGTTGACGGTGATGAGCGGCGCCTTGTCGCGCCCGACATCGTCGATCATGGCGTAGGCGATGCCGACCGACAGCGGGTTCCAGGCGGCGACGCCCGGCTTGCTCTTCTGCCGCTTGTAGCATTCGACGCCGCGTTCGACCTCATACTGGGTTTCGCACTCGTCCCAGGTCAGCTTGACGCCGTTGACGCCGCCGTCCCGCGTGTTGACGAGATTCAGATAATCGATGAACCCGCCGAAAAAGCCGGTGCCGCCAGCGGCGTAGGGACCGACGCGGTAGCTTTGCAGCGGAAAATACTGCTCGTCCGCCTGCGCGCCCGCCAACGGGGTGAGGGCGGCGGTCCCAAGCAGGGCCGCGAAAAAGGCCGATTTGAGGGCGGTCGGAAGCGACATCAGGAGAGTCTCCGTTGATGAACAGTCAGGAATGGGACGGAAAGGGGTCAGGGACGGGCGCGCGCGGTCAGACGCCGCCACCCCCGGTCCAGCAGGGCCGACAGCCCCGCCGGTTCGGCGATCAAAAAGCCGATGATGAGCAGGCCCAGCACGATGCGCTGGCTCATCTCCAGGACGCCGGAATCGAACAGCCCGCCCAGCAGCGCCTCGCCCAGCCGGGCCAGAAGCAGCGGGAAGACGACGATCAGCGCGGCTCCCAGGAAGGCCCCCCGGATGGAGGCCAGCCCGCCGATGATGACGATGAAGAGAATTTGAAAGGAACGGTCCAGGTTGAAGCCCGCCGGTTCGACCGTGCGCAGATAGGCGAAGGCCCACAGCACCCCGGCGACGCCGATGACGAAGGATGACAGGCCAAAGGCGAACAGCTTGACGCGCAGCGCCGGCACGCCGATCACACGGGCCGCCGTCTCATGGTCGCGCACCGCGATCAGGCTGCGCCCGGTCGCCGACCGGGTGATCCGCCACACCAGCAGCGTCACCAGCGTGACGACGCTCAGCGAAAACAGGTAGCGCCCGACCGATCCGTCCAGGGCGACGCCCGCGATCTTCAGCGGCGGCACGGTGATGACGCCCGACGCGCTGCCGTTGGAAAACCAGCCGAACTTGTTGAACACCCATTGGACGAAGAACTGCGCGGCCAGTGTCGACACCGCCAGATAAAAGCCGCGCAGCCGCAGGCTCGGCAGCCCGAACACCAACCCGACCGCCGCCGCGACGACGCCCGCCAGCAGAATGTCGATCAGGAAGGGCAGGCCCGGCAGGCGGAGCGACAGATTGTAGGCGGCGTAGGCGCCGACCGCCATGAAGGCCGACGATCCCAGCGACACCTGCCCGGTGTAGCCGGTCAGGATGTTCAGCCCCAACCCGGCCAACGCCAGCGCCAGAAAGGGCGTGAGAATGGCGTCGAACAGATACTCGCCGCCGACCAGCGGCAGCACGCCGAAGGCGACCACCAGCAGCGCGCCAACGCCAAGCGCGGTCAGCGGCAGACCGCTGGCGGCGGTTTCGGATGGTTTCAGAACAGCGTCGGTCATGATGTCAGACCCTTTCGACCAGCTTGGCGCCGAACAGACCGGCGGGGCGGATCAGCAGGAAGCCCAGGGCGGCGACATAGGCGATCCACCCCTCGATCCCGCCGCCGAAGAAGGGGCCGATGTAGACCTCGGCCAGCTTTTCGACCGCGCCGACGATCAGGCCGCCGACGATCGCCCCGGCGATGGAATCGAAACCGCCGAGCACCAGCACCGGCAGCGCCTTCAACACCACCAGCGACAACGAGAATTGCACCCCCAGCCGCGCGCCCCACAGCAGCCCGGCGACCAGCGCCACCACCCCGGCGGCGGTCCACACGCTGGTCCAAATCCGGTCCAGGCTGAGGCCGACCGCCAGCGCCGCCAATTGATCGTCGGCCACGGCGCGAAAGCCCAAGCCGATGCGGGTGTAGCGGAAGAACAGGGTCAGCGCCGCGACCATCGCCCCGGCCACCGCCGCCGCGAACAGGTCGAAGGTGCTGACAAGCACGCCGGAAATCTCCAGCGGCACGTCGTCAACGCCCAGTTCCAGCCCATGCACCTGGGTTCCCCAGAGCAATTGCGCCGCCCCTTCGATGACGTAGGAGACGCCGAGCGTCGCCATGAACAGGGTGATCGGCGGTTGGTTGACCAGCGGGCGCAGAACCGTCCGCTCAATCGTCGCCCCGATGGCGACCATCGCCGCCAGCGTCAGCAGCAACGCCGCCCAAAAGGGCAAGCCGCGCTCGGTCAGGCTGACGAAGGTCAGCGCGGCGAACAGCAGCAGCGCGCCCTGGGCGAAGTTCAGCACGCCGGAGGTTTTGTAAATCAGCACGAATCCGATGGCGACCAGGGAGTACATCACCCCCGACAGCAGGCCGCCGACCAGCACCTCGGTGAAAAACGGCCAATCCATGGCTCAGATGCCCTCCCCGGCTTCCAGGTCGTGGGCGACGCCGAGATAGGCGTCGATGACCGTCTGGTTGTTGCGGATCTCCTCGGGCGTGCCGTCGGCGATGCGCCGCCCGTAATCCAGAACGGCGATGCGGTCGGACAGCCCCATCACCACGCCGACGTCGTGTTCGATCAGGACGATGGTGGTGTTGTGACGGTCGCGAACGGCGCGGATGTAGCCGGTCAGCTCGCGCTTTTCGGTCAGCGTCATCCCGGCCATCGGTTCGTCCAACAGCAGCAGATGCGGGCGGGCGATCAGGGCGCGGGCCAGTTCCACCCGCTTTTGCACGCCGTAGGGCAGGCCGCCGACCGGACGGTCGCGGTAGGACTCCAGATGGAAAAAGGCGATGGCCTCCTCGGCCCGCTCCTCCACCGCCCGCTTTTCACGCCGGGCCAGCGGCGAGCCGACGATCTGCGCCAACACCCCGGCCCGCAGGCTGTGGGTCAAGCCGCTCGCCACATTGTCGAGCACCGACAACCCCCTGAACAGCGCCAGATTCTGGAAGGTTCGGGCGACTCCCAGATGGGCCAGCCGGTCGGTCGGCGTCTGGGCGAAGCTGTGGCCCGACAGCCAGACCCGCCCGTGATCGGGCTTGTACAGCCCGCTGACCACGTTCAGCAGCGAGCTTTTCCCCGCCCCGTTCGGCCCGATGATGGCGCGGATTTCCCCCGGCGCCACCGACAGGTCAACCTCGCTGAGCGCGACGACGCCGCCGAACGACAACGACACCCGTTCCACCGCCAGCGCGGCGGGCGTGTCGGGGGATGATGCGAGGGCGACGGCGGGCATGGGGGTGGCTCCGATGACATGGTTCGGCGGACGGTTGCCCCCTCCCCGACCCTCCCCCGCTTGCCAGCGGGAGAGGGGGCCTTGCGGAAAGGCGCGTTCCATCCCCTCTCCCGCAAAGCGGGGGAGGGTTAGGGAGGGGGAAAAACAAGGCGACGACGCTTGAGGAAATCCCGTCCAAATCAGACCGGAACCGCCACGCGCGCCGCCGCCTCTTCCAACTCGCGGACCAGCGGCACGACGTGCTTGCCGAAATACTCCACCTCTTCCTGGAAATGCAGGAAGCCCAGCAGCACCAGATCGACGCCGATGGCCTTCAGGGCGACGATGCGCTCGGCCACCTGGCGCGGCGTGCCGATCAGGTTGGTTTTGAAGCCGTCGTTGTACTGGACCAGATCCTCGAAGGTCGATTTCGCCCAATTGCCTTCGCGCTCAGGCGAGGCGTTTCCGGCGTTCTGGACCTCGTGGTGGAAGCCCTTGACCGCGTCGGGATCGGCCTTTTCCAGGATTTCGGCCAGCACGGCGCGGGCCTCCGCCTCGGTTTCGCGGACGATGGCGAAGGCGTTGACGCCGATCTTGGCCTTGTGGTCGGTCCCGGCCTCTTTGGCGCGGATGTCGTCGATCTGCGCCTTGATGCCGTCGGGCGTGTTGCCGTTGGTGAAGTACCAATCCGACACCCGCGCCGCCATGTCGCGCGCCGCGCGCGAGCTGCCGCCCTGGAAGATTTCCGGCAGCGGGGCCAGCGGCTTGGGCTTCAGCGTGTAGTCATGGAAGCGGTAGAAATCGCCGTTGAACGAGAAATTGTCCTGCGACCAGATTCCGCGCACCACGCGGATGAACTCCTCAGACCGGCGGTAACGCTCGTCATGGTCCAGCCACGGCTCGCCAATCGCCTGGAACTCGCCCCGGAACCAGCCGCTGACGATGTTGACGGCGACGCGGCCCTTGGTCAGATGGCTGATGGTGGCCACCTGCTTGGCCAACAGGGCCGGGCGCCACGGGCCGGGCAGCACGGCGGCGATGACGTTCAACTTTTCCGTCGCCGCCAGCAGGGCGTGGGTGAAGGACACCGATTCATGCTGGTTGTCGGCGCCGTACCCGGCGGTGAAGCGAATCTGGCTCAGCGCGTAGTCGAACCCGGCCTGTTCGGCGATCTGGGCGAGCTTCCGGTTGTAGTCGATGTCCCAGCTTGTGCGCTGTTCGATCTTGCTGATGACAAGACCGCCGGACACGTTGGGAACCCAATAGGCGAATTTCACGGGCTGGGCCGGGGGGTCGGTCATGATGCGTCGTCTCCAGACGAAGGGATGAGAAAGGGTGCGGAGTCTTGCGGCGGGTCAGGCGGCGACAGGTTCGCGCGCCGTCAAACGGCCCAGCGCGGCCAGACGCACCGCCTCGTCGGCGGCCTTGCGCGCCCGCGCCGCGATCTCCGGGCTGGTCAGCCGGTAATCGACGAAATCGCCGTCGAGCGCGAAGACGCCGGTCGGCACGGTCTGGGCCTGGAAAAAGCCGAACAGCGGGCGCAACTGATGCTCGATCACCAGCGCGTGGCGCGGGCTGCCGCCGGTCGCCGTCAGCACGACGGGCAGGCCGATCAGGGCGTTGGGGTCGATGAAGTCGATCAGATGCTTGAACAGGCCGGTGTAAGATCCCTTGTAGACGGGCGACCCGACGACCAGCAGATCGGCGCCGACGATGGCGTCCAGCGCCGCCGCCACGCCCGGGGGAATGGCGTTGGGGTTGGTCAGGACGCCAAGCTCCGGGGCCAGATCGCCGACGGTGATGTCGGTCAGCGCGACGCCGGTTCCCGATTCCTGGGCCAGCGCGCCGATCTCCCGCGTCACGGCGTCCACCAGCGTCCGCGTCCGCGACCGACCGCCGAGATTGCCCGACACCGCGACGACCTTGATCTTACCCATCTTGCGCATCCGTTTGTTGTTTGCAGCGATCCACACCCTCCTTGGCAAGCGGCGTGCCATTCATCCAATCCACTGTTTTTAAAGAATTCATTGAACGGCGCCGCCCCGGCGCGGGGCTTCATACGCAACAGCGCCGCCGGAAGGCTGCTGCACATGCAACAGAGTTTTCCGTGATTTTCACTTTATAGACATTAAAATTTTGTTGTTTATAACGGCAATGCATATTCATACAGTGGGATTACAGAGCGCCGTTCACAGCCTTGGTGTCGTCATGAGCAAAGACAGCCCGCTTGCCGATTGGTCCAGCCTTCAGGGGCCGGGGATCCGCGCGTCGGATCGCGACCAACGCCGGATCGTGTCCTTCGACCCGGAAGCCCGGAAGCGCTGTCAGACGACCATCCGCGCCACCGCCATGGTGTTCCAGGATCCGGTGTCGCAGCGGTTGCGCGCCAATCTGGACCGCATCGCGCCGTCGGACGCCACCCTGCTGGTGATCGGCGAGACCGGCACAGGGAAAGAGCTGGTGTCCCGCTACATCCACGCCAACAGCCTGCGCCGCTCCGGGCCGTTCGTCGCCGTCAATTGCGGCGCCTTCAGCGACAGTTTGGCCGAGGCCGAGCTGTTCGGTTACGAGAAGGGCGCCTTCACCGGCGCGCTGAAGACGCAAGCGGGCTGGTTCGAGGCGGCCAACGGCGGCACCCTGCTGTTGGACGAAATCGGCGACCTGCCGCCGACGCTCCAGGTCAAGCTGCTGCGCGTTCTGCAAGAGCGGGAGGTGGTGCGGGTCGGCTCGCGCCGCCCCATTCCGGTCGACGTCCGCGTCATCGCCGCCACCAACGTGGATCTGGAGGCCGCCGTCCAGGCCAAGCGGTTCCGCGAGGATCTCTATTTCCGCCTGAACGTCGCCTCCGTGCGGCTGGCCCCGCTGCGCGAACGGCCCGGCGACATCCCGACGCTGGCCGAGCATTTCCTGGATCTCTACAAGGAGCGGCTGAACCGCCCGGAACTGACCATCGGGGACGAGGCGCTGCGCCGCCTGGTTCAATGCGCCTGGCCCGGCAACATCCGCCAATTGGAAAACACCCTGCACAACGCGGCGCTGCTGGCCCCCGGCCCGGTCATCGGCCCCGACGACATCCGCCAGCGCTGCCAAAACCACGGGCGCGCGGAGGCCGCCGCCGGGTCCGCAGTCGAAACGGTCGATCTGGAAAGCGCGGTCAAGATTCTGACCGAACGCGCCATCGCCGACGGCGAATCCGACATCCACGAGCGCGTGACCCGCAGCGTGATCCGCGCCGCCTTCGATCTGGCCGACGGCAATCAGGTGCGCGCCGCCGACAGTCTGGGGCTGACGCGCAACGCCTTTCGCACCCAATTGGCCCATCTCGGGGCCATCGCCCCGCGCCGCCGCAGCGACGCGCCAACCCCGGCCAAGCCGACGCAACCGCCAACGATCCAGCGGCCCATCCGCCGCCTGACCGACCTGCCCATCGGCTATCAGAAATACGGCACCTCGAACATTCTGAAGATGCGCGGCGCGCTGGAACAGCGGCTGGCCGCCCATGGCTACCGCGTCACCTGGACCGAGTTCCTGTCCGGCCCGCAATTGATGGACGCGCTGGACAGCATGCGGGTGGAGTTCGTCGCCACCGGCGAAGCGCCGCCGGTGTTCGCCCAGGCGGCGGGCGTGCCCCTGGTCTATGTCGGCCACGAACCGCCCGCCCCCAGCGGCGAAGCGCTGCTGGTGCGCCGCGACAGCCCCTTTCAGGCAACCGGCGATCTGCGCGGACGCACGGTCGCCCTGCACAAGGGGTCGAACGTCCATTACTTCCTGCTGCGCGCCTTGCAGGCGCAAGGCCTGTCCTTCGACGACGTCCAGCCGGTCCACATGCGCCCGACCGACGCGCTGGAGGCGCTGGTCGATGGCCGGATCGACGCCTGGGCCATCTGGGATCCCCTGCTGTCGTCGGCGCAGATCCGCAACGACACCCGCGTGCTGACCGACGGCCACGGGCTGGTCCCCAACCATCAATTCTACCTGACCAACCAATCCTTCGCCGACCGCAACCCGGAGGCCGTCGCCATCCTGCTGGACGAGTTGGGCAAGGCCGGGGAATACGCCGCCCTGCACGCCGCCGAGGCCGCGCGCAGCATGACCCGCGCCTTCGGCATCGAGGCGCCGGCCCTGGAACTGGCCTTCAGCCGCCTGACCTACGGGGCAAAGCCGCTGGACGACCGCACGGTGCGCCAACAGCAGGGCGTGGCCGACAGCTTCCACGCGCTGGGCATGCTGCGCTCCAGCATCTCCGTCCGCGACGCGGTGTGGATGCGGGCGTGACGCCCGTTGCCAATGCAGCACCATCCCGGCGGGGTGCTGCATTGGCAACGGCGGAACTGGCGGGTGCACACGACAACTATCTGAAAAACAATAGAAAGTCTTCTTGGCATCGATGTTGCCTTTAAACGGATCACACCACATTCGGAGCCTTTGACCGTGACCCGCCCCATCATCGATCTGCGCAGCCGCCCCGCCTTCCTGCATGATTTCTACGGCGCCACCCCCGGCACACCGGCCTATGACGCGGCGAAATGGTTGAACCGCCGCGTCGGGTCGAAAGAAGACGATCACTTCACCCGCTCCTACACGCTCGACGGCTTCATCGCCGAAATCCGCGACGCGGGCATCACGGCGGCGGCGTTGATCGGGCGCGACACGCCGGGCGTCAGCACCAGCAACGATCAGGTCGTGTCCTTGATCGACGGGCGGCGGGAGTTGATCGGCGTCGGCTCCGTCGATCCGCAGCGCCAGGGCGTCAAGGCCGCCGTCGCCGAGGTTGAACGGGCCATCACCAAGCTTGGCCTGAAGGGGATCAACGTCGAGCCGGGATTCCTCGACCCCGCCATCGCCTTCGACGATCCGCTGCTGCTGCCGGTCTATGAGGCGTGCGACCAATTGGGCGTCCCGGTGTTCCTGATGAGCGGGCCGACCACGCCCGACCCGCGTTTCAACGATCCGGCGGCGGTCGGGCGCGTCGCCCGCAATTTCCCCAACCTGACCATCGTCTGCCACCACGGTTTTTGGCCGCATGTGAACGAAATCATCGGCATCGCCTTCCGTTACGCCAACGTCCACATCGTGCCGGACATGTACATCTTCCTGCCGGGCAGCCGTTTGTACGTCGAGGCCGCCAACGGCTTCCTGCGCGACCAGCTTCTGTTCGGCACCTCCTTCCCCTTCCGGGCGATGAAGCAGACGGTCGATGATTTCCTGGCGCTGGGCTTCGACGAGGCCGTGTTGGACGGGGTTCTGTCCGGCAACGCCGCGCGCCTGCTGAAGCTTGATCTCTGACCGTCCCCTCCCCGCCTTTTCAGGATTTCCCGCCATGGATGTTTTCTGGTTCCTGCCGGTGCACGGCGACGGTCCCTTTCTCGGCAGTCAGGTGGAGTCCCGCCCGGCGACCCTGGATTATTTGAAACAGATCGCGGTCGCCGCCGACCAGCGCGGCTATCACGGCGTGCTGGCGCCCTGCGGCAAGACCTGCGAGGAACCCTACATCGTGTCGGCGGCGCTGATCGCGGCGACGGAGCGGTTGCGCTTTCTGGTCGCCACCCGCCCGTCGGCGCTGACGCCGACCTTCGCCGCGCGGCTGGCCGCCAGCCTGGACCGGCTGTCGGGCGGGCGCTTTTACCTGAACGTCGTCGCTGGCGGCGACGCCGACGAGTTGGCGGGCGACGGCGTGTTCCTGGACCATGACGCGCGCTACGCCCACGCGGCGGAGTTCTTCACCGTCTGGAAACGGGCGTTGAGCGGCGAGCGGGTGGATTTCGCGGGCGCGCACGTCACCGTGCGCGGGGCCGAAGCGCCCTTGACCCCGGTGCGGCGCCCGCACCCGCCGCTGTTCTTCGGCGGCTCCTCCCCCGCCGGTCACGCGGCGGTGGCCGAGCATTTCGACACCTATCTGACCTGGGCCGAGCCGCCCGACGCGGTGGCGGCCAAGATCGCCGACGTGCGCGCCCGCGCCGCCCGCCATGGCCGCACGCTGACCTACGGCCTGCGCGTCAACATCATCGTGCGCGAGACGGAGGCCGAAGCCTGGGCCGCCGCCGACCATCTCATCAGCAAGATCGACCGCAAGGCGGTGGAGAGCGCCCACAGCGCCTTCCGCCGTTTTGAATCCGAAGGCCAACGGCGGATGACCGAATTGGCCTCGCGCGCCGATCTGGTGGTGTCGCCCAACCTGTGGGCCGGGGTCGGGCTGGTGCGCGGTGGGGCCGGAACCGCACTGGTCGGAACCCCGCGTCAGGTCGCCGACCGGCTGCTGGAATACCGCGATCTCGGCATCGATTCCTTCATTCTGTCCGGCTATCCGCATCTGGAGGAGGCGCACCGCGTCGCCGATCTGCTGTTCCCGCTGCTGCCGGTCAACGCCCAGCCGCCCGCCGCCCAACCGGCCCCGACCGTAGCCTTCGTCAGCCCGTTCGGCGGCCTGCAACCCGTGCGCAGCGCCTCCTGATGAGCGCGGCGCTGGATGAGTTGACGCGCGCCCTCGCCGCGACGGCGGTGGCGCGCGACCGCGCCGGGGGAACCGCCAAGACCGAACGCGACGCCATCCGACGGTCCGGCCTGCTGACCCTGGCGGTTCCGACCGCGTTTGGCGGGCAGGGGGCCGGGTGGCCGGAGATTTTGGGGGCGGTGCGGGAACTGGCGCGGGTTGATTCCTCCCTGGCCCATCTCTTCGCCTTTCAACATCTGATGGTCGCCTCCGTCCTGCTCTACGGCCATCCGGGGCAGCAGGAGCGGCTGTTGACGGCGACGGCGAACGGCCCGCTGTTCTGGGGCAACGCGCTGAACCCGCTGGACCGCCGCACCCGTCTGACGGCGGACGGCGACGGATTCCGCCTGAACGGGGTCAAGAGCTTTTGCTCCGGGGCCAGCGATTCCGATCTGCTGCTGGTCTCGGCGGACGACGCCGACGGCGTGTTCCGCGTCCTGGCCCTGCCGACGGCCCGGCCCGGCGTCGCCGTGCTCGACGATTGGGACAATATGGGGCAGCGCCAGACCGACAGCGGAACCGTCACCTTCACCGATGTGCGGGTCGAGGCGGACGAGCTGTTGGGACCGCCCGGCCCCTATGGCGGCCCGGCCGCCAGCCTGCGCCCTTGCGTCGCCCAAGCGATCCTCGCCAGCATTTACCTTGGCATCGCCGAGGGCGCCTTGGCCGAAGCGGCGGCCTTCACCCGCGACCAGTCCCGCCCCTGGCGGACCTCCGGCGTGGCCAGCGCCGCCGAGGATCCCTATGTGCTGCGCCATTATGGGGAGTTTCACGTCGCCGTCGCCGGGGCCGACGCGCTGGCGGAACGTGCGCTCTCCCAATTGCAACTGGCCTGGGACGGGCGGGGAACGCTGACGCCGGAGCGGCGCGGCGCGGCGGCGCTCGCCATCGCCACCTTCAAGGTCGCCGCCGCGCGGGCCGCGCTGGACGTCAGCCACCGCCTGTTCGAGGTGACGGGCGCGCGGGCCACCGCCGCCCGCCACGGCTTCGACCGTTTTTGGCGCAACGTGCGGACCCATTCCCTGCACGACCCCATCGACTACAAGCTGAAGGAGCTGGGGGCCTGGACGCTGACCGGCGCCCTGCCGGAACCGGGTTTTTATTCGTGACCCTATTCGTGCCCCTTGCGGCGGCGACGTCCGCCGCATGAGGGATGGCTATATTTTACAAAATTAATGTTCAGACTCGGATAAAAATCTATTTTGCAGATAGGTTAATAACCGCCTATAATCTCTATTAATCTATAGACATAATATGAGAACACTCCCCCATGCTCACAGCGCGCCACATCGCCGCCGCCGCCCTTGGTCTGTTCGTTGGAACCCTCTCGGCGAACGCCCAAGCCGACGCGACGCTGACCAAAATCAAGGAACGCGGATCGCTGGTCGCGGGCGTCATCCTGTCCGGCGCGCCGTTTGGCTACATCGACGCCAAAACGCAGGAACAGAAGGGCTTCAACATCGATCTGGCGACCGAACTGGCGCGCTGGTTGGGGGTGAAGCTGGACACCGTCACGGTGACGCCGCCCAACCGGGTGCAGTTTCTCCAACAGGGCAAGGTCGATCTGCTGATCGCCAACATGTCCTGGACCGAGGAGCGGGCCGAGATCCTCAATTTCGTTCCCACCGCCTTTGAGCGCAGCGGCGGCGTCGCGCTTGGCCGCAAGGGCGGGGCCATTCACAGATGGTCCGATCTGAAGGGCAAATCCGTCTGCCTGTCGCAAGGGGCCAACTTCACCAAACCGCTGATCGAAGAGCATGGCGCGCAGGTCAGGGGTTTCCCCAGCCAACCGGAATCGGTCCTGGCGCTGAAGGGCGGCCAGTGCGACGTCGCCGTGCACACGGGAGCCACGCTGAAAACCATGCTGCTCGACCGCGCGGAGGAGTGGAAAGACTATGAAATCGTGGTCAACGAGGATCTCTTGCCCTCCCTGAACGTCATCTGGGTGCGCAAGGGGGAAAAGGACACGGAAGCGGCGTTGGACGGGATCATGCGCAAGCTGCACGGATCGGGCTGGATCATCGAGGCCGCCGAACGGCACCGGCTGACCATCACCCCCTATTTCCTGGAAACCCGCGACGCCAACAAGGGCCGGTGACGGGACCGGGACCGTCGCATCATGACCGATCCGCTTCTCCTTGATCTCGTCAAGACCGCCAAGAGCTACGGCATCAACGTCGGTTTCCTGACCAGCCCGCACGAGCGGGACATCTGGCTGGAAGGCTTTCGCACCACCCTGACGCTGGTGGCGACGGTGCTTCCGGTCAGCCTCGCCGCCGGGATTTTGCTGGCGGCGGCGCTGACCGCGCGCCAGCGCTGGCTCGCCCTGCCCGCCCGGATCTTTGTCGAGTTGACCCGCAACACGCCGACGCTGGTGCAACTGTCCTGCGCCTTTCTCGGCCTGAACATGCTCATCAGCCAATCGCTGGGCGGGGCCGGGCAAAATCCGTTCGGGGCGTTTTTCTGGGTGGTCTTCGTCGTCGGGTTGCACGGCGCGGCCTATCACGCCGAAGCGCTGCGCGCCGGAATCGAGGCGGCGCCGGAAACAACCCTGGAAGCGGCGCGCGCGCTGGGCTTCAACCGGCTTGAGATTCTGCGCTGGGTGGAACTGCCGCTGGCTCTGCGCATCGCCTTGCCGAGCATCGTCAACAACCTCGTCAATCTGGTGAAGCTGACCACGGTGGGGTCGGCGGTCGCCGTCGGTGAGATCACCTACGCCTCGATCATGATCTGGACGCAGCGCGACAATGTGGTCGAACTGATGGTCGTGATTCTGGTGTTCTTCAGCGCGATCAATCTGGTGGTCTCGCAGATCGGCCTGTGGCTGGAACGCCGTCTGGCGGTGCCCGGCCTGGGGGCGCGGTCGTGAGCGCGCGTCTGCTGGTTCGCCCGGTCCCGCAGTCGGTCGGACGCCCGGTGATGGCGGCGGTCGCCGCCGTCGCGGCGCTGTGGGCGGCGCTGCAACCGGATTTGGCGGCGATCCTGATCGACTGGGTTCCCTATCTGGCTCAGAGCTTCGCCATGAACATCCTCATCAGCGTGGCCGCCATCGCCATCGGCAGCCTGATCGGCCTGATTCTCGGCGTGATGGAACTGGCCCCCGCCCGCTGGATCCGCACGCCCGCGATCACCTATGTCCACATCTTCCGCAACGCGCCGCATCTGGTGCTGATTTTCGCCACCACCTACGCCATGCCCTTTGAAATCACCCTGTTGGGGGGAACCGTCGCCTTTCCCGACTGGCTGAAGGCGGTGGTCGGTCTGGCGATTCCGGCCAGCGCCCACATCGCGGAAATCGTGCGCGGCGCCATCCAATCCATCCCCACCGCCCAATGGGAATCCGCAGGATCGCTGGGCTTTTCCCGGTTGCGGACGTTGCGCTGGATCATCCTGCCGCAATGCCTGCGCCGCACCCTGCCCGCCTGGATGAATCTCTACGCCTCCATCGCCATGGGATCGGCCCTGGCCTCCCTCGTCGGGGTGGGGGAGTTGCTGCACGCCGCCACCGACGCCAGCACGGCGGTGCGCCGCGCCGACTTCACCATCGCGGTCTACCTGACGGTCCTCGTCTCGTTTTTCGCCTATTGCTACCCGATTTCGCGGCTGACCCAGCGTCTCGAACGCCGCTTCGCCGTCTGAACCGAGAGTGACGCGCCGATCATGACCACCCCTGTTCCCCCCCGACAACCGCCCGCCGCTGGTGCGCTTGCGCGACGTGCATCTGTCCTTCGGCGCGACCGAGGTGCTGAAGGGCGTCGATCTGGACGTTCGACCGGGCGAAGCTCTGTCGATCATCGGCCCGTCGGGATCGGGAAAATCCACCATCCTGCGCTGCATCAACGGCCTGATCGCGCCGCAGCGCGGGGAAATCCACGTCGCGGGAACCGCCCTGCACCAATTGACCCGCGAGGCCGACCGTTTGGCGCTGCGCAAGCGCATCGGCTTCGTCTTTCAGCAATTCAACCTGTTCCCGCATCTGTCGGTGTTGGAGAACATCGCCATCGCCCCGGTGCGCATCCTGGGGCGTCCCCGCGACGAGGTGGAGCGCCACGCCCGCGAACTGCTGGATCGGGTCCGCCTGTCCGGCAAGGAGCGCGCCTATCCCGGCGAATTGTCGGGCGGGCAACAGCAGCGCGTCGCCATCGCCCGCGCCCTGGCCATGCGCCCGGAACTGGTGCTGTTCGACGAGGTGACGTCGGCGCTCGACCCCGAAACGGTGGGCGAGGTGCTGGCCGTCATCCGCGACCTGATCCGCGACGGGCTGACCTCCGTCCTTGTCACCCATGAGATGCGCTTTGCTGAGGAGATCAGCGACGTGGTCGTCTTCACCGAAGGCGGGCGCATCGTCGCCCAAGGCCCGCCGGACGCGATTTTCCACACCAACGACAACCCGCGCGTCACCGCCTTCATCACCGGGCTTGGAAGCCGCGAAGCCACCAACACCGGAACGGAAGGACGGGCGCGATGACCGCCTCGCTCACCACAAACGCGCCCACCACGAACACGCTGACCGCCGACCTGGCCCGCCGGATCGTCGCCTCCGATCCCTTGACCGACGCCGAGGCCGTCCAAGCGGCCCGCGTCGCGCTGGTCGATTTCCTGGCCTGCGCCATCGCCGGGGCCACCGATCCCGCTCTGGCGATTCTGTTGGACACGCTGGGCGGCGTGGGCGGCGGAGACGCCACGCTGATTGGCCGGGCGGCGCGGGCCGACGCCTTCACGGCGGCGCTCGCCAACGGTCACGCCGGTCACGCGCTGGATTACGACGACGTCCACGCCAGCGTGCGCGGCCATCCCGGCACGGTGATTTTTCCCGCCCTGCTCGCGGCGGCGGAGGAGAGCGGCGCCAGCGCGCTGGATCTGCTCGCCGCCCACATCGTCGGGCTGGAAACCATGGCCCGGCTGGGTCTGGCGCTGGGCAGCCGCCATTACGAGATCGGCTTTCACGCCACCGCGACGCTGGGCAGCGTCGGCGCGGCGGCGGCGGTCGCCCGCCTTCTGGGTTTGGACGCCGCCCAGGTCGCCGTCGCCTTGGGCCTCGCCGCCACGCAATCCTCCGGGCTGCGTTTGCAATTCGGCTATGACGCCAAGCCGTGGCACGCCGGTTTCGCCGCGAAAGCCGGGCTGACCGCCGCCCGTCTGGCCGCCCGAGGATTCGGCGGCGCGCCCGACGCCTTCGATGGCCCCATCAGCGTTTTCTCGGCCTTTGCCGCTGGGGCCGCCCAGCCGGATTTGGCGACGCGTGGCTGGGGTGAGCCGTGGCAGATCGTGACCCCGGGTCTGATTCTGAAGGAATTTCCCTGCTGCACGGCGGCCCATTGCGCGGCGGAAGCGGTGCTTGGCCTGCGCGCCGACCACGCCATTGGTCACGCCATCGACCCGACACGCATCGAATCGATCACCGCCACCTTTCCGCCGGGCGGCGACGCCGCCCTGGTCGTGCGGCGGCCCGCCAACGGCGTCGAGGGCCGTTTCAGCGTCGAATACGTCATCGCCTCGGCCCTCGTCCACGGCGATCTCGGGGTGACGACCTTCGCCGACCGGTCGATTCCCCCGGCGGTTCAGGCCCTGCTCGACCGCGTCGAACGGCGTCACGACCCGGACGCGCCGCGCATGTCGAACGATCCGGCGACCCGCTTCACCGACGTGACCATCCGCTTTGCCGACGGCTCCCGCCTGTCGCGCCGGGTGAACCGCATCCGGGGCGCGCAGGATCTCGACGCCAAGTTCCAGGACGCGACGAACGGCAACCCACGCTTTGCCGACGTCCCCGCCCGCGTCTTCGCCATGACGACGCGCGACGACCTGCGCGGCCTGACCGCCGCGCTGGGACAGCCGGTTTCCTGACAAAAAAGGCGGGGAAGGACGAGACGAACCCGCCATGCCCATCCATCAGAAAGACTCCGTCATGACTCCGCCCAAACGCAGCCTTCACCTCGGCCTTTTCCTTCAGGGCGCCGGGCATCATGTCGCCGGGTGGCGCTATCCGGGCGCGGATTCCGGCTCGGAAAATCTGGCCCATCTGCAACGGATCGCCGCCACCGCCGAACGCGCCAAGTTCGACATGCTGTTCCTGGCCGACGGCCTGACCAGCGGCGCCGACGCCCACCCGTCGATGATCGCCCGGTTCGAGCCGCTGACCCTGCTGGCCGCGCTGGCCATGTCCACCAGCCGGATCGGTCTGGTCGCCACGGCGTCGACCACCTATGGCGAGCCGTTCCATCTGGCCCGCGCCTTCGCCTCCATCGACCATCTCAGCGGCGGGCGCGCGGCGTGGAACGTGGTGACGACCTCCTACGCCCGCACCGCCGCCAATTTCGGGGCCAGCCACCCCGACCATGACGAACGTTACGCGGTGGCCCAGGAGTTCGTCGATGTCGTCAAGGGGCTGTGGGACAGTTGGGACGACGGCGCCTTCCCCAAGGACAAGGACAGCGGCGTCTACGCCGACGTTTCCAAGCTGCGCGTCCTCAACCATGTCGGGAAATATTTTTCGGTCAAGGGTCCGCTGAACATCCCCCGCCCGCCGCAGGGCCATCCGGTGATCGTGCAGGCCGGCTCGTCCGGCCCCGGCCAGGATCTGGCGGCGCGCACGGCGGACGTCGTCTTCACCGCCCAACAGACCTTCGAGGAGGCGCAAGCCTTTTACGCCAGCCTCAAGGCGCGCCTGCCCGCCCAAGGACGCAGCCCCGACCATCTGGCGATCATGCCGGGTTTCCTGCCGATCATCGGGCGCACCGCGCAGGAGGCCCGCGACAAGCTGGCGACGCTGGAAGGCTGGACCGACCCGCAGCACGCCCTGCCGCTGCTGAACGAACGGCTGGGGACCGACGTCTCGGTCTATGATCTGGACGGGCCGCTGCCGGACCTGCCGCCGTCCGAACAGTTGCAAAGCCGGTCGCAATTGCTGATCGCGCTGGCCCGCCGCGAGAATTTGACCATCCGCCAGTTGGCCCAGCGGGTCGCCGCCGGGCGCGGCCATCATCTGGTCTGCGGCACGGCGGTCGAAATCGCCGACGATCTGCAACGCTGGTTCGAGGGACACGCGGCGGACGGCTTCAACATCATGCCGCCCTATTTCCCCGGCGGCTTGGACGATTTCGTCGAACAGGTCGTGCCGATCCTGCAAGAGCGCGGCCTGTTCCGCACCGAATATGAGGGGACCACCCTGCGCGATCATTTCGGGCTGCCCCGCCCCGCTTCGACCTTGCCCTGATCCAGCAAAGGCCCGTCGCCCTCGCCAGACGACGGGCTTTCGATGGGACCCTGTCCACATATCCATATCCGTTTTGGGAACCGCCGCCCGCGCAGTCGCGGGTCAGATCGACCACCCGATGATGGAGCGATTGCGGGCGATAGGCGCAGCGCGTCCCGGCGCCTTGCTTTATAAAAACATTTATTCTCTGTTATTATTATTTATATATTGACTTGACTACTAGTGTAATAGAAATTTCTAAGGGCGAGCCGTCACCGCCACCGCCACCGACAGAACGACGCGACCGCGCTCTCACCCTTTGGGCGCCCACCTTCCCCACAGTCACTGACGATAAGGACGATTGCCATGGCCTCCCCCACGATCCGGTTTGGCGTTTGGGCGCCGGTCCATGGTCCGCGCGCCGCCTTGCAGGATCCGGCCGAGCCGTTCGACGCCTCATGGGAGCGCAACCGCGCCGTGGTGCTGGAGGCCGAGGCGCTGGGATTCGATTCCACCCTGGTGGCGCAACACACGGTCAACCCGCATCTGCCTGACCATGACCAGCTCGGCAGCGACGGCGGGACCGCCGCCGGTCTGGTCGGCAGCCACGATCAGGTGGCCGAACGCATCCAGGCCTTCCACGCCGCCGGGATCGAGCTGTTCATGCTGCAATTCCAGCCGCTGCGATCCGAACTGCGGCGCTTCGCCGCCGAAATTTTCCCGCGCGTCGGCAAAACGGTCGCGACCGACCGTCCCGCGCGCGCAGCCGCTGAATAGCCCGGCGTCCCCCACGCGGCGGAGATCCCCATGAGCGCCATCGAACACACATCCAGCACGGCCACCCCGCTCCACCAGCGCCAGCGGTCGAACGATCGGCGCGGACCGGGCGGGACCGCCGTCGGCCCGCGCGGTTTGATCGCCATATCCTGGATCGCGCCGGTTCTGCTGGTTCTGGTTTGGGAGGCGTTGGCCCGCAACGGCTGGCTGTCACCGCAGATTTTGCCCGCGCCAAGCAAGGTTCTGGCCGCCGCCGACGCGCTCGACGCCGTGGCCCGCCGCCGGGACGAGGGAATCGACGATCCCGCTCTGGCCCACGCCGCCGCGCTCGCCGCCGCCAAGGCGAAGATCGTCGTCGATGATCTGGCCCTGCGCAGCGGCGGCCTGATCTTTGACGTGGCCGGGGCGTCGGCGACCCTGCGCGCCGTCAACCTGGACCGCCCTTGGCGCAACGCCCGCGCCTTGGCGTCGCACAACCCCGCGTCCTACAAGGCGATGGCGGTGGGCGCCCACGCGATCCACGGCACGCCGCTGCCCGCCAAGGGCTTTTTCTAAACACATTCGTGCCTTGCACAGAAACGCGCGGCCTCAGGGGCCGCGCGCGGGATCGGCCACACACGTCGCAATCGACATTTAAAGAGGCTCAACGCCATGAAACGGCTCATTGGATTGGTGGTCGGCGCGGCGGCCCTGCTGGGTCTTGCCGCACCGTTCGGCGACGCGCTCGCCGCCGACAGGCAGGTCCGCATCGGCTACCAGAAATACGGGACCCTCATCATCCTGAAGGAACAGGGTCTGTTGGAAAAAAGGCTGGCGCCGCTGGGATACAGCGTCGCCTGGACCGAGTTTCCCGGCGGCCCGCAATTGCTGGAGGCGCTGAACGTCGGCGCGCTCGATTTCGGGACCACCGGGGAAGCGCCGCCGATCTTCGCGCAGGCCGCTGGCGCGCCGCTGCTCTATGTCGGCTATGAACCGGCCTCGCCGAAGGGCGAAGCGATCCTGGTGCCGAAGGACAGCGCGATCCAGTCGGTGGCCCAGCTCAAGGGCCGCAAGGTCGCCCTGAACAAAGGCTCCAACGTTCATTACCTGCTGGTCAAGGCGCTGGAAAAAGCCGGGCTGGCGATCACCGACATCGAACCGATCTATCTGCCGCCCGCCGACGCCCGCGCCGCCTTTGAACGCGGGGCGGTGGACGCTTGGGTGATCTGGGATCCGTTCTACGCCGCCGCGTCCGCCGCGACCGGCGCCCGGACGCTGACCGACGGCGTCGCTTCCGACGGCACGAACATCGTCAAGAACCATCAGTTTTTCCTGGCCGCCAAGCCCTTCGCCGCCGCCAACCAACCGGCCATCGACGCCATTCTGGCCGGGCTGAAGGAGATCGACGACTGGGCGGGCAAGAACGTCAAGGCGGTGGCCGAACAACTCAGCCCGAAGGTGGGCATTCCGGTCTCGGTCCTGGAGGTCGCCGCCGGTCGCCAGGGCTACGGCCTGCGCCCCATCAACGCGGAGGTGATCGCCGAACAGCAGCGCATCGCCGACACCTTCTTCGAGCTGAAACTGATCCCCAAAAAGATCGACGTGTCCGCCGCCGCCCCGGGAAACAAGTCATGAGCAGCCAGCCCCACACCACCGCCCCCGGCGAAGCCAACATCCTCTGGTTCATCCCCACCCACGGCGACGGCCGCCATCTCGGCACCACCATCGGCGCGCGCGAGACCGACCGGCATTATCTGCGCCAGATCGCGCAGGCCGCCGACAGTCTGGGTTATTACGGGGTGCTGCTGCCGACCGGTCGTTCCTGCGAAGACAGTTGGGTGGTCGCCTCCTCGCTGGTTCCCGTGACCGAACGGCTGCGCTATCTGGTCGCCGTCCGGCCCGGTTTGCAATCGCCGACGCTGGCCGCCCGCATGGCGGCGACGCTGGACCGCGTGTCCGACGGGCGGTTGCTGGTCAACGTCGTCACCGGCGGCGATCCGGTGGAGAACAAGGGTGACGGCATCTTTCTTTCGCACGGCGAACGCTATGAGGTGACGCGCGAGTTCCTGGACGTGTGGAAGGGCCTGTTCGGGCCGGAGCCGGTCCACCACCAGGGCAAACACATCCGCATCGAGGATGGCCGCCTGTTCTACCCGCCGGTTCAGGCGGGCGGGCCGCCGCTGTTCTTCGGCGGGTCGTCCGACGCCGCCAACGGGATCGCCGCCACCTATGTGGACAAATACCTGACCTGGGGCGAGCCTCCGGCGCAGGTTGCCGCCAAGCTGGCGGAGGTCCGCCGTCTGGCCGAAGCGCAGGGCCGGACCGTGACCTTCGGCATCCGCCTGCACGTCATCGTGCGGGACACCAACGAACAGGCGTGGAAGGCCGCCGACGACCTGATCCGCCACGTTGACGACGCCACCATCGCGGCGGCGCAATCGGTCTACAGCCGGATGGATTCGGTCGGTCAACGCCGGATGTCGGAGCTGCACGGCGGTCGCCGCGACAAGCTGGAGGTCAGCCCCAACCTGTGGGCGGGCGTCGGGCTGGTGCGCGGCGGGGCGGGAACCGCGTTGGTCGGCGATCCGGCGACGGTGGCCGCCCGCATGCGCGAATACATCGACATCGGCATCGACACCTTCATCCTGTCGGGCTACCCGCATCTGGAGGAGGCGTACCGCTTCGCCGAGCTGGTGTTCCCGCTGCTGCCGCTGGCGGCCACCACCGGGCGGTCGCGCGGTCGCGCGGCGAACAACGGCCCCTTTGGCGAAAGCATCGCCAACCAGCAACCACCCGCGCTGCGCCAATCGGCCCAGTGAGAACCGGTTCATGAATGGGGGGCGCGGGTGACGCCCGCCTCCCCCGCCACGCCAGATTCCCCCACCGACGGCCGTTTTCACCCGCGCCGTCCGCTTCCAGCGGAGCGCAGGACTCGACCGGACCGATATTTTGTTCTATATTTGTTCTGACAAAGAGGGGCGAATATGGAATTGCGGGCGTTGCAACCTTGCGTGATCGTCGCGGTCGAGGCGGTGGTGTCCGCCGGGTTCCCGTCGCCCGCTGGCGACTATGCCGAGGGCCGCATCGACCTGACCGACGCGCTGGTTCCGCACCCGTCGGCCAGCTTCACCTTGCGGATCAGCGGCCACAGCATGACCGGGGCCGGAATCCACGATGGCGATCTGGCCATCGTGGACCGCAGCCTGACCGCCCGGCACGACGATGTCGTCGTCGCCGCCGTCGATGGAGAGTTGCTGTGCAAACGGCTGGTGATCCAACGGGGGCGCACGCGGCTGGCGCCGGATTGCGACGATCGCGCTTACACCGCCATCGACGTGACCGACCATCCGGGTTTTGCGATCTGGGGCGTCGTCACCGCGACCATCCGCTTTCACCGGCGGTGACAGGATGACGATCTACGCCCTGGTGGACGCCAACAATTTCTATGTGTCGTGCGAGCGGGTCTTTCGCCCCGATCTGGAAAACGCGCCGGTCGGGGTGTTGTCCAACAACGACGGCTGTTTCGTGTCCCGCAGCGCGGAACTCAAGGCGCTGGGCGTGAAAATGGGCCAGCCCTTTTTCGAGACACAGGATCTGGTGCGCCGTCACAAGGTGCATGTGTTTTCGTCGAATTACGCGCTTTACGGCGACATGTCGTCGCGCGTGGTGGCCTGCCTGCACGGCTTCACGCCACGTTTGGAGGTTTACTCCATCGACGAATCCTTTCTGGATCTGACCGGCATCGGCGGCCCCCTCCCCGCCTACGCCGCCGACATTCGGAGCAGGGTGAAGCGTTGGACCGGGATTCCCACCTGTGTGGGCATCGGCCCCACCAAAACGCTGGCGAAGCTGGCCAACCACGCGGCGAAAAAGGGGCTGCTCGATCCGTCCGGGGTGTGCGACCTGTCCGATCCCGCCGCGCGGGCGCGGGTGTTGCCGTTGGTGCCGGTGGCCGATGTGTGGGGCGTTGGGCGACGCAACGCCGTCCGGTTGAACCAGCTTGGCGTCACCACCGCCGCCGACCTCCGCGACCTCGACCCGCGATTGGCCCGCCAGGCGCTGACCGTGATCGGCGAACGGCTGGTGCAGGAGTTGCGCGGCCTGTCCTGCCTGTCGCTGGATCGGATCCCTTCCCCCCGCCGGTCGGTGGCCGTCACCCGCTCTTTCGGCCAACCGGTGTCGGATTGGGAGACAATGCGGCAGGCGGTGGCCGCGCACGCGGCCCGCGCGGCGGAAAAGCTGCGGGCCGAGGGCATGGTCGCCGAAGCCCTTCATGTGTTCATCCGCACCAGCCGTCACCGCCCCGGACCCGCCTGCAACGACAGCGTGACCGTTGGCCTGCAACCGGCCAGCGCCGACGGTTTCGTCCTGATCGCCGCCGCCGCCAACGCGGCCCGGCGCATCTGGCGCGACGGCGTCCCGTTCAGCAAGGCGGGCGTCATCCTGACCGGCCTGCGACCCGCCGACCGGGCGCAGGTCGATCTGCTCGACACCACCGACCGCGCCAAAGCCGCGCGTTTGATGGCGGCGGTGGACGCGGTGAACGGCGCGTTGGGCCGCAACACGCTGGTTTCCGCCGCCACGCTGGGGCACGGCTGGCGGATGCGGCAGAACAACCGCTCCCCGTCCTACACCACCCGTTTGGCCGATCGGCCGATCGCGCGGGCGTGATGTCGCGGGGGGCTTTTCTCCATTCGCAAGCGCAACCCGGCCTCACAGGATCGTAACGGCCTCCGCCACATCCAGGCGCGGGGCGCGGGGACGGGCGGGCGGGCCGTCGGCGTGGCCCAGCGCGATCAGGATGTTGGAGCGCACTTGGCCATCCGGGAAAAACTCCGCGTCCACGGCGGCGTTGTCGAAGCCCGACATCGGCCCGGCGTCCAAACCCAGCAGCCTCGCCGCCAGAATCAGATAACCGGCCTGGAGCGTGCCGTTGCGGAACGCGGTGGTTTCGGCCAGGGCCGGGTTGTCCACAAACAGCCCCGACGGGTCGTAATGCGGACTGAGGCGCGGCAGATGGTCGAAAAAGCGCAGATCATGGCCGACGATGGCGATGACCCCGGCCTTCAGCTTGGGCAGATTGCCCTTGGTCAGCGCCGGGCGCAGCCGCTCCTTGGCCTCCGGCGTCGTCAGGAAGACGAAACGGGCCGGGCTGCCGTTGAAGGCGGTGGGGGCCAACCGCGTCAACTCGTAAAGCTGGTGCAGAACGGCGGCGGACACCGGGCGGTCGGACCAGGATTGCGGCGTGCGCGCGTCGAGGAAGAGCGGCCCGGCGGCCACCGGCAGATCGGCCAAATCACCATCGGGAAAGGCCACCGTGGGAATCAGGGTGTTGGTCATGATGCCGGTTCTCCTGTTGCTCGGACGATCAAAGGCTGGCGGGCAGCAGCGCCAACAGGCCCAGCAGCAGCGACGCGAAGCTGACCAGCATCGCCAGATCGGTCATGTCGAGGTCGGAATCGTCGGCCCGGTCGCGAAACAGCGCGCCGTCCTGGCCGTCCGCCGCGCCCCCCACGTTGGCGGCCAACAGCAGGATTCCGTCGGGGGTTGGCATCAACGAGGCCACGGTCAGCAGATCGAGTTCGGATGGGCGGTGCATGATTCGGCCTCCTCGGGATGATCCGGCGGTGCGGTGCGCGCTGTGGGTCCGGGCACGGCTCCTCCGGGCGGTGGGGCCGTCATATTCCACACGATTGGCAACCATCATCGCTATTTATTTCCTATTTATCAAGTATGTTTATATGCCCGCATAAACAACATTTTTCCCTCGCTGCTAAAGTCTATTTTTCTACAGTTTTATGTGTTTTTGCGATTGCGCCGGTCCCACGCGTCGCATTAGTGTTTTCCCAACCCGCCGGACCGTCTCCGCCGATGCCCTCATCGGCCCCTCCAAGTCCGCCCGGCCCCTCCCCCATCTCTGTTGGATTCCGCGCCATGACCAAGCCCTTGCACACGTTGCTGTTCTCCGCCTTGACCGCCCTGCTGCCCTTCGCGGCGGAGGCGGCAAACGGCACGGTGGTGGTCGGCTATCAGACCGACGCCCTGCCCTCCTCCGTGGCCATCGCCAACGGCGATTTCGCCAAGGCCACCGGCGTCACCATCGATTTCCGCAAGTTCAACTCAGGGGCCGATGTCTTCGCCGCCATCGCGTCGGGCGACGTGCAGGTCGGCTATGTCGGGTCCAGCCCCTTTGCGGCGGCCACCAGCCGTGGCCTGGACGTCAAGGCCTTCCACCTCGCCACCATCTCCGGCACCGACGAGGCGCTGGTGGTCCGCAACGGGTCGGGCATTGAAATGCCGTCGGACCTGAAGGGCAAGAAGCTGGCCGCCGCCCCGGTCTCCACCGACCATTACCAACTGCTGGCGGTGTTGAAGCAGGAGAAGATCAGCGAGCGCGACGCCCAGGTGTTCGCCATTCCCCAGCCGGACATCGTCGCCGCCTGGAATCGCGGCGATCTCGACGCCGCCTTTGTCTGGGATCCGGCGCTCACCGAACTGAAAAAGAACGGCAAGGTTCTGCTGACCTCCAAGGAGGTCGCCGACCGGGGCGCGCCGACCTTCTCCGCCTGGATCGCCACCGCGTCCTTTGCCAAGGACAACCCGGCCTTCCTCAAGGGCTTCGCGCAGGTGATCGAAAAGTACAGCGCCTCGTTCCAGACCGACAAGGCGGCCTGGAGCGCGGATTCGGACAACGCCAAGGCGCTGGCCAAGCTGCTGGGCGGGACCCCCGCCGACCAGGCCGCCGCCTTGACGAACCTGTCGCTGGTTCCCCCGGCCCAACAGGCGAGCGCCGCGTGGCTGGGCGGCGGGGAAAACGGCGGGGCCGCCAAAATCCTGAAGGCGACCGCCGAATTTCTGAAGGAGCAGAAGAAGATCACCACCGTCCTGCCCAGCTATGGCGGGTTCGTCACCCCCGACGCGGTCAAGGATCTGCGCTGACGCCATCCTCATCGTGGGTTGAAGAGAGGACGCCATGCTTCACGTCCACAACGCCAGCGTCTTCTTTTCCGCCCGCGACGGGCGGATGGTGCACGCGCTGGACCGCGCCACGCTCGACATCGACGCCAACAGCGTCGTCGTGGCGCTGGGGGCCTCGGGTTGCGGCAAATCCACCTTGCTGAACGCCATCGCCGGGTTTCTGCCGCTGTCCGACGGCTCCATCACGCTCGATGTGCAACCGGTGGACAAACCCGGGGCCGACCGGGGCGTCGTTTTTCAAAAGGACACGCTGCTGCCCTGGAAAAGCGTGGCCGACAACGTGGCGCTCGGCCTGAAATTCGCGGGCGTCCCGGCGCGCGACCGGCGGGAGCGGGCGGAAGAGCTGCTGCGGCTGGTGGGGTTGGACGGTTTCGCCAACGCCGCCCCGCACGAGCTGTCGGGCGGGATGCGCCAGCGCGTCGGCATCGCCCGCGCGCTGGCGACCGACCCGAAAATCCTGCTGATGGACGAGCCGTTCGGCGCGCTCGACAGCCTGACGCGCGAGCAGATGCAGGAACTGCTGATCGACGTCTGGGCGCGCACCGGCAAGCGCATCTTCTTCATCACCCATTCGATTGAAGAGGCGCTGTTCCTCGGGACCACGGTGGTGGTGATGTCGCCGCGCCCGGGCCGCATCGTCGCCCGCTTCGATCTGGATTTCGTCCGGCGGTTCGCGCAGGAACGCGACGTGCGGGCCATTCTGTCGGCCCCGCGCTTCGCCGAGCTGTACGACGAGATCCGCAACCTCGTGCACCGCCCGCATGACCGTCCCCATGACGGGGGAGACCGACCGCAATGACCGATCTGGCAAGCCGGGGCGCGCCGCTGCCCGCCCCCACCGCCGCGCCCACCACATCGCCCAGGCGGGTGCGGCTTCACCCCTTTGGCCTGGATGGCGCGCCCACCCTGCTCATCAGCCTGACCACCGGCGCCGCGCTGATCGGGCTGTGGTTCCTGGTGTCGTGGCTGCGGCTGGTCCCGCCGCTGTTCCTGCCCGGCCCGGAGGAGGTCCTCACCCAGTTCCTGGCCATTCTGGACGACGGTTACGCCGGGGCGACGCTGGGGGAGCATGTGTCCGCCAGCCTGTTCCGCATCTCCACCGCCGCCCTGCTCGCCGCGTCCTTCGGCATCCCGTTGGGCTTGGCGATGGGGCTGAACCGCTGGGTCAAGGGCGTGTTCGACACCCCGATTGAGTTTTATTGGCCGCTGCCGCCGCTGGCCTATCTGCCCTTGATAATCATCTGGCTGGGCATTGGCGAGCTGTCCAAGATCGTGCTGTTGACGTTGGCGATGTTCGCGCCGATCTGCCTGTCGGCGCAGGCGGGGGTGCGTTCCCTGCCGATCGAACGGGTGAACGCCGCCCTGTCGCTGGGGGCGACGCGCTGGCAACTCTTCCTCGACATCGTGCTGCCCAGCGCGCTGCCGGAAATTCTGACCGGGCTGCGCATCGGCATCGGCGTGGGGTGGAGCACGCTGGTGGCGGCGGAGCTGATCGCGGCCACGCGCGGCATCGGCTTCATGATTATGTCGGCCTCGCATTTTCTGGCGACCGATGTGGTCTTTGTCGGCATCGGCATCATCGCCGCCTGGGCCTTCGCCTTTTCCTATGGCATGCGCCTGCTGGAACGGGCGCTGGTTCCCTGGAAAGGCAAAAGCTGAAGCCACGCAAACGCGGTCAAAGTCCGAACGCGCGCAAAAAAGGGGTGGCTGGATCTGTCCAACCACCCCTTTTTATGATGAATGCAGGACGTCAGACCGGGCGGTCGCCCAGCACGGTGGCGCGGTGCATCAGGCGGCTGTGCGGCAGATAATCGTTCACCGCGTAATGCTGGGTCGAGCGGTTGTCCCACAGCGCCAGATCGTCCGGCTTCCAGCTCCACCGCACGGTGAATTCCGGTCGGGCGACGTGATCGAACAGGAAGCGCAGCAGATAGTCGCTTTCCTTCGGGCTGAGGCCCAGGATGGCCGCCGTGAAATTATCATTCACGAACAGCGCCTTGCGTCCGTTCACCGGATGGGTGCGGATCACCGGATGGACGCGGATCGGGTTCTTGGCCCGCGCCTCCAGCCAGCGTTCGTACAGGCCCGGTCCGTTGTGCCGCCATTCCGGGAACGACCGGCTGAAATCATGCACGGCCTTCAGCGGCTCCAAAAGCACGCGCAGCGGTTCCGACAGCGCTTCATAGGCGGCCGACGCGCTGGCCCACAGGGTGTCGCCGCCCAGCGGCGGGACCTTCTTGGCCGACAGCGCGACGATGGCCGGTGGCGTTTCCACAAAGGTCACGTCGGTGTGCCAGACATCGTTGTCGCTGGGGTTGTGCGGACCGGTGTCCAGAACCATGATTTCCGGAACCTCCGGAATGTTCGGATAGACCGGGTGGATGTGCAGCGGGCCGAAGCTGGCGGCGAAGGCGCGCTGCTGCCCTGGGGTCAGCGGCTGGTTTTCAAAGAACAGCACCTGATGGCGCACCAGAAGCGCTTCCAACTCGGCCGCAACCGACGGGGTCAAGGGCTGGGACAGGTCAACGCCGCTGACCCGTGCGCCGATGGTGGGGCCAAGCGGGGTGGCGGTCAGGGTCGGCAGGGCAACATCCGGCATGGACATCCTCATCACGGTTTGGAAAACGATCCGGACCACCCAAAAAAATGGGGAAACGCGCGAACGCGCTTCCCCATCAGTTGGCGTGGACAATGGACGAGCGAATGGACGAACGAGACGCACGGAAACGTCCCGGCCCTTGGTGGGCAAACCCGCAGCGGTCAACCACAGGCGACCGGGTGCAGAACGCTGGTCAGACCTCGGCCAGCGCCTGTTCGATGTCGGCGATGATGTCGTCGGGGTGCTCGATCCCGATCGACAGGCGGACATAGCCAGGGGTGACGCCGCTGGCGATCTGGTCCTCCACCGACAATTGCGAATGGGTGGTGGTCGCCGGATGGATGGCCAGCGACCGGGCGTCGCCGATGTTGGCGACGTGGTACAGCAGCTTCAGCGATTCGATGAAGCGGCGTCCGGCCTCCGCCCCACCCTTCAGCTCAAACCCGATCAACGCGCCGTAGCCGCCCTTGAGATAGGCGTCGGCGCGGCGCTTGGCCTCGCCGGTGTGCAGACCGGGGAAGATGACCGAGGCGACCTTCGGGTGAGTCTTCAGGAAATCCGCCACCTTGATGGCGTTGGCGTTGTGCTGGCGGATGCGCAGCGGCAGCGTTTCCAACCCCTGGATCAACTGGAAGGCCGACAGCGGGCTGATCGCCGCCCCGGTGTCGCGCAGCAGCGTCACCCGCGCGCGCAGCACATAGGCGATGGGGCCGAGCGGCTTGGCCGCCTCCGTCCACACCGCGCCGTGATAGCTGGGGTCGGGCTGGGTCAGCAGCGGGAAGCGGGCGGCGTGATCGGCCCATGGGAAATTGCCGCCGTCGATGATGACGCCGCCGATGGTGGTCCCATGCCCGCCGATGTATTTCGTCGCCGAATAGAGCGTCACCGCCGCGCCGTGATCGAACGGGCGCACGGTCAGCGGGGCGGCGGTGTTGTCCACGATCAACGGCACGCCCAGCGACCGACCGATGTCGGCCACCTCGCGGATCGGGAAGACGTTCAGCTTGGGATTCGGCAGGGTTTCCGCGTAATAGGCGCGGGTCTTGTCGTCGGTGGCGCGGCGGAAATTCTCCGGGTCGACCGGATCGACGAAGCGCGCCTCGATCCCCAACTGTTTGAAGGTGTTGGCGAACAGGTTCCAGGTGCCGCCATAGAGATCGGTCGAGGTGACGAAATTGTCGCCCGCCTGCGCCAGATTCAGAATGGCGTAGAAGGACGCCGCCTGTCCCGACGCCACCACCAACGCCGCCGCCCCGCCTTCCAACGCGGCCAGACGCTGTTCCAGCACGTCCGTCGTCGGGTTGGTCACGCGGGTGTAGATGTTGCCCAACTCCTGAAGCGCGAACAGGCGTTCGGCATGGCCGGTGTCCTGGAACTGGTAGGAGGTGGTCTGATAGATCGGCACGGCCACCGCCCCGGTCGCCGGATCGGACCGGTAGCCGCCGGCGTGCAGGGCCAGGGTTTCAAAACGCGGAGACGTGTCGGTCATCGGTCGGTCCTTTTGAGCAGCGTTTTTGAAAAGGGATTGGCGGAAACGGGCGGCTCAGTAGGCGGCGGGTTCCAGAACCCGCCCGGCCAGGGCCGCCACCGCCGGAAGATCGGCGTAATGGCGTTGGGCGACGTCGGGGTGCGAACGCAGGCGGCTTTTCAGCGCGTTTTCACCGACATCCACGAACAGAGGGTTGTTGGGATCGCGTTCCGGCCCGCGCGCCTGCGCCGCCAGATCAGGCGGCAGGGGCAGAACCGGAACCCGCGCGCCCAGACGCGCGCCCAGGAAAAAGGCGATGGACAGCCGGTCCACCCCGGTCGGCGGCGTCACCACCCGGTGCACCGCCGCGCGGAAATAGCCATCGGTGGCCAGTTCCAGCAATTCACCGGCGTTGACGACAAAGGTGCCGGGAATCGGCGGCACATCGACCCAACCATCGGGCGTTTCGGCCTGAAGCCCGCTTTGCTGGTGTTGCAGCACCAGGGTCAACAGGCCGCTGTCCTTGTGCGCGCCAACGCCCTGACCACCGTTGTTGTCACCACCTTGTTCCGCCTCGGGCAGCGCGTCGCGCCCCGGGTAGCGGATCAGCTTGATGAGCTGCGTCGGGTCGGGGGCCACGATGGGATCGAAGGCGTCGGCATTCTGGCCGATGGCCAGCGCCACCGCGCGCAGCAGGCGCAACGTGACTGCGGTCAGCGCGTCTTGCAAGGCCAGCGCGGCGGGGCGCAGCTCCGGCAGGGCGGCGGGCCACTGGTTCGGACCCTGCAACCGCGTCCAGGCGGGCGCGTCGGCATCGGCGGGCAGCGTGGGGCGTTCGGACCCGATGTCCACCTGCTCCCGCCAATCGGCCTTGCCACGGGTGCGCTCCCACCCGGCGCGGGTGTAGCCCCGGAAATGCGGCGAATGAACCATCTCGATCGCCAGCTTGTCGGCGTCGGGCAAGGCGAAGAAGCGCCGCGACAGGGCGAAAGCCTGGTCGAGCGTCGCGGCGTCCACGCCATGGCCGGTGACGTAGAAGGCCCCGTAACGGCGGATCGCCACGCGCAGATCGCCGAGAAACGCGGCGCGTTCGCTGTCGTCGCCCTGAAAACGGCCCAGATCCAAAATCGGCAATGGCGCGGTCACGCTGAAACCTCCTTCCGAAAACGATTCCAAGGAAAACGCGCGCAGTGGCGGCGGAGGCGTCAGGCGGCCCGCCGGGCGGCGGCCCGTGTCAACCACGCGTCGCTCAACCGATTCCACAGTGATGCAGTGTTGAACAACGGCGCATCGACCGACCCGTCGAACGCCAATCCCTCCGGCAACGGAATCCACACCACCACCGGGTCGGCGGGGGCGAGGAGAGCAGCGGATTCACGGTTTGTCAGCGGATCGGTCATGAGAAAATCCTTTTTAGACAAAGGATTGGACGTCGGTTCCTGATGGCGGGGAATGCGGTGGGCGCGTCACGCCGCCTGTGATTGTGATTCCATGATGAGGCCACAAAACCCTATTTGTCTATAAAAATAATATGGGAAAAATGGGAAATCGTATCTATATCACTATTATATTTCGTTATTTTTGAATGTAAGATGACCGCCCGCGTTTAGGCCCCTGCCCCCGCTGCGCGCGGCGGCGCGGGCGATGGCCGACAGGCGCGGCTGATCGGACAGGCCCGCGACGCCCCGCGCGAACAGCGCCTCCACTGGGCCACGCTCGCCGGTCAACTCCACGAAACGGCGGGTATGGACGGACGCGCAATAGACGCAGCCGTTCAACACCGATTCCACGGCGCTGGCGAATTCACGATCCGACCGGGGCGCCCCGCGCGGGGCGTACAGCGCCGCCAGGGCGCGGTAATGGGCGGCCAGCGCGGCGTCGCCGCTCAGTTCGGTAAGGCGGGCGGCCAACGTCGCCCGTTCGGCGGCGGGCAGACGACCGGGCCGCTGCGGGAACAGCAAGGCGTCGTGGGCCGCCTGGGCGCGGGCGCGCGCGTCGGCCCGCGTGGCGCGCAGGGCCAGCAGCGGCGAGCCATCCGCGAACCCGGCCAAGCGGTCGATCAGGTCGGGGGGCACGGTTGCGGTTGCGCCGGTGGCGTCACCGCGTTCAATGGGCTGGCTGGTCATCCGAAGCCCTCCGCTTCGGTCCATTCGTCACCCAGCAGTTCCGGCGTCGTGAAATCGGTCAGCCGCCGCCAATGATGGTCGTAATCCTCGGTGAACAGGGCGGCGGTGATGCTGTCGGCCAGCCCTTCCGCCCCGGCGCTGATGCCGGGAATATCGCCCGTCACCTTGCCGTGGCTGAGCACGGCGGCGAAATTGAAGGCGTGGATCCGGTTCAGCCAGGGGGCGGCGCCGGGTGCGCGCTCCAGAAACTCGAAATCCGCCCCAAGATAGGGGTGCAGGGCGAGAGGCCTTCGCGGTGGACATCCACCCGGCGGTTCCGTTCGGGCGCGGGGTGCTGATCGACCATGGGACTGGTGTCGTCATCGGCGAAACCGCGTCCGTCGGCAACGACGTGTCGATCCTGCAAGGGGTGACGCTGGGCGGCACCGGCAAGGACCATGGCGACCGCCACCCGAAGGTGCGCGACGGCGTGCCGCTGGCCGCCGGGGCCAAGGTGCTGGGCAACATCGAGGTGGGGCGGCACGCCAAGGGCGACGCGGGCGGCGGCGTTCTGAAACCGGTTCCCCCCGGCGCCACCGTGGCCGGGGTCCCCGCCAATCCGTTCAGACACCCCCCAACAGCGTCGGAACATCAAGACCCAGGGAGCCGCCGATCCGGTGGAGCGCGGCCACGGTGTCGGGGTCGAGCGTCACCCCCTCGCGCTGCGCGCGTTCGAGATGCGCGCGTTCCGGCCCGCCGGGCAAACGGACGCCCTCGCCGCCGGAACGGGCCGGTGTCTCTTCAAGGCTGTCATACACCGCGTCGGCCAACCCCTGCCACGCACCATCGCTGATGCGGTTGGGGTCGAGGATGAAGGCCAGCGCGTTGTTCACCACCCGCCCCGGACGCAGGTTCTCGGGCAGCGCCGGAAAGCCGACGGCGACCACGCCCGCCAGAATTTCGCAGGCCAGCGCCAAACCAAAGCCCTTGTGACCGCCGGTGGACCCGCCAAAGGGCAGGATCGCCCCGGTCGGGTCCTGGAACATCACGCCGGGGTCGGTGGTGGGCAGCCCCTGCGGGTCGATCAACAGCCCGTCCTCCACCCGCTCGCCCTTGGCGGCGGCAACCCGGCATTTGTTGGCCGCCACCGCGCTGGTGGCGAAATCCAGCAGCAAGGGCGGATGCCCCGGCGTGCCCGGCACCGCGACGCAGATCGGGTTGGTTCCCAACCGGGGCCGCGCCCCGCCATGGGGGGCGGCCAGCGGGCGGCTGACCACGTTGACGAAGAACACCCCGATCAGCCCGGCGGCGACGCATTGCTCGCCATAGGCCCCGACCCGCCCGATGTGGTGGGCGTTGCGCAGCGCCAGAATGGTCGCGCCGCTCCCCGTCCGGGCGCGGTCGATGGCAAGGTCCGTGGCCTCCCGCGCGATCACTTGACCATAGCCGCAATCGCCGTCCACCAGCAGGAAGGGCGGCTCGTCGCGCAGCACGCGGGCGTGCCGGTTCGGGGTGAGATGGCCACGCTCCAGGCTGTTTTGATAGACGGCGATCTGGCACACGCCGTGGCTGGCGTGACCCTTGGCGTCGGCGTCCACCAGATTGGCGGCGACGGTCGCCGCCTCCGCCGGGTCGCTGCCGGAACGGCGCAGGATGGCGTCGAGCGTGGCGACGAGACGGTCGATGCGAAAGGTGGCGGTCATCAAACAAATCCGTGCAGCAAACAGAAAGACCAGGGCGGAAAGAATCGCGGAAGCGATCAGGCCCGCGCCGACAGACGGCCCCGGTGGGTCAAGGTGTCGTCCATGTCGGTCAAGACGCAGCGGACAGCGGCCAACGCCGCGCGCGGGGCCTCGCGCAGCGGCCTCACCGGAAAGACGCCCAGTCGATGGGCTGGTGATGGTCCAGGGAGCGGGACACCGGCGGCAGCGGGTATTTCAGGCCGGTGGCGCAGTTGAACAGCACCGCGCGTTCGTCCCGGCCAACCCGCCCGTCGGCCAGCGCCTGTTTGTAGGCGGCGTAGGTCGCCGCCCCCTCCGGGCACAGCAGGAAACCTTCCTCCCGCGCCGCCTCGTCCAAGGCCGCCTGGATGGCGTCGTCGGTCACGGCGATGGCGAAGCCGCCGCTTTCGCGCACCGCGCGCAGGATCAGGAAATCGCCCACCGCCTGCGGCACGCGGATGCCGGAGGCCAGCGTGTGGGCGTCCTCCCAGCGCGGGGCGTGCTCCTCCCCCGCTTCCCAGGCGCGCACCATCGGGGCGCAACCCGCCGCCTGCACCGCGACCATGCGCGGGCGCTTGGCGCCGATGAAGCCGATGGCCTCCAACTCGGCGAAGGCCTTCCACATGCCGATCAGGCCGGTGCCGCCGCCGGTGGGGTAGAAGATGACGTCGGGCAGCTCCCACCCCAACTGTTCGGCCAGCTCCAGCCCCATCGTCTTCTTGCCTTCGATGCGATAGGGTTCCTTCAGGGTGGACACGTCGAACCAACCGACCTCCGCCTTGCCCTGGCCAACGATCTTGCCGCAATCGTCGATCAGGCCATTGACCCGGTGGACCGTGGCCCCCGGCGCCTCGATCTCCGACACGTTCACCTCGGGCGTGTCGGCGGGACAGAAGACGGTGGCGCGGATGCCCGCCCGGCTGGCGTAGGCCGCCCGCGCCGCCCCGGCGTTGCCGTTGGTCGGCATGGCCAGATGCGGCAGGCCGAACGCCTTGGCCATCGACACCGCCATCACCAGACCGCGCGCCTTGAACGACCCGGTGGGCAAGCGGCCCTCGTCCTTCACCAGCAGCTCGCCGCCGCCCAAGCGGGCGGACAGGCGCGGCAGCGGAACCAGCGGCGTCACCGCCTCCCCCAGGCTGACGATGTCCGCGACCCGCCGCACCGGCAGCAATTCGCGGTAGCGCCACAGATCCAGCGGGCGGGCGGCCAGCGCCTCCTTGGTCAACGTCCGCCTGACCCCGTCGAGGTCGTAGCGGACCAGCAGCGGCCTGCCCGCGCGGGACAGGTTGTGAACCGTGTCGGCCTCATACCGCTCGCCGGTCAGCCCGCATTCCAGATGCGTGACGAAGGTCGGGCGTTCGGTGGTGAGATTGGCGTCAAAACGAACTGCGTTCATGATGTCAGCGAACCATTCCCCAGGCGCGCACGGTGCGGGCCTCAATCCATCGGAAAACAAGGTTTTCAACCAGCAGCCCGATCAGAATGACGGCGGCCAGCCCGGCGAAAACCTTGTCGGTGTAAAGCTCGTTGCGGTTCTGGAAGATGAACCAGCCCAGCCCGCCCTTGCCCGACGACACGCCGAACACCAGCTCCGCCGCGATCAGCGTGCGCCAGGCGAAGGCCCACCCCACCTTCAACCCGGTCAGGATGGTGGGAAAGGCGGCCGGAATAAGCAGGGTCAGGACATAGCGCGGCCCGGTCAGGCCGTAATTGCGCCCGGCCATCCGCAGCGTGTCCGACACCGCCGTGAACCCGGCGTGGGTGTTCAGCGCCAGCGGCCACAGCACGGCGTGGACCAGGACAAAGGTCAGGCTGACCGACCCCAAGCCGAACCACAGCATCGCCAACGGCAACAGCGCGATGGCGGGCAGCGGGTTGAACATGGAGGTCAGGGTGGACAGCAGATCGTCGCCGATCCGGGTGGACACGGCGAGCGTGGTCAGCGCCACCGCCAGCGCGACGGCGATGGCGTAGCCCTTCAGCAGCACCGACAACGACACCCAGGCCATCGCCAGCAGATCGTCGCGCAACACCGCCTCCACCAGGGCGGAGGCCATGGCGGTGAAGGTGGGGAACATCAGCGGGTTGTTCTGCCACAGGGCCGCCCCCTGCCACAGCGCGGCGACCGCCGCCAGCAGGACCAGACGGCGCAGCAGCGCGACCCCGGTCAGCCGTTCCCACAGCGACAGCGGACGGGCGGCGTCGCCGATCACCCCGGCGGCGGACACGGCGCGTTCAAGCTCCGGCCGGACCGGCGGGATGGCGCGGCGAGACGGCGCGACAGACGTGTTGGCGAGCGACAGGTCGGTCATGACGTCCCCCCCGCCACCGGCTGTTCCACCGCGTCGGCGAACAGCAGAGTGTGGATCCGCTGCGCCGCCGCCTGGAATTCCGGGCTGCCCGCCGAGGCGCGGTCGAACGCGTGGCAGTTGATTTCCGCCTTCACCCGGCCCGGATGGGGCGACAGCACCAGGATGCGGGCGCCGACCACCAGCGCCTCTTCAATCGAATGGGTGACGAACAGCATGGTGAAGCCCAGCGTGTCCCACAATTGCAGCAGCTCGTCCTGCATCTTGCGGCGGGTCAGCGCGTCCAGCGCGGCGAAGGGTTCGTCCATCAACAGGATGTCCGGCTCCATCGCCAGGGCGCGGGCGATGGCGACGCGCTGCTTCATCCCGCCCGACAGGGTGTGCGGGTGGGCGTCGGCGAAAGCCGCCAGATTGACGGTGGCGATGGCGGCCAACGCCCGCTCCTCCGCCTGCCGCCGAGTCGCCTTGCCGCTGGCCAGCAACGGAAACATGACGTTCTGCTTGACCGTCTTCCAGGGCGGAAGCTGGTCGAACTCCTGAAACACCATCATGCGGTCGGGGCCGGGGCGCGTCACCGGATGGCCGTTCAGTCGGATGCTTCCCTCGACCGGGGGCAGAAAGCCGCCGACCGCCTTCAGGAGAGAGGATTTGCCGCAACCGCTCGGCCCCAGCAGGACGTAGCGTTCTCCCTTGTAAAGCTGGAAGTCCACCCGGTGGCAGGCCGTGACCAGATGGGCGCGCGTCTTGTACTGCACGGTGACGCCCGACACGTCCAACAGAACAGGATGCGGGCGTCGGATGGCGGTGCGGCGTCATGAAGGCGTCCCCTTCAAATTTCACAAACTGTTTTGGCGTAAGTCGGCCTCCGCAATGTTGGACGAATGTGTTTTTTGAGTCAAACATTGTCTATAAAAATATGTTATTATAGACTTTATCGCTCCGCGCACCGGCCCAGCCACACGGGCCTAGCCACATGGGGACGCGGGCCGGAAATCGGCGGCCCCCGCAAGAAATATGGCCTTGCCCCAAGCTGGGGCTTGACGTTTCGTAAATTTCCTATTTTGCTATAGGAAATTCTATTATTGAACATTGCCGCTCTGTTCAACACCGGCGATGACGGTTCGCCCAGGTCTGCGCGGTCCTGTCCGCAAACGGGAGCCGCCCTGTGATCCGCATTCTCGAACCGCTCGGCCGTGCCGAGAGCTGGTAAGGACACCCCGACCATGCCCAACGACAGGACGCCCACCCCCAACCTGCCGCGCCTGCGCGGCTTCATCGCCGACTTCACCCGTCTGGTGGAGCGGCACGGCGGCGACGAACCCGCCATTCTGGACGCCGGTCGCGCCCTGCTGGCCGACCTGATCGCCACCGACGACTGGCTGCCCGACGCCTATGCCCAGCCCGATCCGGCGCATTACCGGCAGTATCTGCTACACTGCGACCCGTATGAGCGGTTCTCCGTCGTCAGCTTCGTCTGGGGACCGGGGCAGCGGACGCCGATCCACGACCACACGGTCTGGGGCCTTGTCGGCGTCCTGCGCGGGGCGGAACGCTCCCAACGCTACGATCTTCAGGACGCGGGCGGCCCGCCCGTCGCCTCCCCGTCCGAAATCCTGGAGGCGGGGGCGGTGGAGGCGGTGTCGCCGCGCATCGGCGACGTCCATGCAATCGCCAACGCGCTGCCCGACCGGCCATCGATCAGCATCCACGTCTATGGCGGCAACATCGGCGCCGTCCGCCGCTCGGTCTACGATCCGTTGACCGGACAGCGCAAGCTGTTCATTTCCGGCTACGCCAACACCGCCCTGCCCAACCTGTGGGACCGTTCGCAGCCCGTCCCCCACGCCGCCTGAGGATCCCACGCACCATGACCGCCGCAGCTTCTTTTGGCGCTCCCCTGGCCACCCGCCGCCCCGCCGACATCCGCCGTGCCTGGATCGAGCGCGAGGAGGTCGCGTTGCTCGACGCGCGGGAGGAAGGCCCCTATTCGCTGGCCCACCCGCTGTTCGCCGTCTCCGTCCCGCTGAGCCGGGTGGAACTGCTGGCCTATGACCTGCTGGCGCGCCGCGACGCGCCGATCACCGTCTATGACGACGGCGAGGGTTATGCCGAGCCGACCGCCCGCCGACTTCAGGCTCTGGGCTTCAGCGACGTGACGCTGTTGGAGGGCGGGCTGAGCGGTTGGATCGCCGCCGGGTTCGAGGTCTACCGGGACGTGAATGTCCCCAGCAAGGCCTTTGGCGAATGGGTGGAGCATCACCGCCACACCCCCTCCCTGCCAGCGGCGGAGGTCAAGGCGCTGATCGACGCGAAAGCCGATCTGGTCATCCTCGACGCCCGCCGGTTCGAGGAATACCGCACCATGTCGATCCCCGGCGGCGTCAGCGTGCCGGGGGCGGAGCTGGTCAAGCGCGTCCACGACGTCGCCCCCAACCCCGACACGCTGGTGGTGGTGAATTGCGCTGGTCGCACCCGCTCGATCATCGGCGCCCAGTCGCTGGTCAACGCTGGAATTCCCAACCGGGTCGCCGCCCTGCGCAACGGCACCATCGGCTGGACCCTGGCCGGGTTGACGCTGGACCGTGGGCGCGAGGGCCAGTTCCCCGCCAGCCTGTCGGCGGAAGGCGACGCCGACGGGCGGCGGCGGGCGCGGGCGGTGGCCGACCGGGCGGGCGTCCGCCGGATCGATCCGGCGGGGCTGGACCGCCTGCGCGCCGACGAGCGGCGGACGCTCCACCTGCTCGACGTGCGCACGCCGGAGGAGTATGAGGCGGGCCATCTGCCCGGCTTCCGTCACGCTGCGGGCGGACAGTTGGTCCAGGCGACCGACGAGCATGTCGCGGTGCGCGGCGCCCGCATCGTGCTGGCCGACGATCCGGCTGGTGGTGGCGGCCCGCGCGCCGACATGACCGCCTCCTGGCTCGCTCAGCTTGGCTGGGAGGCGCATGTTCTGGACGGCGACGTCTCCAGCCTGGGCCGCGAGAGCGGTCCCGACCGCCGCCGCCTGCCGCCGCCGCCGGAGGTGGGAGCGGAGACCATCGCGCCGCGCGACCTGCTGGCGTTGCTGGAGAATGGCGAAGCGGCGGTGATCGACCTCACCCGCAGCCCGCGCTACCGCGCCGGTCATGTTCCGGGGGCGTATTTCTCCACCCGCGCCCGGCTGGCCGGGATCATCGCCAAACTGCCCAAGGGCGTGCGGCCGGTGCTGACCTGCGGCGACGGCACGCTGGCCCGCTACGCCGCCGCTGATTTCCCGGATGGGCAGCGCCCCCTGCTGCTGGAGGGCGGCGCCCAGGGGTGGGTCGCCGCCGGACTGCCGCTCAGCGCCGCTCTCGACCGGCTGGGGGGCGAACCCGACGACGTCTACAAGCGCCCCTACGAGGGGACCGACAACAGCGCCGCCGCCATGCAGGGCTACATCGACTGGGAACTGGAACTGGTCGCCCAGCTCCAGCGCGATGGCGCGCACAATTTCCACGTCATCTGACGGAGACCCCCATGCCACCCATCCCCTCTTCGCTCCCGCCGCTCCCGCCGCTGTCGCGCCGCCGCGCTCTCGGGCTTGGTCTGGGCCTTGGTTTCGGTCTCGGCGCCGCCGGACTCCTCCCCCTGGCGCGGGCGCGGGCGGCCATTCCCACCGGCGCCGTGCTGAAGGTCGGCGACCAGAAAGGCGGTGTGCAATCGGTGATCGAGGCCGCCGGGCTTCTGTCCGATCTGCCCTATCGCATCGAATGGAGCCAGTTCCCCGCCGCCGCCCCGCTGCTGGAGGCGCTGAACGCCGGGGCCATCGAGGTCGGCTACGCCGGTGACGCGCCGACCACCTTCGCGCTGGCCGCCGGCGCCTCGGCCAAGATCATCGGCGCGGTGCGCTCCAACCCGCAGAGCACCACCATCCTGGCGCCGGGGGCCTCGCCGATCCGCAGCGTCGCCGATCTGAAGGGCAAGACCATCGGCGCCGGGCGCGGCTCCATCGGCCATTATCTCGTGCTGGCGGCGCTGAAGGCCAACGGCCTGAAGCCGGACGACGTGAAGATCGCCTTCCTGCTGCCGTCGGACGCCAAGTCGGCGCTGGCCGCTGGCTCCATCGACGCGTGGTCGAGCTGGGGCATCTATGTGTCGCAGGCGCTTCTGGTCGATGGCGCCCGCGCGGTCGTCACCGGATCGGGGTTGATGAGCGGCCTGTCTTACCAGACCGCCACGCTGGAGGCGATCGCCACCAAGCGCGAGGCCCTGTCCGACCTGATCCGTCGCTTCGCCGCCGCCCGGCTGTGGGCGCTGGAGAACAGCGACGCCTACGCCGGTATCTGGGCCAAGACGGTCGGCATCGATCCCGCCATCGCCCGCCACACCTTTGGCGTCGAACGGGCGCGGCCGGTCGCCCTCGACGCCTCGGTCATCGCGGACCAGCAGGCGACCGCCGATGTCTGGCGGGAGTTCGGCATCATCCCGAAACGGCTGGACGCGACGGTGATCTTCGATCCCGGCTTCAACAGCGCGTTGCCGACCTGACGGCGGGGGAGCGGCCCAAGGACGACGGCGATGGCGTTGCTTCCGACCAACCTCGACATGGACGTGCTGCGGGCGCTGGTGATCGCCATGGAGCATGGCGGTTTCGCCCGCGCCGCCGAACGGCTCGGTCGGACCCAGTCGGCGATCAGCCTCCAGATGAAGAAGCTGGAGGAGCAGGTCGGCCAACCGCTGTTCCGCAAGGCGGGCCGCACCGTGGCGCTGACCGACGCGGGCGACCTGCTGCTGGGCTACGCCCGCCGCCTCGTCACCCTGAACGACGAGGCGTTGTCAGCCGCGCGCGGTCGGGCGATGGATGGCGCGGTGCGGGTCGGCTTTCCCCAGGATCTGGCGGAACGTTGGCTTCCCGCCGTGCTCGGCTCCTTCCACCGCGCCCATCCCCGCGTCCATGTCGAGGCCCAGGTCGGTCGTGGCCGTGAACTGCGCGAACGGGTGGCGCAGGGCGCGCTTGATCTTGCCCTGGCCTTCGGCGAGATCGACGGCCCTGCCGCCGCTGTGGCGCCAGGGACCGCCGCCGCGACGCTGGCCCATCTGCCGGTGGCCTGGGTGGCGGCGGCCCGGGTGACGGCGGACGGCTTCCACGCCGATCAGGAAACGCCCCTGCCGCTGGCCCTGCTCGACGCGCCTTGCATGTTCCGCCAGCATGGCATCGAACGGCTGGACGGCGACCGACGCCCCTGGCGCATCACCTTCACCAGCCCCAGCCTATCCGGCCTGTGGGCGGCGGTTGAGGCCGGTCTGGGCGTGACCGTCCGCACGCCGCTCGGCCTGCCCGACACGCTGGCGATCCTGGAGCCGGGCCATGGCCTGCCGACGTTGGGAACGGTTCCCCTGGAACTGCACCGCGCGCCGTCGGCGGCGACCCCAGCGGTTGATCGGCTGTACGACATCCTGTCCGATTCGCTCGCGCTTCTGCTGACCGAAGCCGCCGCCCAGAAATAGCAATTTTTCTGTGTTGCTTAAATTTTTCTCAACAGTGGAATTTGTGTTTTTCATTTTTCCTATTTTCTGAATAGGGATATTCTTCCACCCGCAGCCACCACACATCGAACGGCGTCGGGAGGAATCATGACAGCAGTCACCGCGACCAAAGGCACGGCGCCGCAGCCCCGCGCCGCAACGCTTCCGGCGGGCCTACGGCGCTGCGTCGTGCCGCTGGCGCTGCTGGCGCTGTGGCAGGCCAGCGTCGGGCTGGGTTGGATATCCACCCGCTCCATTCCCTCCCCCACCCAAATCCTGACGGCCTTCTGGGACCTGACGGTCAGCGGCGAGTTGGCGCTGCATCTGCTGGTCTCGCTCGGTCGGGTCAGCGCCGGGCTGGCCATCGGCGTGTCGGTCGGCACGGTCTGCGCCCTGATCGCCGGTTTGTCGCGCCGGGGGGAGGACGCGCTCGACGCCCTGTTGCAGATGCTGCGCACCTTGCCCCATCTGGCCCTGGTCCCGCTGTTCATCCTGTGGTTCGGCATCGGCGAGACGCCCAAGATCGCCCTGGTGGCGCTGGGGACCGCCTTCCCGATCTATCTGAACCTGTTCGCGGGCATCCGCACCGTCGACGCCAAGGTGGTGGAGGCGGTCTCCACGCTGGGCCTGACCCGGCGGGAGCTGATCGGCCTGGTGATCCTGCCCGGCGCCCTGCCCTCCTTCCTGACCGGGCTGCGCTACGCGCTTGGCGTCGCCTGGCTCAGCCTGGTGGTGGGGGAGCAGATCAACGCCTCCAGCGGCATCGGCTATCTGGCGATGACCGCGCGGGAGTTCCTGCGCACCGACGTGATCATCGTCGCCCTGATCGTCTACGCCATCCTCGGCCTGCTCGCCGATCTGATCGTCCGCGTCATCGAACGCTCGGCGCTGGTCTGGCGCCCCGCCTTCATCAAGGAGTGATCCTCCATGAGCCTCACCCCGACCCAAGTTCCGACCGTCTCCCCGTCCCATGTCTCCCCGTCCCATGACAAGCCGGTCGTCAGCGTCCGTGGTCTCGTCCGCAATTTCGGCGGCGGCAATGTGCTGGACGGCCTGTCGCTCGACCTCCAACCGGGGTCCTTCACCGCCCTGCTCGGGCGGTCAGGCTGCGGCAAGTCCACCCTGCTGCGCACGCTGGCGCGGCTGGACCCGGCGCCGGACGGCGTCGTGGACCTGCCGGAGCAGCGCGCGGTGGTGTTCCAGGAACCGCGATTGGTCCCCTGGATGCGGGTTCTGCGCAACGTCACGCTCGGCCTGCGCCATCCCGACGTCGAACAGCGCGGCCTTGCCGCGTTGGCGGAGGTCGGATTGTCCCACCGCGCCCGCGCCTGGCCGCTGACCCTGTCGGGGGGCGAGGCGCAGCGGGCGGCGCTGGCCCGCGCCCTGGTCCGCGAACCGCGCCTGCTGCTGCTCGACGAGCCTTTCGCCGCGCTGGACGCGCTGACCCGTCTGCGCATGCAGGGGCTGGTCGAAACGCTGTGGCGCGCCCATGCCCCCGCCATCCTGCTGGTGACTCACGACGTCGATGAAGCGCTGCTGCTGGCCGACCGCGCCGTGGTGATGGCGAACGGCAGAATCGCCGCCGACATCCCGATCCCGCTCGCCCGCCCGCGCCGCCATGGCGATCCCGGCTTCATCGCGCTCCGCTCCCGCCTGCTGGCGGAGCTGGGCTTCGATGAGGAGCATCTGGCCGCGCGCGAGCCGCAGCCCGCCGAGAGCAGGACGACCGGCGCGGCGACGCTTGCGGCAGCCGGGTCCAATCCGGGTCCGGGCGGCTTCGGCCTGCCCGTCGGCGCCGCCACCTTAGCCAGCCTGTGATTTTCACCGCCGACGGATCCCGCCCGCCATGACGACCGATCTCCTCCGCCTTCCCCCCGCCCCCATCGACCGCCGCAGCCTGCTGCGCCGCGCCGCCGGGGCCTGCGGCGCCCTGGCGCTGGGCGGCCTGCCCCTCTCCGCGCGCGCCGCCTCCGGCCCGACGCCCGACACGATCCTGCGCATCGCCGATTACAAAGCGCTGGACGGGTTGGCGCTGGAGGCGTCCGGCAACGCCCAGTCCGGCTACCGCTCGCGGTTCGCCGAATTCGCCTCGGGCAACCTGATCGTCGAGGCGATCAACGCCGGTTCCATCGACATCGGATCGAGCAGCGAGATCCCGCCCGCCTTCGGCGTGGCCGCCGGCGCCCGCCTGACCATCGTCGCCGTCGTCAAGGACGACGTGAACTGGCAGGTCGTGCTGGTTCCGCCGGACAGCCCGATCCGGTCGGTGGCCGACCTGAAGGGCAAGCGCGTCGGCTATGTCCGCGCCACCACCACGCAATATTACCTCGCCAAGATGCTGGGCGAGGCCGGTCTGCGCTTCACCGACGTCCAGGCGATCAGCCTGTCCCCGTCGGAGGGGCAGGCCGCCTTCGACCAGGGCGCGCTCGATGCCTGGGCGATCTACGGCTATTCGGCGCCCTTCGCCATCAAGAAAGGGGCGCGGGTGCTGATCTCCTCCAACGGCTACCTGTCGGGCAACTATTTGTATCTCGCCTCGCCCGACGCGCTGGCCGATCCGGGCAAGTCCGCCGCCATCGGCGATTATTTCCTGCGGTTGCGCCGCGCCTTCGCCTGGCGCGCCGCCAATCTGGACGCTTGGGCCAAGGTTCATTCCGCCGCCATCGGCGTGCCGCTCGACACAGACCTGGAGATCCTGCGCAAGAACTCGCGCCAACGCGATCTGGCCCCCATCACCGACGCCGACGTCGCGTCGGCCCAGAACGTCGCCGACACCTTCCACCAATTGGGCGTGCTGCCGAAATGGATCGACATCGCCCCGGCCTTCGACCGCCGTTTCACCGACATCCTGTCGCGTCCGCTCGGCTGAGCCGACGCCGTCCCTCGCCAGCCATAAACAGGGGAACACCGCCATGACCGCGACCCACAGCGCCGCCTCCCACAGCGCCGCCGCTCATCCGCTCCGCTTCGTCGGCTTCGTCGGCAATCACAACGCGTCGGAGATCATCCCGCGTCAGGGGCCGGTGGTGGACCGCGATTACATCGAGACGACGGCCAAGGCGCATGAGCTGGGCGGCTTCGATTCCGTGCTTCAGGCCTTCCACGCCGACGCGCCCGACAGCCTCCAGATCAGCCAGCACATCGCCAGCGTCACCGACCGGCTGGGCGTGCTGATCGCCCATCGTCCCGGTTTCCAGGCCCCGACCATCCTGGCCCGCCAATTCGCCACGCTCGACCAGTTGAGCCGGGGCCGCGTCGCCATCAACGTCATCACCGGGGCCGAGCGCAGCGAGCTGGCCCGCGACGGCAACGTCGTGGAGGACAAGGACGACCGCTACGCCCGCACCTCCGAATTCCTCGACATCGTCCGCGCCGAATGGACCAGCGACACGCCCTTCGATTATGAGGGCAAACACTACCGCGTCGAAAAGGCGATCTCCCATGTGAAGCCCTACAACCCGTCGGGCATCCCGGTGTGGATCGCGGGCGCGTCGGCCGCCGCCGTCGAGGTGGCCGGTCGTCATGCCGACACCTACGCGGTGTGGGGCGAAACCCACGATCAGGTGCGCGAGCTGCTGGCCCGCGTGCGCGCCGCCGTCGCCAAGGCGGGCCGTCCGCAGCCGGCCTTCAGCCTGTCGCTGCGCCCGATCCTGGCCGACACCGAGGATGCCGCCTGGGCCAAGGCCGACGCCATCTATGAGAAGGCCAAGGCGCTGCTCGACAAGACCGGCTTCAGCCGTGGCGAGCTGCCGAACAATGAGGGCGCCCGCCGCCTGCTGGCCGTCGCCGACAAGGGGCATCGCCACGACAAACGCCTGTGGACCGCCATCGCCAGCCTGACCGGGGCGAAGGGCAACTCCACCTCGCTGGTCGGCACCCCGGATCAGGTGGCGGACGCCCTGCTCGATTACTACGATCTCGGCGTCACCACCTTCCTGATTCGCGGCTTCGACCCGCTGCCCGACGCCATCGCCTATGGCCGGGAGTTGCTGCCCCGCGTCCGCCAACGGGTGGCCGAGCGCCAGCGCGCCCAGGCCGTCGCGGCGGAGTGAACGCACGGTGGCGATCCCTTCCCCGGTGATCCTCAACCAGCTTGGTCCGGTGGTGGGCGCGCGCGTCGCCGCGCACCCCTGCCGACCCACCCTGCTGGAGCATGAGGCGGGCCGCGCCCCCTGGGACCTGCCGACCGGGGTCGAGGTTCTGCTGACCCGCCCGTTGATCGGGTGGGACGCCGCGCCCGCAGCCCCGCCCCAGGGCTGGGGCGAGGGCCTGCGCTGGATCCAGTCGGCCTCTACGGGAATGGATTTTTATCCGCCCTGGCTGCTGGAGGGGCGGCGGACCGTCACCTGCGCCCGTGGCGTTTCGGCGGTGGCCATCGCCGACTATGTGATGACCGCCATCCTCGCCTTTGAAAAGCGTTGGGACGTCCTCCGCCTGCGCGGGCCGGAGGACTGGCGGCGCGAGACGCTGGGCAGCCTGTCCGGCAAGCGGCTGGGGCTGGTCGGCTTCGGCGCCATCGGTCGGGCGGTGGCGGAGCGGGCGGGCGCCTTCGGTCTGGTGGTCGGAGCGGTCCGCCGCTCCGGCTGGGAACGGTCGGAGCCGGGCGTCGACCCGTTCGACCGGCTGGAGGATTTGGCGGCGGCCAGCGACCATCTGGTCCTGGTCCTGCCGCTGACCGCCGCCACCCACGGGTTGATCGGGGCCGGGCTGCTGGCCCGCGCCAAGCCGGGGTTGCATCTGGTCAACGTCGCGCGCGGCGCGCTGCTCGACCAGGACGGGTTGCTCGCCGCCCTCGACAGCGGTCGGATCGCCGGCGCCACGCTGGACGTCACCGACCCGGAACCGCTGCCGACCGGCCACCCCTTCTACAGCCATCCCGCCGTCCGGTTGACCCCGCACGTCTCATGGTCCAGCCCGGACGTCGAATCGCGGCTGGCCGACCGCGTCCTCGCCAACCTCGACGCTTACGCCCGTGGCGAACCGCTGCGCGACGTGGTGGACGCCGACACCGGCTACTGATCCCCTTTCCCGACGGAGCCTGTTCCGATGACCCATATTTCTCCCAGACCGCGCAAATTCTGGCCGCCGGTCGATGCGGTCAGCCACACCAGCGTCGAGGAGGAGCGGCGACGCCGCAAGCAGCGGCTGGCCGCCACCTTCCGCCTGTTCGGCCACTACGGCTTTGACCAGGGGCTGGCCGGGCATGTCACCGCGCGGGATCCGGAACATCCCGACCGCTTCTGGATCAACCCGCTGGGCCAGCATTTCCGCACCATCCGGGCGTCGGACCTGCATCTGGTCGATGGCGACGGCGCCATCCTCCACGGCGACCGCGCCATCAACCAGGCCGGTTTCACCATCCATTCGGCCATCCATCGGGCGCGGCCCGACGTGATCGCCGCCGCCCACACCCATTCGACCTATGGCAAGGCGTGGTCGTCGCTTGGCCTGCCGCTCGCCCCGCTGAGCCAGGACGCCGCCGCCTTCTACGAGGATCAGGTGATCTTCGACCCCTATTCCGGCGTCGTCCTGACCGAGGGCGAAGGCACGCGGCTGGTGGAGACGCTGGGCGACAAGAAGCTGGCGATCCTGAAGAATCACGGGCTGCTGACCGTCGGGCCGAGCGTGGAGGCGGCGGCCTGGTGGTTCATCAGCGCCGACAACGCCGCCCACACCCAATTGCTGGCGGAGGCCGCCGGACGGCCCCAGCCCATCGACCACGAAACGGCGCTGCTGACCCGCTCGCAGGTCGGCAGTCACCAGGGCGGCGCCTACAACTTCCATCCGCTGTGGGAATGGATCGTCGCGACCGAACCCGATCTGCTCGACTGACCCCGCCCTTCCAGCGCAACGTTTGCGGAGCCGCCTGTCATGCCCTTCGACAACCCGTCCCTTACGGTCGCCCCCTTCGGCGGGACCGACGATGCGCCGCTGGCCGACCCGTCGCTGATCGCCACGCTGGCGGCGGAGTTCGCGCGGCGCGCCGCCGAGCATGACGCCGCCGCCAACTTCCCGTTCGAGAACATCGAGCGGTTGCGGGCGGTCGGGCTGTTGGCGCTGGTCGCTCCGACATCAGCGGGGGGACTGGGCGGCGGGCTGCGCGACGCGCTGGCGGTGGTGAACGGGATCGCGCGGGGTGAGCCGTCCACCGCCCTGGTTCTGGTGCTGCATTACGTCATCCACAACCAGCTCCAACGCGGACCCGCCTAGCCGGAAGCCCTGCGCGAGCGCATCGCCCGCTCCGCCGTCAGCGATGGCGGCCTCATCAACATCCTGCGGGTGGAACCGGAACTGGGCACGCCCCACCGTGGCGGTCTGCCGGCCAGCGTGGCGCGCAAAGTGCCCGGCGGCTGGCGGATCTCCGGGACCAAGATTTACTCCACCGGCATTCCGGCGCTGTCCTGGCTCGGCGTCTGGGCGCGCACCGACGAGGCCGAACCCCGGGTCGGCATCTGGGTGGTGCCGCGCGGCAGCGGTCTCGCGGAGCAAGGCGTCGAGGTGCGCGAAACCTGGAACCACATCGGCATGCGCGCCAGCGGCAGCCACGAGGTGGTGTTCAACGACGTCTTCGTGCCGGACGATCACGCTGGAGAGCTGCGCCCACCCGCCGACTGGGCGGCGCCCGATCCGACCGCCACCGCCTGGATGGCTGCCCTGTTCAGCGGCGTCTATGACGGCATCGCCCGCTCGGCCCGCGACTGGCTGATCGGCTTCCTGCACGCCCGCAAACCGACCGCGCTGGGCGGGGCCTCGCTGGGGACGGTCCCCCGCCTTCAGGAGGCGTTGGGCGGCATCGAAGCGCTGCTGCTGACCAACCGCGTGCTTCTGCGCTCCCTGTCGGCGTCGGTGGATGGCGGCGCCCCGCCCGCCTCCAGCGACAGCCTGCTGGTGAAATACACCGTCACCAACAACGCCATCGACGCGGTGGCGCGGGCGCTGGAGATCACGGGCAATCCCGGGCTATCGCGCGACAACCCGCTGGAACGCCATCACCGCGACGTGTTGTGCGCCCGCGTCCATGCACCCCAAAACGACATGATCCTGTCCAGTGCCGGTCGCGCCGCCCTTGCCGGGTGAGGCTCCCTGAAAAGATTGGATGTGAGCGCACCATCAATCGGCGCGGGTTGGGGCGCCGCGCCCCAAAAGGCAAAACACGGCGTATAGTTAGTCCCGACGGATAGTTCTACTGTGTCATGAATATTGGAATGGGGTAACGGTTCGTTGCAAAAGGGGGATTCATGCTTCGTTCAGTGAGGCGGTATGGATCCCCTTGGCGCTGCAAGCGGCATCGAACACGGTTTGGGGCGTATCCATGAGGCTTCCACGGAAGCGTTTGGTCAGCGATCTTGCGCACAGCAAAAAGCCGCTGATCCAAGTTCTGGATCAACGGCTTTTGGTGCTTGGTTGCGGGGGCAGGATTTGAACCTGCGGCCTTCAGGTTATGAGCCTGACGAG
>NZ_JBMDKF010000031.1:0-65473 GCF_057809575.1 Azospirillum sp. FG154 | reverse complement strand
GGCCAGATCGCCGGTGGCACGATTGCGGCGGGTCAGCCTGCTGGCGGTCCGATTGCCGCTGGATCGATTGCGGCGGGCCAGATCGCCGGTGGCACGATTGCGGCGGGTCAGCCTGCTGGCGGTCCGATTGCCGCTGGATCGATTGCGGCGGGCCAGATCGCCGGTGGCACGATTGCGGCGGGTCAGCCTGCTGGCGGTCCGATTGCCGCTGGATCGATTGCGGCAGGCCAGATCGCCAGTGGCATGATCGCCGCCGGTTCAATCGCGGGCGGCGCGATTGCCGCTGGATCGATTGCGGCTGGTCAGATCGCGAGCGGCGCGATTGCGGCTGGCGCCATCGCTTCCGGTGCCATTGCGGCTGGAGCCATCGCGGGCGGAAGCATCGCGGCGGCGACTCCGGCGCCGGACGCGGGCGCTGCGCCGACTGACGCGGTCGATCCGACGAAGGCCGATTGACGGTGTTCGCGGCGCTCCGTCGGGTTGGCTCCAGAACTGGCGGTTCAATCCGGCGGGGCGCCGCGCCCTCGCTCACATCCGTCCGAACGCTCTGGCGCTGTTTGAGGTTTTTCAGACCGCCTGATAAGACAGGGTGTTGCGGATATGGCTTGTCTCACAATCTGTTCCGTTCGTCGTGTCCGCCAACGCCATGACTCGTGACGGGGCGTCGCGTCCCCATCCCCGACCGACCGGAGTCGTTGATCCTGCCTTACCCGATGACCGACAGCCCACCGTCGCCGCAAGCCGAGCCGGGGATCCGGTTGGGCGATGCCGTTCACCGCGCCGCCAAGCGCTTTTTTCTGGGCACCCACCGCACGGCGACGCCGGAAGAGACGCTTGCCCGCATCGCGCCCCATTTGGGCCGCTGCGGCATCACCCGGCTGGCCGACGTGACCGGCCTGGACCGGCTGGGGATTCACACCGTGTTGGGGCACCGTCCCAACAGCCCGACGCTGTCCGGCAGCGCGGGGAAGGGCTTCAGTTTGGCCGCCGCCACGGTGTCCGCCGCGATGGAGGCCATTGAGTTCCACCATGCGGAAACCATCCGCCTGCCTTATGTCGAGGCGAGTTGGAACGATCTGCCCGCCGACGCGCGAATCCCGGTGGAGCGTTTGCCCGGCACCAAGAACGGCTCCTTCCGCGCCGACCGCCCCGAATTCTGGGCGTGGGGCTGGGATCTCATGAACAACCGGGTGGTGGCGGCGCCGTGGGCGTCGGTGGCGCTGCTCGGCAATCCGGTGGCGCGACCGGGGGTGCGCAGTTTCTACGCCATGGGAACCAACGGGCTGGCCAGCGGCAACCATGTTTTGGAGGCCATCGCCTCGGCGCTCTATGAAGTGATCGAGCGCGACTCCGCCGCCTGTTGGCGCTACGCCGCCCAGGCGCTGGGCTGGCCGACGCCGCGCGTGGATTTGAGCACGGTGGACAGCCCGGTGGTGCAGGACCTGCTGCGCCGCTTTGACGAGGCTGGCATTTGCCCGTTGCTGTTCGACCTGACCGCCGACATGGGCGTTCCCACCTACCTCTCCATCGTTTATGACCGCGATGTGCGCAAAAGCGGCATGCACCGGGGCTATGGCACGCATCTGGAGCCAGCGGTGGCGATGTCGCGGGCGCTGACCGAATCGGTGCAGTCGCGTCTGGTGCTGATCGCCGGATCGCGCGACGATTTCTTTCGCCGCGATCTGCAACGCAACCAGAACGCCGACGGTTCGGCGGAGGTGGCGGCGATGGAAAGCCAACCGGCGACGGCGGACGCCCGGCGCTTCACCAACCAATCGACCCCGACCTTCGAGGGCGACATAAACCGGCTGCTGGCGGCGTTGCGGCGGGGCGGGGTGGAGCAGGTTCTGGTGTTTGACCTGACGCAGGAGGAGATGGGCATCCCCGTGGTCCGCGTTGTGGTCCCTGGCCTGGAAGGCTACGGTTTCGACTTCTACACGCCGGGCGCCCGTCCGGTGGCGTTCGCCAACGCGCTCGCCACCCACGCCGCGACCCAGGCGGGAGCCGCGTCATGAAGATTTGCGTCTTTCTTGGACCGACCATGCCGGTCGAGGACGCGCGGGCGATTTTGCCGGACGCGGTCTATCTGCCGCCCGCCTCGCAGGCCGATCTGCTCAGCGCCATGACGATCCACCGGCCCGACGTGATCGCGCTGATCGACGGGGTGTTCGGGCAATCCCTGTCGGTGTGGCACAAGGAAATCCTCTTCGCGCTCCACAGCGGCGTCGCGGTGTATGGCGCGTCCAGCATGGGCGCGCTGCGGGCGGCGGAATGCTTGCCCTTTGGCATGATCGGTTTCGGCGTCGTGGCGCGCGACTATGTCGAGGGCCGCTTGACGGGGGATGACGAGGTGGCGCTGGCCCACGCCGGGGCGGAAGACGGTTATTTCCCGCTGTCGGAGCCGCTGGTCAATCTGCGCGCCAGTCTGGCGGCGGCGAAGGCCGCCGGGGTGATCGACGCGGCGCTGCACGAGCGGTTGCTGGCGGCGGCCAAGGCGCGCTTTTTCCCGGAACGCACCCGGGACCGCATTTGGGCCGACGCCGGTTTGACGGTTGACGAGGCGGCGCGGCTGGACGACTTCCTGGCCAGCGGATCGGTGGACCAGAAGCGGCTGGACGCCGAGGGGCTGCTCGCCCATTTGCGTGGGTTGGAGCAGGCGCCGCGCCCGGCGCCCTTCACCTTCAACGCGTCGCATTATTTTGAGGTGCTGTACGAGCGGGATCGGCGCGTCGCCCATGGCGAACACAGCGTGCCCTTGTCGGAAATCGCCAGCCACGCCGCCTTGCACCGCCCCGATTTCGCCGAGATCAACGCGGCGGCCCTGGGGCGGCTGTTGATCGCGCAACTGGCCGACGTCGTCGGCGTCGCCGCCGGACCGGCGGAGATCACCGAAGAGGTGCAGCGTTTCTGCGCCTCGCGCGGGATTGTCGACCCGGCTGGGCTGGCCGACTGGTGTCGCCGCAACGATCTGAGCGACCCGGAATTTTCGGCGCTGATTGCGGAGTTGGCGGTTGAACGGGCGATGCGGCGTTGGTTGGTGTCCCGCCGCTACCTCGCCCGCACGACCAAGCCCGTGTTGAACGAGTTGCGCTTGCGCGGTTTGTATGAGCAAACCGCCCGCGAGGCGGCCTTGATCGACCGGGTGACGCAGTTGCATTTCGGCGACGCCAGCCGCCAGCCGCCGGGCGCGCTGGAGGATCTGCTGGCCGATCATCTGGCCAACACCGAATGCCGGATCGACGCCCCGGCCGAAATTTGGGCGCAGGAGTATGGCTTTAAGGACGGTCATGATCTGCGCATTGATTTGATGCGCGCCAAGCAGGTCCGTGATCTGTTCCGCCAATTGGCCAAGGAAGCCGAAGCGGCGTTGAGCAAGGAGGAGGTCGAGGCATGAGTGACGTGACGATCCGCATTCCGACGCCGCTGCGCGGCTTTGTCGGCGGGCGCGACCAGGTGGCCGTGCCGGGCGCGACCGTGCGCGAAGCCTTGTCGGCGCTGACCGCTGGGCAAGCGACGTTCCAGGACCGGCTGTTCACGGCGGAGGGCGATTTGCGCCGCTTCGTCAACGTCTATCTCGGGCGGGAGGATGTGCGCCGTTTGGGCGGGCTGGACGCGCCGCTGCCGGCGGGAGCCACCTTGACGGTGATGGTCGCTCTGGCGGGCGGTTGATCGGGTGAGGTTGATCGGGTGACGGCGACGCGGTCCATTGGCCCGTGAGGAGGGTTGCATGAGCTTGAAGGATCGGCGGCTTGCGGAGTTGCGCGCCCGTGTTCCAGAGGTTGGCCCGGTCGAGGCTCTGGCCTTGCAGCGGGCGGGCGCCCTGCTGATCGACGTCCGCGAGGATGAGGAGACGGCGACGGGCAGTCCGGTGGCGGCGGTTCGCCTGCCGCGCGGCTTCCTGGAATTGCGGATCGAGGAAAAGGCGCCCGACGCCAGCCGCACCTTGGTGCTGATGTGCGCCGGTGGCGCGCGGTCGCTGTTCGCGGCGGAGGATTTGACGCGGTTGGGTTATGAGGATGTCCGCTCGCTCGCCGGAGGCTTTTCCGCCTGGAAGGCGGCGGGCCTGCCGGTGGAGACGCCGCCGCAACTCGACGCGGCCCAGCGCGAGCGCTACCGCCGCCATTTGACGATGCCTGAGGTTGGTGAAGCCGGTCAGCATCGCCTGTTGCGCAGCCGCGTCGCCCTGATTGGCGCCGGCGGGCTGGGGTCGCCCATCGCCTTGTATTTGGCCGCCGCCGGGGTTGGTCGTCTGACGCTGATCGACGACGACACGGTGGAGCGCAGCAACCTGCAACGGCAGATCCTGCACGCCGAAAGCCGTCTGGGCCAGCGCAAGGTGGACAGCGGGCGGGCGGCTCTGCTCGACCTCAACCCGACCATCGAGGTGGTGGCGCATGACGCCCGGCTGGAGGCTGGCAATGTCCTCGATTTGCTGGGCGGTCACGACGTGGTGGTGGATGGGTCGGACAATCTGCCGACGCGCTATCTGGTCAACGACGCCTGCGTGAAGCTGGGCGTTCCCAACGTCTATGGGGCGATTTTTCGCTTTGAGGGGCAGGTGTCGGTGTTCGGCGGCGCGACGCCGGGCGCCCGCCCGTGCTACCGCTGCCTGTTCCCCGAACCGCCCCCGGCGGAATACGCGCCATCCTGCGCGGAAGCGGGCGTGTTGGGTGTGTTGCCGGGCGTGATCGGCACGATCATGGCGGCGGAAACGATCAAGCTGCTGCTGGGGCTGGGCGAACCGCTGGCCGGGCGTCTGCTGCTGTATGATGGTCTGCGCGGCGAGTTCAACGAGATCGCCGTGCCGGTCGATCCTGAATGCCCGTCTTGCGCGCCGAGCGCGTCGATCGCCTTGACCGATCTGGCGGCGGTGTGCGGGGCGTGACGATGGGGCGCCCTTTTCCGGCAGGGAAAGGGCGCTCTCCGGTTACGCGGCCTGCTTGTCGGCGATGATCGAGTTCACCAGCTTTTTCAATTCGGTGAAATCCACCGGCTTCGTCACCAGATTGGTGGCGCCGTTGTCGAGCGCGCGGCGGCGGTTTTCAACGTCGCCATAGGCCGTGACCATGATGACCGGAACGTCCGGCGTCTGCGCGCGCAGCCGTTGGAGCAAATCCAGCCCGCTCATGCCGGGCATGTTGATGTCGCTGAGCACCAGGAAGGTTTCCGGGGTCAGGCCGACGTCCAAGGCTTCCAACGCCTGCTCAGCGGATGTGGCGAAATGGAAGGCCACCTGTCCGCTGCGCAGCTCCGCACGGAAACGTTGCCGAAACAAATCTTCGATGTCGGGTTCATCGTCAACGACAAGAATACCCAGGGTCATGGCTTGCGGCGCTCCCCTAGCGACACCGCCGGAATGGCGCGTGGCAGCGTGATCGTGAACTCTGCGTGGTCGTTCTCAACGCTGGTGACGTCAAACCGACCTCTATGTTGATGTACCACGATGTCATAGCTGAGTGAAAGTCCTAAGCCTGTTCCTTCGCCTGTTGGCTTTGTTGTGAAGAATGGCGTGAAGAGTTTCGCAATTACCGCCTGTGACATTCCAACGCCATTATCACGAACGCGAATTTCTATTTTATCGCCGCAATCAAACGTCGATATGGTGAGTGTGGGGTGATAGTTGACGTCTGTTTCAGTCCGCTGACGTTTGCGCACCGCATAGAAAGAATTGGTGAACAAATTGACCAGAACGCGGGAAATGTCGGGAGGGACGATTTTCACCTCGCCGACGTTTGGATCGTAATGGCGGATAAAACTGGTGTTGAACTCCCGGTCTTGGGCGCGCACCGCGTGATAAGACAGGGCCAGAGCCTCTTCAACCAGCGGGTTGACGTCGGTGCGCTGCCATTCGCCGCCGCCGCCGCGTGAATGGGCCAGCATGCTTTTGACGATGTTGTCGGCGCGGCGGCCATGGTCGGCGATCTTGCGCAGGTTGCTGTGCAGACTCGACACCAGATCCTTGGCCTCCGCCTGTCCGTCCTGGTCGAGTCGATTGTCCAACGGGCCGAGAAGATTCAGCAACTCATCCAGCAACTCGCTGGTCAGTTCGGCGAAATTGTTGACGAAGTTCAGGGGGTTTTTCAGTTCATGGGCGATCCCGGCGGTGAGCTGACCCAGGGAGGCCATTTTTTCCTGAACGATCAGTTGCTGCTGCGTGTCGCGCAACTCTTCCAGAATGGATTCGGTGCGCTCCTTGGCGTCGCGCAGCTCGTCTTCGATTCGTTTGCGTTCGGTGATGTCAACATGGGTGACGACGATGCCGCCATCGGCGCGCGGCGCGGTGCGGATGTCCAAAATGCGCCCGCTGGGAACCCGGCGCTCTGAATTGATGACGCCCTTGACCTGGAACAACTTGCGAATTTCCGAGATTTTGTCGTCCTCGGAGCAATCGCCGTAATCGCCGCGCTGGTGGTTGTAGCGCAGCATGACGTCCATCGGCGTGCCGGGTGGGAACAGGCCGGGGGGGTAGTCCCACAGACGCAGCAACTCGCTGTTCAACCCTTCCATCCGGCCTTCACGGTCGAGCATCAGAACGCCGTTCGGCATCGCGTCGATGGCGGCCTGGAGCCGTTGCCATTGATGCGGCAATTCGGTGAAGCCAATGTGCGGGCGCACTTGGGCCAGCATTTCCATCACCGCTGGTTCCCCGCCCCAATCGATCGGTTCCAGCACCTGATCGAACCACTGGACGCTGTTGTCGGCGCGCCGCCGCTTGGTGCGTCGAACGTCGGCGCGGGTCAGGCCGGACAGGCATTGGTCATAGGCCTGACGTTCGGAGAAGAGGGCGTCTTCGGGGACAAGCCGCATCACGCTGGGCAGAACCAGAACATCGTCGGGGGCCAGATAGCCCAGCAGATGGGCCAGTCCCTCGTTGCAATGGAGGATGTGCTCGCCGCGATGGACCAGCAGGCCGGGCATCATCGACATGACCTGTTCGCGGTAAAGTCGGGCGCTGTCGAGCGTGCCCGCCACCGTGACGGGGGGATCGATGGTGCCGTCCAGAAGGTGCTCGCCGCTGTGGTCAGGAGCGTTCATGGCCGTGCTGTGTCCCGATGCCGTTTGTGTCCGGTCATTGTTGTGCAGGGACGACGGCGATGCAATCAGGACGGCGACGCGCGCTTGTGGAAGCGGGAAAAATGGCTGGGAGAAGGCTTGGTTACGGCGCGTCGAGCGGCAGGCGGAGGATGACGGACGTTCCGCAGTCAGACGCGCTGTCGATGTTGATTTCCCCGGCGAGCTTGCCCGTCACCAGATTGAAGACGGCGTACAACCCCAACCCCATGCTGCCCGCGCCGCGCCGGGTCGTGGCGAAGGGTTGGAACAAGCGTGGCAGAATTTCCGTCGGAATGCCGCGTCCATTGTCGGACACCCGCAACTCCACCCGTTCATCGCTCAACAGGCGGGCGGTCACGGTCACTTGGCCGCCCGAAGGGTCGCTTGAATTGCCGTCGAAGGCGTGGGCGAAGGCGTTGGTCAGCAGGGCGATCAACACCTCGGTCAGCGCGCCGGGGTAGGTGTCGAGAACCAGACCGTCGGGGCATTCCAGGCGCAAATCATGACCGATGGCGGCGGGTTGAACGCGCACCGCCAGGATGATGTCGGCCAGATATTCGCGCAGATCGAAGCGGCTGCGCGGCGACGAGGCCTTGCCCTCCGTCACCAGCTTCAGGCTTTGCACCAGGGCCGCCGCGCGTTCGATGTTGGACACCAGCAGGCCCGACACCTCGCTGGCGGTGCCGACATACTCCTGAAAATCGCTTTTGCGGAGTTGCCCGCCATTGAAGGTCAGGATGATCGCGTCGGAAACATTTTGCAGATGGGTGGCGGCGGTCAGCGCGATGCCGACCGGCGTGTTGATCTCGTGCGCCACGGCGGCGATCAGTTCCCCGATCACGGCCATTTTTTCGGCGCGGATCAGATCGCTCTGCATACGCTCCAGATCGCTCAACGCCTTCTCCGCAGCGTCTTTGGCGCTGCGCAGCGCCTCGGCCTGGACCTTGCGTTCGGTGATGTCGTAGAGCCAGACGATGTAAACCGCGTGTCCTTCATAAACGGTGTGGTCGAAGGACATAATCATCCAAACCGTGCGGCCGTCGTCGCGGACGAAATGAATTTCGTCGTTGCGGATCGTTTCGCCGCTGCGGGTCCGACTGGCTGGGCGGTCGCGGTCCTCGACATGGCGGAACAGGGCGTCCGCGCCGCGTTGGCGCATGGTGTCCGGCGTGGCGCCGAACAGTTCGACGCAGCGCTGGTTGCAGTAGAGAAGCTCCCCGGTTTCGGTCAGGATCGACACGCCGATCGGGCTGGTGTCGAGAACACGGCGCAGTCTTGCGGCTTGCGCGCGCGACGCGGCTTCCGCCGTGCGTGTTTCCTGCAAGGCGTCGCGCAGTTTGCGCACGGTCTTGCAGGCCTCCAGCGTCTTGTGGATGGTGGCTTCGAGGTCGGCGAAATCAATGGGCTTGATGATGAAGTCAAAGGCGCCGCGATTCATCGCCGCGCGCACGTTGCCCAGATCGCCATAGGCCGAGACCATCACCGCCCGGATGTCGGCGTTCACCTGGGGCAGATGGTCCAGCAGGGTCAGGCCGTCCATGCCCGGCATGTTGATGTCGCTCAACACCATGTCGATGTCGGGTTCGGCGCGCAACGTCGCCAAGGCTTCCTGCCCATTGTGGGCGAACAGGAACTCCAGCTCTCCCGCACGGACGGCGCGGCGGAAGCGCTGCATAATCAGCGCCTCGACATCCCGCTCGTCATCAACCACCAGAATCTTGCCCATCCCGCTTCCCTAACGCCAACCCGCTGAATCAGCGAATCGTTTTTGCGGGACCATTCCCCGAAGGCGGCCAGCCGACAGAGCGCGATCTCCCCGTGCCGTTCGCCGTCCGAAGCCGGAACCGTTGGCGACACCATAAGCGCGGATTGCGCCGACGGGAAGAGTTGAGCCGCTTTGCCCTGTTGGGGTTGTGAGCGCCGAATGTCGGTCAAGGCCGAAAAACCGCAAGACTTATCCCTTCCAACAGCATCGCGCGGCATGACGTGGGGACCATATTAACACGCGTTTTCGGCCTGTGGAGTGGGGTGTTTGCACATTGACATGTCTGGATTGCCTGTAGGCGTCAGTCCTGAGCGTCGGCCAGCGGCACTGTGAACCAAAAGGAAGCGCCCGCGCCGGGGGCGCTGACCACGCCGATTCGGCCGCCCAGATGTTCGACGATGCGTTTGCAGATGGCCAATCCCAGCCCGGTTCCGGCGGGTTTGTCGATCATCGGATCGCCGACCTGACGGAAACGGTCGAAGACGACCTCGTGGTGTTCCGGGGCCAGGCCGGGGCCGGTGTCGGTGACGGCGACGCGCAGGACATCGTCCCGCCGTTCGGCGGACAGCGTCACCCGACCGCCGTGGGGCGTGAATTTCGCCGCGTTGGACAGCAGATTGACGACGACCTGAACCAGCCGATCCTGATCGGCCCGCACCGGCGGCAAATCAGGCGGAATCGCCGTGTCCAGCGTCACCCCGCGTTCCTGGAGCAGCCCGGCGGCGGCGGCGGCGGCTTGCTCCAAGGCTGTGGCCAGATCGAGCGGGCCGATGGTCCAATCCATTTCCCCGGCTTCGATCTTCGCCATGTCGAGGACCTGGTTGATGAGGCGGGTCAGCCGCTCGCTTTCGGCGATGACGATGGCCAAAAACTCGCGGCGTTGGTCGGCCTCGATGCCGGGATCGTCGTGCAAAATCTCGCTGAGCGCGCGAATCGAGGTCAGCGGCGTGCGCAGTTCGTGCGTCACCGTGGACAGGAACTCGTCCTTCAGCCGGTCCAGCGCGGTCAACCGTTCGTTGGCGGCGCGCAGCGCGTCGGTGGCGCGCTCCAACTCGGCGGTTTTGAGTTCCAACGCCCGGCTGTGGGCGATGACATGGCTGGTTTCATCGAGCATCCGCAGCAATTCCGCTGTGCCGACCGCCCCGCCCGGCGCGACGGAGGCCAAGGCGACGCGGGCGGACGCGCCGCCGATGGCTCCGGCCAACAACCGTTCGGCCAGCCGCAACCGCTTCGGCCCGGCCAACGCGTTCGGGTCATCCCCGGCGAAGGCGTGTTCGGCCCGTTGCGGCCCGAGAAAGCGGGCGACGACGCGGGACAGGTCGCTGACGCGGACGGCGCCGCGCCAATCGGCGATGGCGTCCGCCGAATCGGCGCGCTCGAACACATCGACAAAGGCGGCGGCCTGGGCCAGCTCCGCCGAATCGGGGCGGTCGAACAGGGACAGGCCGACATACAGGCCGATGTTCGCCAACGCGCTCCAGAACAGGGCGTGAGTCAGCGGATCGAACCCCTCCAGCCCGAACAGGGCGTAGGGCCGCAGCGCGGTCACGCCCCACGGGCCAAACTCGATGAAGGACGCGGGCAGCCAACCCGACCGGGCGAAGCTGGGCAGCAGCAACGTGTAGGCCCACACCAGCGTTCCGGCGGCGACTCCGGCCAGCGCGCCGCGCCGGGTGGCCCCCTTCCAATACAGCCCGCCGATCAGCGCCGGGGCGAATTGCGCCACCGCCGCGAAGGAAATCAACCCGATGGAGACCAGGGCGTAGGCCGATCCCGCCACCCGGAAATAGACATAGCCAAGCAGCAGAATGGCGGCGATGGCGATCCGGCGGATGGCCAGCAGCAGCGGCGACAGGTCGGTCGAGCGTTCCAGCGCCGGATGACGCAGACGCAACAGCGCGGGCATCACCAGATCGTTGCACACCATGGTGGACAGGGCGACCGATTCGACGACGATCATGCCGGCGGCGGCGGACAGCCCGCCGAGGAAGGCCAGCAGCGCCAACCCTTCGGCCCCGCCCGCCATCGGCAGGGCCAGGACGAACAGGTCCGGGTCGGTGGCGCCGCCGAAGCGCAGCAGCCCAGCCACCGCCACCGGCAGCACGAACAGGTTGATGAGCAGCATGTAGAGTGGAAACAGCCACAGGGCGCGGTTCAGGTGCCGCTCGTCGACATTCTCGATCACCATGACCTGGAATTGCCGGGGCAGGCACAGCACCGCCGCCGCCGCGAGCGCCGTGCTGGCGGTCCAGGCCCCGCCGCCCAGCGCCAGTTCAACGGAAAACAGGCGCTGGATGTCGGGGCGGGCGGCGGCGGCGCGGAACAGATCGGTCAACCCGTCATGCAGGCCCCAGACGACGAAGCCGCCGACGGCGAGAAAGGCCACCAGCTTGACCAACGATTCAAAGGCGACGGCGGCGACCATGCCGGGGTGATGCTCGGCGGCGTCGATCTGGCGCGCGCCAAAGACGATGGCGAACAGCGCCATCGTCGCGGCGATCAGAAAGCCGTTGTCGAGGAAGGGCGCATGCTCGCCGGTTCCCGTCCCGATTCCGGTCAGCGCGTCGAAGCTGACCGCCACCGCCTTCAATTGCAAGGCGATGTAGGGGGTGACGCCGACCACGGCGGTCAGCGCGACCAGCCCGCCCAACAGGGGACTGCGGCCATAGCGGCTTCCCAGAAAATCGGCGATGGAGGTGATGCGTTGGCTTTTGGCGATCCGCAGGATTTTTCGCAGCGGCAGCGGCGCCAACAGCATCAGCAGGGTGGGGCCGAGATAGATCGGCAGAAAGCCGATGCCCAGCGACGCCGCCCGACCGACCGACCCGTAAAAGGTCCAGGTCGTGCAATAGACCCCCAGCGACAGGGCGTAGATGGTGGGCGAGGCGATGACGCTGCGCCCCGCCGCCGCCCGCCGATCCGCCCAATGGGCGATGGCGAACAGCGCCAACAGGTAGGCGAGCGAAACGAACAGGACGCTGGTCCAGGCCATCGCTCAACCTCCCGGGCGCGAAGAGTTCATCGCCGTTCCGCCGCCAGCGCCGCCAGCGCGATGACCGCCGCCCACGCGGCCAGGATGTAGGCGTAGAGCGGCGGCAGACCGAACAGCGCGCCGTCGCCCTCAAGCAGGCGGAGCAGCGGCGGGTTGAACAGGAACAGGGCGAGCAGGAACAGCCCGACCATGCGGTCGCGGCGCGGCGGCTTGGCGGCCTCCGGCGCGGGGGTCAAAAGGCGCGCTCCCGGGCCGCCAGCTCGACCAGGATGTTCGCGCCGCGAATGGCGTCGTCCAGCGTGGCCACGCCCTGTTCGCGCAGCATCTCGACCATGCGCAGGAACACCGCCGCCGTCACCAGACTGTCGCCCAGCGCGGTGTGCCGGTCCACCACGGCGATGCCCAGCCGTTCGGCGATGCCGTCCAGCGTGTGGTCGCCATCGTTGCCCAACAGCATGCGCGACAGCAGCATGGTGTCCAGCACCGGCCCGTCAAAAGCCACGCCGCTGGCGCGTTCCTTCATTTTCAGGAATTTCAGGTCGAAGGCGGCGTTGTGCGCCACCATGACCGCGCCGGAGACGAAGGCGCGGAACTGGGGCAACACCTTGTCCACCGTCGGCTTGTCGGCGACCATGGCGTCGGTGACGCCGTGGAAGGGGATCGATTCGGCGGGAATCGGCCGCTTCGGGTTGACCAGCGTGTTGAAGGTCTCGCCGGTCAGAATGCGCCCGCCAACGACGCGGACGGCGGCGATCTGGATGATTTCGTCGCCGGTGCTGGGCGACAGGCCGGTGGTTTCGGTGTCGAACACCACGTAATGCAGGCGGTCGAGCGGCGTCCGCCCCAACTCGCTGGTCGCCAGAGGCTGGTGCAGCAGGCCGAAATCGAAGAATTCCGGGCGGGCGCTGGGCTTGATGTGGGTGTGGGCCGACGGGGGCGACAGGGCGGGCGGCAACGGCATGCGCAGGCGGACGAAGCCCTCGCGCTCCGGCACCGGCTCGCACCAGACGGTGCTGCGGTGGTGTTGCAGCACGTCGCCGACGGTCAAGCCGCCCAAGCCGCCGGGCAGCGGCTGGTCGAGCCAATCGTCCAGCGTGGCGCTTGGCACGGTGGCGCCGCGCCAGACCAGATCCAGATAGACCCAGCGGTCCCCGGCCTCGGCCGCCAGATCGAAGGCGGTGGCTCCGGTCAAGGCATGGACCGATCCGATCAGATGACCGAACAGCACGACCAACGTGTAGCTGTCGCCATGCACCCATTGCGGCAGGCCGGTCAGGGTGACGATGGTGGCCGCCTCGCCGCCGACGCGGTGGCGGACCAGATTGATGAGGTTGTTGGAATGGATGTCGCTCATCGGCCAACTGCCGGTGACGACGTCGCGGTAGGCGGCGGTCACGCGCTCCAGGCGCTGGGACAGGGCGCCGGTGGACTCCATCATGGCGCTTTCAAACGCCGCGCGGTCGCCCGGCCCCAGATCGGGGTTGTCGTAGAGCGTTTCCACCGCCGCGCGCAGATTGGCGATGGGCGCGCGGAATCCCTCCGTCGCTTCGCGCAGCAGGGCGTCGCGTTGGCCCAACGCCGCCAACTCGCGGGTGGCGTCGGACAGGGTGACGACGTAGCCGGTGATGGTCGGCGGCTCGTCGTCGGCGTCGTCGTTCTCTTGCAACACGGCGCTCATCCGGCCTTCCAACAGGATGCGCCCGTCGGTGGTGGAGCCGATGAATTGCGCGGTGGTCCCGTGTTCGTGATCGACGTGCCGCCCCTCGCGCACGCGCAGGGTCAGCCGTTCCAGCGTGTGCGTCACCGGCTCCGCCACCACGAAATGCAGCAGGGAGCGGCCCAGCCCCAGATCGCCGGTCAGATGCAGGATGTCCAAGGCGGTCTGGTTGTAGAGCAGGATTTGGTGTTTGGTGTTGCAGACGATGACGCCCTCGTGCAGGTCGCGCAGCACGGCGGCGAGGCGGGTTTTCTGTTCCTCCGCCTTGGCCGTCGATTCGGCGACGGTGTGGGCGATGTCGCGGCGGACCAGGGCCAGCTTGTCGGACAGCTCGTTGACCGCGCGGGCGATGGGCACGAGATCGCCGTAACGGGCCAGCGGCACCCGTCCGCCCACCGCGCCTTCGGCGTTGCCATGGGCGATCAGCCCGGCCTCGCGGCTCAGCGTTTCGGCGGCGCGCAGCAGGAAGCGGTCCACCGTCAGCCACAGCCCCCACACCCCGGCGGCCAGCGCCCCGGTCATCACCACGGCGTAGGTCAACAGCGGGTCGGCGGCGGCGGAATCGCGCACGGCCACGGCCAGCCCGATGGACAAGGCGACCAGCCCAAGGCCGACGGCGCGGAAGATCAACGGCACCATCCGGCGCGGGGCCGGGCTGTTCGCCGGATGGGTCGGGGCGACGCGTGGCGACGCGTCGGCGTTGGGCATGGTCATCGACCGCGCCCCAGCGCCGATTCCGGGGGGGACTCCGCCGGGACGCCCAGATGGCGGCGGACGGTGGCCAGAAGGTCGCGGGTCGAGAATGGCTTGGTGATGAAGTCGGTGGCGCCCAACGCCATGCCCTTTTGCCGCTCCACGTCGCGGCTTTTCGCCGTCAGCATGATGATCGGCAGCGATTTCCAATCCGGGTTGACGCGCAACGTCTGGCAGACGTCGAAACCGTCGCGCTTGGGCATCATGACGTCGAGCAAAATCAAGTCGGGGGTGAAGGATTCGACCGACTGGATCGCTTCCTCCCCATTGCGGGCGACGCGTACGTCGAATCCGGCGCGTTGCAGCAGGACCTGGAGCGACAGGACGATGCTTGACTCGTCGTCGACGACCAGGATGGTCGGCTTCATGGTGGGGCTTCCTCCGGCTCGTCGGTCTGGTGCCGACTTGTCTGTTTTGCGTGCGCCCTGGAATGTCCATGGTACGAGCAAGCAGAAGCACGGATCAAGCGGCGCGCCGGGAGGGGCGACCAAAGTCAGGGGGGTGAAACCACCAAGGAAAAGCGCGGTTTCCGCAAAAAAACCGCGAGGGGGATGACAGTATGCCGCAGCGGCGACAACCGGGCGCGGACGGTCGGCGGTGAAATTCGGGCGACCGTCCGCTTTGTTCTCAGCGCGCCGATACCGGGTAGGCGGGCACGCCCATCTTGGCTTTCAGATCGTTCGCGGCCTGTTGGGCGGCGGCCTTGTCGGCGTAACCGCCGACGCGCACCGCGTGCCACGTCTTATTGGCGCTGTCGGTCCATTCCAGCCCAAAGGCGGCGTAACCGGCTTTCTTCAGCTTCTGCACCTGAATCGCCGCGTTTTCGGCGACCTGATAGGAGCCGACCTGCACGGAATAGCGACCGTTCGGGACCGCGTCGCCGGACGGGGGCGGGGCCGCCGGTTGGGGCGGCGTCTTGACGGTCGGCTTTGCGTCTGCGGCCTTGGTCTCCGCCGGTTTGGCGGGGGGCGGCGGGCGTTTGGCGACCTCACGCGGGTCTTTGGGCGGGGCCAGCATGGCTTGCAAGGCGCCGGTCTCCGCCGCCTTTGGGGCGGGCGGTTCGGCGGGCTTGGCGGGAGGCGCCTCAGCCGCCTTGGGCGCGGGCGCCTCCGCTGGCGTTGGCGCGGCGGCGGCTTGGGCGGCGGCGACTTGGGAGGCTGGCGTGGGCGCGGGCGGGGCGGCGTGTGGCGGTTCCGCCGGTTTGGCGACCGGCGCGGGTCTTGCGGCGGAGGCCGGGGCGGCGGTCGGCGGCAAAGCGGGTGGTTCGGGCGCCTTCAGCGCGGGCGGCGGGGCCATTGGCGCGGCCCCGGCGGGCGGCGTCGGCGGCGGCGCGGCGGGCGGCGGGACGGGAAGGGCCGAGGCGACGGGCGCGCGGGCGATCAGCGATTCCGGGGCGGGGTTGGCCGTGTTGGCGGCGGGCGCGCGGGTGATGGCCGGGGCGGGCGGAACCAAGGAGGTGGTCGCGGACGGATCGCCGGGCGGGCTGCCGCCCGGATCCAGCATCACCACGGCGAACCCAATTCCAGCGGCGGCGATCAAAGCGGCGGCGATTTTGCCCAATGGCAGCCCGCCGGAGGCGGCCTTCGGCTCCTCGTCATCGTCCTCAAGATCGGCGACGTCGTCGATGGGATCGGCCTTCAAGTCGTCGTTCAGCGCGCGGAGCAGCTTGGCGATGTCCTCGCTCTCCGGGGTGGGCGCGTCCGAGGACTTGCCGGCGGCCTTCATTTGATCTTTGAACGTCACGGCGAGCAACGCATCCCGAAAGGAACAGGGGCTGTCCCCAGTCTTGCGCAAACGCAAGCTGCGGGACAGCCCCATCTTTCTATCGTATTTCCTCGGGCGATCAAACCGCTATGCGGTCGCAGCCCGTGAGAAAGACGGGACCTCAGCCCTGGTGCGGCTTCGCCGGATCGGCGGGCGCGGCTGCCGGCTGCGGTTGAACCGGCGGCTGGGCCTGCGGTTGCGCGGGGGCCGCCGCATGGCTGGTGGTGGCGGGCGGCGAGGCGGCGGCGTCCTCCTCGTCCTTCATGCCAGCCTTGAAGGCCTTCACGCCCTTGGCGATGTCGCCCATCACGGCGGGCAGTTTGCCCGCGCCGAACAGGAGGAGGACGATCAGCAGAACGATGATCCAATGCCAGATGCTGAAACTGCCCATGAGCGTGAAACCTCTGTGGTCGAGCGGTCTGTGGTGGGTGTGCGGCGAAGACACGCCCCGGATGTGAGGGGGCGCGCCTCCGCCGACAAGGGGGAGGTCAGGGAGACGGGCCGTTCGGCGCCGATTCCGTGGCGGTCTCCGCAGCGGTTTCCGGGATTTGATGGCGCATGATGAGCGGGGTTTGCAGCGCGCTGAACAGCAAGGTCAGCGGCATGATGCCGAACACCTTGAAATTCACCCAGGCGTCGGTGTCCATGCTGCGCCAGACGACCTCGTTCACCACGGCCAGCAGCAGGAAGAACCACGCCCAGCGGACGCTCAAGGTCCGCCAGCCCTGATCGCTCAGAGCCAGCACCGTGCCAAGCAGTCGCTTCATCACGTTGCGGCGGGTGACGTGGGCGATGAACAGCACGGCGGCGAACAGCAGATTGACCAGCGTCGGCTTGATCTTGATGAACAGATCATTTTGCAGCCACAGGGTCAGCCCGCCGAAAATCAGCACGAATCCCGCGCCGACCACCGGCATGATCGGCACCCGGCGCTCCAGACGCCAGGAGACGGTCAGCGCGATGGTGATCGCGACCATGAAGACGGCGGTGCCGGTCATGATGCCGGCTTGGGAATTGGCGATGAAGAAGGCGGCGAGCGGGCCGGCCTCCGTCAGCAGGCGAACGAGCGGATTCATGCCCCTGACATAGCCCGAACCGGGCCGTCGTGAAAGGGGCGAAAACGATCATCGGCGCGGGATCGCGTGACGGTTTTGCGAAGGCTTTCCTTTGCCGCGTCGCTCGTCTAACTCTTCGGCAAGGATTCAAACCAACAAAGGCAAGCGGTCATGGACGCGGCGGAAGTCAAAGAATTGATCGACGAGGCTCACGAGCATGAGCGCCACAAGCGCGGGCATGACGACGGCGACGGCGGGCTGAAAATTTCGACCGCCGTCTATATTTCGATGCTGGCGGCGGTTCTGGCCATCGTCAGCGTCGCCGGTTCCAACGCGGGCAAGGACATGATGGCCAGCGCCATCGAGGCGTCGGACAGCTTCGCCTATTATCAGGCGAAGACCCAACGGCAGATCAGCCTGCGGCTGGCGGCGGACGAACTGGAGCTGTTGAGCGCGGGGATGCCCGCCGAAGGCCAAGCCCGCGCGTTGAAGAAATCCGCCGAATACCGCCTGAACGCCGACAAGATGGAAGCCGACGACGGCAAAAACAGCCGCAAGGATCTGCTGGCCAAGGCCAAGGCGGCGGAGGCCAAGCGCGACCACGCGGCGACGCAAGACCCCTATTTCGATTTCGCCGAGGGGCTGTTGCAGTTGGCCATCGTCCTGGCCTCGGTCTTCGCCATCACCAACATGGGCTTCATCCTGTGGGTCAGCCGGGCGCTGGCGGCGGTCGGGCTGGCGCTGGCCATCGACGGCTTCACGCTGGCGTACCCGTTGCCGTTTCTGTAAGGGCGGATGAGGAGGAACTTCCTAAATAATGCGCTTCCACGAGCTGGAGTTGTTCAATCATGTTGCGTTACCCAGAGAAACCAACGCTCAGCCTTGACGCTTTGTGGGAGGAGGCGGCGCTTTTTGCGGCGAGGGAAAGCACGTTTGATGAGCCATCCCTGTTCGGCGTGACGGATGGCAAGGCCGTTGGGACTTATCTCGAACATAAATTCACCAATTTTCTTTTGGAGAGATATGAATTCAATCAAGGGAACTCTGCGGCTGGAATCGATTTTCCAGAACTTGAAATCGACATGAAGGTGACGAGCGTCAAACAACCTCAATCATCCTGCCCTTACAAATCCGCTCGCCAGAAAATTTTCGGACTTGGGTATCATCTGATTGTTTTTGTCTATGAGAAATTTGATGACGCCGAGGTGCGCACTGGGCGTCTTGATATGCGCCATACGATTTTTGTTCATCGAGATCGAACGGCGGATTACCAAATGACCCGAGGTCTTTGCGAGATTCTGGATCATGATGGAAACGAGGAGGATTTGATCGCCTTCATGGTTGACAGGAATCTGCCAATTGATGACATCGAAGCGCAACGCATTGCAGGAGAATTGATGCAAAAACGCCCGGAAATAGGTTATTTGACGATCTCAAACGCTTTGCAATGGCGGTTGCAGTACAAAAGGGTCATTGACTGCGCTGGCGTCGTTGATGGCGTCCGACGTATCCGTTAGGATTTTTGGCATGCCCCCGAGAAAAGTGAAACCCGTTTGCGAATTTGGGGATTTTCAAACCCCGGAAGCGCTGGCGGTTCGCGCGATGGTTGTGTTGCAGCGTATGGGCATGGCGCCAGGGTCTGTGTTGGAGCCAACCTGTGGCCGAGGGGCGTTTGTTCTGGCTGCAAGGAAGGCCTTCCCCTCGGTTCCTGTTCTTGGGGGGGACATCAACCGCGATCACCTTGATGAGCTTGACCGCCGCTTGTCGGCGATTGGCGGCGGTGAGCGGGGGGTCCAACTGCGGCACGCTGATTTCTTTCAAACGGATTGGGGTGCTGAGGTGGCTCGGCTTCCTGAGCCTGTTTTGATCGCTGGAAATTATCCGTGGGTAACGAACGCTGCATTGGGTGCGTTGGGAAGCGCAAACCTTCCGGGAAAGTCAAATTTTCATGGGTATGTCGGTCTTGAAGCCTTGATGGGCAAAAGCAACTTTGACATATCCGAGTGGATGCTGCTGCGCAATCTTGACTGGCTTTCTGGGCGGACGGGCGTCATCGCCATGCTGTGCAAGGTGGCGGTTGCGCGCAAAATCCTTATTCACGCCTGGAAAGCCGATTTGCCGATTCGGCGCGCCAGCCTCCACGCGATTGATGCGATGAAGCATTTTGGCGCCGCTGTGGACGCTTGTTTTTTCGTTCTGGAGCTTGCTCCGGGCGGGAACTCGCGAGAGTGCGCGTTTTACAGCAATCTTGAAGATGATGAACCATCTGGGATGTTTGGCTACCATGACGGGTTGGTGGTGTCCGACGTCGGTCGATATGTGCGCCACCGCTCCTTGCGTGGGACGGATTCACACTGCGTTTGGCGTTCCGGCATCAAACATGATTGCTCCAAGGTGATGGAGTTGACGCTCGCCGATTCGGTTTTGGTCAATGGCTACGGCGCGACGGTGTCGATTGAAGATCGCTTTCTCTACCCGTTGCTTAAAAGCTCTGATTTGGGAGGAAAGAGAAAGCGGGAACGGCAGATGCTTATGCTTGTGCCACAGAGGTCGATTGGTGAATCCACGTCGGGGATTGCGAATGTGGCTCCAAAGACCTGGGCGTATCTGCGAGAAAATGCAGGAGCGCTTTCAGCGCGTGGAAGTTCCATTTATAAAGGAAAGCCAGAATTTTCAATCTTTGGTGTTGGAGATTACAGTTTTTCGCTCTGGAAAATAGCGATTTCTGGGTTTTATCGGGGTTTTGATTTTCGAGTGATTGGCCCGCAGGACGGCAAACCTGTTGTTTTTGATGACACTGTGTATTTTCTACCCTGCGGGTCGGAGCAAGAGGCGCGCTTTCTTCATCGCTTGTTGATGGCGAAGGAGACGCAGGAATTTCTGGAATCGATGGTGTTTTGGCATGACAAACGACCGATCACGGTGGAGTTGTTGAAGAGAGTTGATCTTAGGATGGTGGCGCGACAGCTTGGTTTGGAGCAGACGTATCTGGAACTCACCGCGCACCGAAGCAAGGCCGCGCAAGGGACCTTGCTCCTGTCGAATGCGGCGGAATAAGCGCGTCGCCCCCTATTGAAACGCCGCTTCCGCCAAGCTGCGCAGCTTGCGGGAATGCAGCGTCTCCATTCCGTGTTCGCGCAGCAGCTCCATCGCCAGCACGCCGATTTTCAGATGCTGGTCCACCCGCTCGCGGTAAAAGCGGTCGGCCATGCCGGGCAGCTTCAACTGGCCGTGCATCGGCTTGTCGGACACGCACAGCAAGGTGCCGTAGGGCACGCGGAAGCGGAAGCCATTGGCGGCGATGGTGGCGCTTTCCATGTCCAGACCGATGGCGCGGCTCTGGCTGAAGCGCATCAGCGGTTCGCGGTGGTCGCGCAGCTCCCAGTTCCGGTTGTCGATGGTCGCCACCGTGCCGGTGCGCATGATGCTTTTCAAATCATAGCCCGACAGGCCGGTGACGCGCTCCACCGCCGTTTCCAGGGCGCGCTGCACCTCGGCCAGCGGCGGCACCGGCACCCACAGCGGCAAATCGGCGTCCAGCACATGGTCTTCGCGGACATAGCCGTGGGCCAGCACGTAATCGCCCAGCCGTTGGGTGTGGCGCAGCCCCGCGCAATGGCCCAGCATGATCCAGGCGTGCGGGCGCAGCACGGCGATGTGGTCGGTGATGGTCTTGGCGTTGGACGGGCCGACGCCGATGTTCACCAGGGTGATGCCGTTGCCGTCGGGCCGCGTCAGGTGATAGGCGGGCATCTGCGGCATCCGCGCCAGCTTCGGGGCCGCGTCCTCCGGCGCGTCGCCCCGGTTGCGGCTGTGGGTGACGCCCTCGCCCGGCTCGACGAAGCGGTCATACTGCGCGCGGTAGGCGGCGAGCGTCGGGTCGTCGGTCGGCTCCATCACCTCCCGCGACAGGCGGATGAACTCGTCCACATAGAATTGGTAGTTGGTGAACAGGACGAAGTTCTGGAAATGCTCGGGCGCCGTCGCCGTGTAGTGGCGCAGCCGGTGCAGCGAGAAATCGACGCGCGGCGCGGTGAACAGCGCCAGCGGCTTGACCGCGTCCGGCCCCAGATCCTCGACGCCATTGACGATGGTGTCGTCCATCCGCGCCAGATTGGGCAGGTCGAACAGGTCGGGCAGGCGGGTCAAACGGTCGGGCGGCAGATCGCCTTCGACATACAGCCCCTGGGGGAAGGCGAAATGGATGGGAATCGGCTCGTCGCTGACGCCGATTTCCAGTGGAACGCCGTGGTTGCGCAGCAGCAGCGTCAATTGTTCCGACAGATAGCGCTCATACAGGTCGGGCCGCGTCACCGTGGTGGCGTGGGCGCCGGGACCGTCAACGAAGCCATAGGCCAGCCGCGTGTCCACCGCCGCGCTGGACCGGGTGGTCAGCCGCACATAGGGGTAATGCGCGCGGTTGGGACCGCCCTCCTCGTCGCCCTGGGTGTAGGCGGTGAAGCGGTCGCGCAGAAAGCCGGTGTTGCGGTCGTAAATGTCGCGCAGGCAGGCGAGCGCGGCTTTGGCGTCGGTGAACTGGCCAACCGGGCCGGGGGGAAGCGGGGGCAGGGGCATGGCGTTTGATCGGCTCACGGCGTCGCGAAGGTCCGTAATCTTGGACACCCGTCCACAGCGCCGCAACAGCAAAAGCCCGATGCTCCCGCAATTGGCGATAACCACAAATTTAGTGGTTTCTTTCGCGTCGTCTTGGCGCGCGCCCCGTCGTCTCAAGAAAAAAGGCCCGCCCTCGCGCGGAGGACGGGCCTTTGTTTCTTAAAAGCCGATCAACCGATCAGGAGGCGACCTTGTCCAGCTCGCGCAGGATCGAATCGCCCATGACGGTGGTGGAGCAGCGGGCCATGCCCGGCGCCATGATGTCGGCGGTGCGCATGCCGCCGCCCAGCACGTTCTGGATGGCCTTTTCGATCAGCTTGGCGTCCTCGTCCAGGTCGAACGAGTAGCGCAGGGCCATCGCGAAGGACAGCAGCGTGGCGCAGGGGTTCGCCAGATCGCGACCGGCGATGTCCGGGGCCGAGCCGTGGACCGGCTCATACATCGCCTTGCGCTTGCCGTCGGCGTCGGGCGCGCCCAACGAGGCCGAGGGCAGCATGCCGAGCGAGCCGGTCATCATCGACGCTTCGTCCGACAGGATGTCGCCGAACAGATTGTCGGTGACGATGACGTCGAACTGCTTGGGGTTCTTCAGCAACTGCATGGCGCCGTTGTCGGCGTACATGTGCTCCAGCGTCACGTCGGAGTATTCCTCCTGGTGCAGCTTGGTCACTTCCTGCCGCCACAGCAGGCCGGATTCCATGACGTTGGCCTTTTCCATCGAGTGGACCTTGTTGTTGCGCTTGCGCGCCAACTCGAAGGCCACGCGGGCGACGCGGCGGATTTCCGAGGTCGTGTAGACCTGGGTGTTCACGCCGCGACGTTCGCCGTTGCCGATGTCGGTGATGCCGCGCGGCTCGCCGAAATAGACGCCGCCGGTCAATTCACGGACGATCATGATGTCCAGGCCGCGAATGACGTCGGCCTTCAGGGTCGAGGCGTCGACCAGCGCGTCGAACACCACCGCCGGGCGCAGGTTGGCGAACAGACCGAGTTCCTTGCGCAGAGCCAGCAGACCGGCTTCCGGGCGCTTGGTGTAGTCGGTCGGGTTGTCCCATTTCGGACCGCCGACGGCGCCCAGCATGACGGCGTCCACGGCCAGCGCCTCGGCCAGCGTGGCGTCGTTCAGCGGCACGCCATAGGCGTCGATGGCCGCGCCGCCAACCAGACCTTCCGACACGTCGAAGGTCACGCCGCGCTTGCGGTCCATCCAATCGATGACCCGACGGACCTGGCGCATGACTTCCGGACCGATACCATCGCCGGGGAGGAACAGAAGCTTCTTATTGGCGGGCATGGCGCGCGCACTCCCAAACACTGACGTCGAAACAGAGGAAACGGAACGGGGGGCGGTCAAGCCGACCCCCGCGATCCGGTGGAGGTTAGAGCGCCAACCAGGGCTGTTCGGCCCGGCGCTTGCCTTCAAAGCTGTCGATCCGCGACACTTCCTGAAGCGTCAGGCCGATGTCGTCCAGACCGTTCAGCAGGCAATGCTTGCGGAAGGGTTCCAGGTCAAAGCTGATGGAACCGCCGTCCGGGCCGGTGATGGTCTGGTTTTCCAGATCGACCGTGACCACGGCGTTGGACCCGCGCGACGCGTCGTCGAGCAGCAGGTCCACCTGCTCCTTGGGCAGCTTGATCGGCAGGATGCCGTTCTTGAAGCAGTTGTTGTAGAAGATGTCGGCGAAGCTGGGGGCGATGATGCAGCGGATGCCGAAATCGGCCAGCGCCCACGGCGCGTGTTCGCGCGAGGAGCCGCAGCCGAAATTGTCGCCCGCCACCAGGATCTTGGATTGACGGTAGGCCGGCTTGTTCAGCACGAACTCGGCGATTTCCCCGCCTTCGGGCGTGTAGCGCATCTCGTCGAACAGATGCTTGCCCAGTCCCGTCCGCTTGATGGTCTTCAGGAACTGCTTGGGGATAATCATGTCGGTGTCGATGTTTATCATCGGCAACGGCGCCGCGACGCCGGAGAGAACCGTAAACTTTTCCATCGCCAAAAATCCTGTCGCGCAAGAAGGCGCAAGCGTGCGCATGCGGAGTGTCGCTGAATAGCAGACCAGACCGGCCATTGCCAGCGGAAGCTTGCCGTCTCGCCGCCCGGAGCCGAGCGAACAGGCATGCGTTTGCCGCGAACGACGCAGCAATCTTGCGCGCCGCGCGCCCGCCGATCAACGATGAAACAGACCTTTCAACAGCAGCGCGGCCAACAGCACGGGAACCGCGCAGCCCAGCGAAAGCCACAGCGCCGCCGTTTCGCCATACCGCTCGATCACAAAAGCGTACAGCATCGGGGCCAGCGCGGCGACGTAGAATCCCGGCGTGATGAGCCGCCCGACGACGCTTCCGTAACTGGCCGGGTCGAACAGCGCCAGCGGCAAGGTTCCGCGCACGATGGTCAGCAGCCCGTTGCCCGCGCCAAACAGCAGGGCGAAGGCGACGCCGATCAACGCGGTCATGCCGAACAAAGGCGTCAGGAAGCAGGAGGCCAACAGGGCGCTGGCCAACGTCGCCAAACCAAAGGGCGACAGCCGCGCGCCGAACAGAACCTCCGCCAACCGGGCCGCCGACTGACCGACGCCGCGCAGGGTGGACACCCACACCGCCAGGGCGGGGGCCAACCCCAGCCCGGCCATCAACCCGATCATGTGGGCCGACAGTCCCGAATTCAGCAGGCCGGTCAAGGCGACCATCACGGCGTACAGAACGCCCGCGACGGCGGGGGAGGCCCCCGCCGGGCGTGGAGCTGGGCCGTCGTCCCCGCCGTTTTCCGGCGCGGGCGCGACGACGTGGCGGTGGTCGGGAATCAGCCGGTGCAGCGGGATGGTGGACAGCGCGATTCCGGCGTAGACGCACAGCGCTCCGCGCCAGCCCAAAGCGTCGGCCAGCGCCTGCCCGACCGGCCACAGCACCGACGAGGCCAAGCCGCCGAGCAGGGTGATCTGGGCGATGGGCCGCCGCGCCTCCCGCCCGCCGATGCGGGCCAGCGCGGCGAAGGCGGCGTCGTACAGCGTCATTCGCATCGCCAGCCCCAAGCCGATCCAGGCGGCGTAATAGCCGATCAATTCGCGGGCGGCGGCCAGACCCAGAAGGCTGACCGCCATCACCACGGATCCCGCCACCATCACCGGGCGCCCGCCATGCTGGTCGATCGCCCGTCCGACCCGGCTGGAGACCAGCCCCTGAACGGTCAAGGCCACGGTGAAGCCGCCGTGAATCGCCGTCAGCCCATGCCCCAGATCGGCGGCCATCACCCCGCCAAACAGCCCAATCACATAATAAGAGACGCCCCAGCACAAAAGCTGCGACAGGCCCAAGGCCACCACCAACCGCCGCGACATGTGATCCAACGCCGTTCCCGCCCGCGAAATGAGGAGGCAAGGCTAGACCCGAGGCCGGACTGCGGCAAAACGACTTGTTTTGCGGCGTCTGTTGAGAAAAAGTCAATGGATGTCCTCGCCGCTTCCCCCCCTGAACGCGCTGCGCGCCTTCGTCGCCGCCGCCCGCCACAGCAATTTCCGCTTGGCCGCCGAGGAGCTGTGCGTCACGCCCGGCGCGGTCAGCCGTCAGATCAAGCTGTTGGAGGAGCGGATCGGCCACACCCTGTTCGACCGCTCGCAACGGCAGGTCCGCTTGACGCCGGTGGGCGCGCGCTATTTCGCGCGGGTGGCCGATCTGTTCGAGCGGTTGGCGACGGCGACCGACGCCCTGGGCGAGGAGAGCGGGCGGCGCGTCCTGCATCTGGATTGCATCCCAACCTTCGCCATGCATTGGCTCTTGCCGCGCTTGCCGGATTTCAAGGCGCGCTGTCCCGATCTGGAACTGTCGCTGTTCACCGCGCCCGACCGCATCGACCAGTCGCGTCGCCTGGATTACGCCATCCGCCGCGATCCCGAACATTTCGCCGGGCTGACCCCGCACCCGCTGATGACCGAACGCAGCGCCCCGGTGTGCAGCCCGCGCCTGTTGGCGGAACGAAGCGTGGGTGGTCGGCCTTTTCCCGCCGCGTTGACCGACGCGCCGATCATCGCCATCCGCGCCCGGCCCGATCTGTGGCCGCGCTGGTGCGGAGCGAACGGCGTGGCGTTGGACGCGTTGGGCGGCCGGTTGGAGGTGGACCACACCTATTTCGCCATCCAGGCGGCCAAGGACGGTTTGGGCGTCGCCCTGATTCCGCTGCTGTTCATCGAACGGTCGCTGGCGATGGGCCGGTTGGTGGTGGTTCCCGGCTGCCCGCCGGTGGTGTCCGGGCGCTATCATCTGCTTGAAAGCCGCCAACCCGACCGCACCGACGCCCCGGAGTTTCTGGGTTGGCTGCGGGCGCAGGCGGATCAACCCGCGCTGGGGGCCTTTGCGTGACGCTTTCCCTCGGCGCGGACGCTGGGGCGCGATGGCGGCGGTGTGGAACGGATCGCCCCACAACGCCGTCCGGTTGCGCCTTACGACACCTTGATCGTGAAGTGCTTGAACACCTCTTTCTTGATCTCCCAGGTTCCGACGAAGTCCTTTTCGACGACGAACGCGTCGCCCGCCGTCACGGTGACGGGCGCGCCGCCGTCCGGGGTGATGACGATATCCCCCTCGATCATGTGGACGAATTCGAGATCGCTGTAGGTGGCGTGATAGGTGCCGGGGGTCGCGCTCCACCAGCCGGACACCGAGGAGCCATCCTCCGCCGTGTATTCAACCCAGGTTTTCATGGTCGGGTTGCCCGCGACCTTCTTCCAGCCGTCGATGTCGCGGTCGCTGGGCGTCGCGGCCTTGAGGCCGAATTTCTTGATCGTGCCGAGTTCTTTGATTGTGTTGGTCATCTGGCGCTCCCTGATAAAAGGCTGCGTGTGATTCCACGCCGCGCGCGCGGCGAGCGGGTTGTCCGCAGCGCGGCGATCCTCGCAGGATTGCGGCGGCGATCTCGTCCGTTTGCGACAATGGGGAGCCAAGGGCGGACGCCGCCCGCTGATTTTTGGGTCAGGCTGGCGGCGTCGAAGGAGCGCTGGACGGGGGGCGTCGGCGGGCGGATCATTCGGGTCCACAAACGGGAGCGGCGGGCATGGCGGCGGTGAAGCGGTCCATCGGGCGGATTGTGGCCCGGCTGCTGGGCGGGGCGTTGCTGGTCTTCAGCGCGCTGACCGTCTGGGGATATTGGGCCTACAGCGACGGCAAGGGCGGCGAGGCGTTCGTCATGATCCTGCTGGCGTTGGGGCTGCCGTCTTTCCTGGCGGGGGCCGCGATTCTGTGGTTGGCGCGCGGGCGGCGGTAGGACGGCCCCCATCCGACGAACCCGGCGCAGCCCCGCCTGAAGCACGGCGGGCTTGCGGCGGGATGGTCGGTGGCCTACCAAGGGGGCAGCCGCAACAGCCCGCGTCCGCGCCATCATGCAGCCCCTGGTTCCGCCCGACGCCGACGCCCGCCGCGCCCGCCTGATCGGCAGGCTGTTTTTGCTTCTCGCCCCGTTGGCCTATGGCGCGTTGACGCTGGCGTTCGGCATGGACGCCAATTGGGATTTGCGGAATTACCATTGGTACAACGGCTACGCCCTGCTGACCGGGCGGATCGACGGCGATCTGCTGCCCGCGCAGATGCCGACCTTTTACAACCCGGCGTTGGACGCGCTGTTTTACACGCTGGCCAACGGCTTGCCCGCGCGCGTCGCCGGGTTCGTCTGGGGCGCGATCCAGGGCGTGAACCTGTCCTTGCTGTTCCTGCTGTCGCTGGCCTGCCTGCGCGGGGACTCGCCGCTCCGCCACGTGGTCGCGGCGATGTTGCTGGCGGCGATGGGGGGCTTGGGCGGCGGCACGCTGGGTCTGATCGGCACGACCTTTCACGACAATCTGGTCAGTCTGGGCGTGTTGGCGGCCCTGGTCATCGTCGCGCGCGGTTTGCCGGGGCTGTTGAGCGGGCGGTTGGCCCCAAGCTTTGGCCGGGTGGCGCTGGCCGGGCTGTTCGCCGGGGTGGCGATGGGCTTGAAGAATCCGACGGTGATCTACGCGGTCGGCCTGTGTCTGGCCTTTCTGGCGCTGCCCGTCCATCCCTGGCGCCGCCTGTGGTTGGCCTTCTTTTTTGGCCTTGGCGTGTTGGCCGGGCTGGGGCTGGGCGGCGGCTTCTGGATGGCGCATCTGTGGCATGATTATGGGAATCCGGTGTTCCCGCACATGAATCACCTGTTCCGCTCCCCCTTCGCCGCGATCTCCGACTATGTGAATGTCAGCTTCTTCCCGCCGTCGCGCTGGGAGCGGCTGTTCTTTCCCTTCACCTTCACCTTCGCCCCGCTGACGGTGGGCGAAGTGCCGTGGTTCGATCTGCGGGTTCTGGCGCTGTTCGTGCTGATCCCGCTGGGGACCGTCGCCGCGCTGGCGATCCGCCGCATCCGCCCGGCGAGCGCGTGGCTGACCGAAGCGCCCGCGACCCGCTTCCTGCTGACCGCGTTGGCCGTCACCTACGCGCTGTGGGTGGCGATGTTCTGCATCTACCGCTACCTCGTGCCGGTGGAGATGCTGGCGCCGCTGGCGTTGGTGATGGCGGTTGGTATGCTGCCGCTGTCCCGCCGCTGGGCGATCCGCCTCGCCATCCTTCTGTTGCTTGTGGTGCAGGTCACGGCGCGACCGGCGGACTGGGGCCGCGTGGCGTGGCCCGACCCGGACGGCCCTGGCCGCTGGGTGACGGCGGAGGTTCCGCCCATCGAAGACCCGGATTCAACCATGGTGCTGATGGGCGGCTATTGGGCGATTTCCCACGTCATCCCGTCGTTTCCCGCGCGGTTGAGCTTTGTCCGCATCCAGTCGAACTTCTTGCAGCCGGATTCGGTCGGCAACGGCTATCTCGCCATCCTGAAGGACAAGATCGCCTCCCATCGCGGGGCCTTCCTGATGCTGAGCACGATTCCCGACACGCCGGGCGCGGCCAAGGCGGCCTTGCGGCTTGGCCTGCGCCTGGACCCGGAAAGCTGCCGCCCGGCGCCGAACAATCTGGGCGAAACGCTGAACCTTTGCGCGGTTGCGCGGGTTGCGGTGGAATAAGCCTTCGCTTTGTGCTGTTTATCCCGTCACCGCCATCGTCCGAAGCGTTCCGCACCATGAGCCTCGCCTTGACCGACACTGACCGTTCCGCCTCGCCGTCGCCGACCGTCGCCGTTCTGATCCCCTGCTACAACGAAGAGGCGGCCATCGCGTCGGTGGTGCGCGACTTCCGCGCGGCGTTGCCCGACGCGACGGTTTATGTCTATGACAACAACTCGTCCGACCGGACCATCGCGGTGGCGCGCGCCGCCGGGGCCGTGGTCCGCAGCGAGCCGTTGCAGGGCAAGGGCAACGTGATGCGCCGGATGTTCTCGGACATCGAGGCCGACGTCTATGTGCTGGTCGATGGCGACGACACCTACCACGCCGCCTCGGCGCCGGAGATGGTCAAACGCCTGTGGGACGATCAGCTCGACATGGTCAACGGCGCCCGCGTGACGGAGATCGTCGCCGCCTACCGCCCCGGCCACCGGCTGGGCAATCTGGTTTTGACCGGCATGGTCGCCAACATCTTCGGCAACCGCATCGGCGACATGCTGTCGGGCTACCGGGTGTTCTCGCGCCGCTTCATCAAATCCTTCCCGGCGCTGGCCAGCGGGTTCGAGACGGAAACCGAGTTGACCGTCCACGCGCTGGAACTGCGCATGCCCATCGCCGAGGTCAAGACCCCCTACAAGGATCGACCGCCCGGCTCGCACAGCAAGCTGAACACCATCCGCGACGGCGTCCGCATCCTCAAGACCATCATCATTCTGGTGAAGGAGGAACGGCCGATTCCCTTCTTCGTCGGCATCTTCGGCCTGTTCGCCCTTCTGGCGCTGATTCTGGCCTGGCCCTTGATGATGACCTACGCCCACACCGGACTGGTGCCGCGTTTGCCCACCGCCGTTCTGTCCATGGGCCTGATGCTGCTGGCCTTCCTCAGCCTGACCTGCGGCTTGATCCTCGACACCGTCACGTTGGGGCGGCGCGAGGCCAAGCGCATGCGCTATCTGTCGATTCCGGCGCCGGGGAATCACCCGCCGCTGGCCGCGAACGGCGGGGGCCGCGCGCCGTGATCGCCGGGCTTCTCGACAGCCCGCTTGGACGCTTGGCGGTTCAGTTCGGCAAGTTCGGCGCCGTCGGCGTCGTCGGCCTGTTGGTGGACACGGCGGTGTTGTACGCCGGGTTGGCGGTTGGCTTGGAGTTCTTCGCCGCCCGCGTCCCGTCCTTCTTCGCCGCCGCGACGGCCACCTGGATTCTGAACCGTCGATTCACCTTCAAAGGCGCGGCGGATGAGCCGCTGCGTCGGCAATGGGCCAAATTCATCGCCGCCAACGCCTTTGGCGGCGTGGTCAATTACGGCGTGTCGGTCGGGCTGGAGGCCGGGGTGGATGTGGTCGCCGCCCACCCCTTCCTGGCGGTGGCCGCCGGGTCCATTGCGGGCATGTTCTTCAACTTCGCCGCGTCCAAGCATCTGGTGTTCAAAGGGGCGTGAGCGGGCAGGGCGTGAAGCGGGCGGGGGGCAAGCCTGAGCGCTTCACCGGCGTGGCTTGACCAGAAACCACATGCCGATCCCCGACACGACGATCAGCGCCATCACCCACCAGAACGCCGATTCATGACCGCTGACGCCGGGAACCCCGGCGACGTTCATGCCGAAGACGCCGGAAATCAGCGTCATTGGCGCGAAGACCACCGTCACCCAGGACAGGACGAACAGGCTGCGGTTCTGCTCCTCCGCCATGCGGGCGGACAATTCGTCCTGCAACACCTTCGTGCGGTCCTGCAAGGCTTCGATGTCGTAGAGCACGTCGCCCAGCTTGCCGGTGGCGTTCAGCATCCGGGCCATGCCGTCCTCGCCCGCCCACGGAATTTGGGCTTGGGTGACGCGGCCCAACGCTTGCCGTTGCGGGGCGACGTGGCGGCGCAGATGCACCACCATGCGGCGGACCTGCCCCAAGCTGCCGCGCCCGGTGTGGAAACGTTCGGCGAGGATGGCGTCTTCGGTGCGGTCAACCTCTTCGGCCAGCTTGTCGGACACGCTGTTCAGCGTGTCGGCCAGATACTCGACCAAATCGGCCAGCAACTCGGCGGTGCTGTCGAATTGTTGGCCGTCGTCCAGCGCCCGGCGCAGACGGTCGGTCGCCTTCAGCGGGTGGCGGCGGCAACTGATGATGTGGCGGGCGTTGACGAACAATCGCAGGGTGCCGATGTCGGTCGGCTCGTATTTCAAATCATAATGAATGTCGCTGAGCACGGTCAGCAGCCCGTCATCGACGCTTTCCACCCGCGTGCGGGTGTCCTTGCCCTCCAACAGAACCTCGCGGACGAACTCGTCCAACCAGTCCTGCGCCGCCAGCCAATGGCGCGCCCGTTGGCTGGCGAGGTTGAAATGCAGCCACAGCAGCCCGTCCGGTCGGGCCAGCATCTCCGGCACGTCGTCCATGCGGATGGGCGTCGCCCGACCGTTCAGGGGAATGTGATAGCCGCAGATCAGATCGACATCGTTGGACACGAACGACGGCATGCCGACGGCTCCCTGGACAAGCGTGACGGGAAAGGCGTGATGGGAAAGGCGCGCCGTTTATAGGCCGGCTGTGTGACGGATTTGCTGTCGCGGCGGCGGGTTGCCGGACTCCGGGCGCGACGACCCCGCGTTTTGGCATGGGAGACGCTCCGGCGCCGGATCGGCGAACGGGCTTGCCGATATGGACTCTTGCCCGCCGCTCGCCATATAAGGGCTGTCATGACGCGCGAATTCCTGAAGATGCATGGGCTTGGCAACGACTTTGTCGTGATCGACGCCCGCAACACGCCCTATCAGCCCAGCGAGGCCGAGGTGCGGGCGATCGCCAACCGGCGGACCGGGGTGGGCTGTGACCAGTTCATCGTTCTGGAACCCTCCGACGCGCCCGGCGCCAGTGGTTTCATGCGCATCCGCAACGCCGACGGCGGCGAGGTTGGGGCCTGCGGCAACGCCTCGCGCTGCGTCGGCTGGCTGTTGATGGAGGAAAGCGGCGGCGACCGCGTCACCTTCCAGACGGCCGCCGGGCTTCTCCACGCCAGCCGCGCCGACAACGGTCGCATCACCGTGGACATGGGACCGGCGCGGCTCGATTGGTCGGAGGTGCCGCTTGCCGGTCCCGCCGACACGCTGCGGGTCGAGGCGGTGGCGCACGCCGGATACGCCGGGCCGGTGGCCGTCAGCATGGGCAACCCACACGCCGTCTTTTTCGTGGACGACGTGAACGCGGTTCCGCTGGAGGACATCGGCGCGGCGTTGGAGAATCACCCCTTCTTCCCCGAACGCGCCAACATCGAATTCGCCCAAATCCTGTCCCCCACCAGCATCCGCATGCGGGTGTGGGAGCGTGGGGCGGGCATCACCCAGGCTTGCGGCAGCGGATCCTGCGCGACCCAGGTCGCGGCGGTGCGCCGGGGCCTGACCGAACGCAAGGCCGACGTGATCCTGGACGGCGGCACGCTGACCATCGAATGGACCGAAGACAACCACGTCCTGATGACCGGCCCGGTGGCCGTCAGCTTCAGCGGACGGCTGTCGGCTGAACAGGTTGCGGAATGAGCGACGACACCGCCCCGCTGATCGCGGCGCGCGACCCGGAAATCGTCACCTTCGGCTGCCGCCTGAACACCTACGAGTCCGAGGTGATGCGCGCCCACGCCCGCAACGCCGGGTTGGAGGACGTCGTCATCGTCAACACCTGCGCGGTGACGTCGGAGGCGGAGCGGCAGGCCCGGCAGACCATCCGCAAGCTGCGGCGGGAACGGCCCGACGCTCGCATCGTCGTCACCGGCTGCGCCGCCCAGATCGACCCGCAGCGCTTCGCGGCGATGCCGGAGGTCGATCAGGTGATCGGCAATCAGGAAAAGCTTCAGGCCGAAAGCTGGGGGCTGCCACCGACGGAAAAGGTGCTCGTCAACGACATCATGTCGGTCAAGGAAACCGCCGGTCATCTGATTGGCGGCTTTGAGGACCGCGCCCGCGCCTTCGTTCAGGTGCAACAGGGCTGCGACCATCGCTGCACCTTCTGCATCATCCCCTTCGGGCGCGGGCCGTCCCGCTCGGTCGCCATCGGCGCGGTGGTGGAGCAGGTTCAGGCTCTGGTCAAGGCGGGCTACAACGAGGTGGTGCTGTCCGGCGTGGACATCACCAGCTACGGCCCGGATTTGCCGGGATCGCCGACGCTGGGGCAGATGGTCCGCCGCCTGCTGGCCTGCGTGCCGGAACTGCCGCGTTTGCGCCTGTCCTCGCTCGACTGCATCGAGATGGACGAGGATCTGTGGCGCTTGATCGAGCATGAGCCGCGCCTGATGCCGCATCTGCATCTGTCGCTCCAGGCGGGCGACGACATGATCTTGAAGCGGATGAAGCGCCGCCACAGCCGCGCCGACGCCGTCGCCTTTTGCCAGCGCGTGCGCAGCCTGCGGCCCGACGCCGTGTTCGGCGCCGACTTCATCGCCGGTTTCCCGACGGAGACCGAGGAGATGTTCGCCAACACCCTGAAGATGGTCGAGGATTGCGGCCTGACCTGGCTTCACGTCTTCCCCTACAGCCCGCGCCCCGGCACGCCCGCCGCGCGGATGCCGCAGGTGGACGGGGCCGTCCGCAAGGAGCGCGCCGCCCGTCTGCGCGCCCTTGGCGCGGAGGCCGAGGCGCGGATGCTGGGCACCCTGGTTGGCCGCGTCGCGTCGGTTCTGGTCGAAAAGGACGATCTGGGCCGCACCGAACATTTCGCGGAAATCCGCCTGGGCGTCGCCCTTCCCCCCGGATCGCTGGTGCGCGCCACCATCACCGGCGTGGCGAACGGCGCGCTGACCGGCACCCCTTTGTAAAGCGGACATCCCATGATTTTGCGCTGGTTCGGTCGCAAGAAGCCCGAAGACGACGCCCGCAAGCCCGACGCTCCGGCGGATTCTCTTCCTTCCGACGATGAGCGTTTGGATGAGGCGGCGGCCGTGGCCCCCGGTGAATCCGCCGTCGAATCCGCGACTCCCGAACCGGAGGTCGCGGCCTTCGTCGAACCGGAACCCGCCGCCGCGCCGGAGCCTGAGCCGGTGATCGACGAGCCGCCGCCGACCAAGAAGGGCTGGTTCTCCCGCCTGAAGGAAGGCTTGGCCAAATCCTCGTCCAAGCTGACCGAGGGCATCACCGGCATCTTCACCAAGCGCAAGCTGGACGACGAAGCGCTGGAGGAGCTGGAGGAGTTGCTCATCACCGCCGATCTTGGCCCGGTCACGGCGGCCAAGGTGACGGCGGAACTGGCGCGCACCCGCTTCGGCAAGGAAATCACGCCGGAGGAGGTCAAGGGCATTCTGGCGGCGGAGATCGCCAAGATCATCAGCCCGATCGCCCAGCCCCTGGTGATCGACCCGGCGCGCAAGCCGCACGTCATCCTGCTGGTCGGCGTCAACGGCACCGGCAAGACGACGACCATCGGCAAGCTGGCCCGCCAATTCCGGGCGGAGGGCAAAAGCGTCATGCTGGCCGCCGGCGACACCTTCCGCGCCGCCGCCGTCAGCCAGTTGAAGATTTGGGGCGAGCGCACCGGCTGCGAGGTCGTGGCGCGCGACACCGGGGCCGACGCCGCCGGTCTGGCCTATGACGCGGTGGAGCGCGCGCGGGCCGAGGGGGTGGACGTGCTGCTGATCGACACCGCCGGGCGCTTGCAGAACAAGGCCGGGCTGATGGACGAACTGCGCAAGATCGTCCGCGTCATCAAGAAGGTGGACGAGACGGCGCCGCACACCACGCTGTTGACGCTGGACGCCACCACCGGCCAGAACGCCCACAGCCAAGTCGAGATTTTCCGCGACATGGTCAGCGTCAACGGTCTGATTTTGACCAAGCTGGACGGTTCGGCGCGCGGCGGCGTTCTCGTCTCGCTGGCCGAAAAATTCAAGCTGCCGGTCCACGCCATCGGCGTCGGCGAAGGGGTTTATGACCTGCGCCCGTTCGACGCCGACGCCTTCGCCAAATCCCTGATGGGGCTGAACGCCGACTGACGGCGGCGCTCAACCCTATTTCTGTGGGGGTTACGCCGCTCCCAAGGCGGCGATGGCCTCGTTCAGGGCCAGCAGACGGCGGGCGTTTTCGACGTGCAGGTTTTCCACCAGCTTGCCATCGACCAGCACCACGCCTTTGCCCTGCGCGGCGGCGTCGGCGTGGGCGGCGATGATGCGGCGGGAGTGGGCGATTTCGTCCGCGTTCGGGCCGAAGACGGCGTTGCAGGCGGCGATGGTCTTTGGGTGGATCAAGGTCTTGCCGTCAAACCCCAGCGCGCGGCCCTGATCGCAGGAAAAGGCGAAGCCCTCGTCGTCGTTCAAATCCAAATGCACCCCGTCCAGCGCCGCCAGCCCATAGGCGCGCGCCGCCAGCAGGCACAGGCCAAGGCTGGTCAACAGCGGCAGCCGGTCGCGGGTGTGGGCGGCGTGCAGATCCTTGGCGAGGTCGGAGGAGCCAAGCACCAGCGCGCCCAAGGCGGGGGAGGCCCCGGCGATCTCCTTGGCGTTGAGGACGCCAAGCGGCGTCTCCATCATGCACCAGATCCGCAGGGACTCCGGCGCCCCGGCGGCGCGCAGCACGGCTTCGGCTTGGCGCACCCCGTCGGCGCTTTCCACCTTGGGCAACAGCACGGCGTCGGCCCCGCTGGTCGCGGCCATCCGCAAATCATCGAACCCCCACGGGGTGTTGAGGCCGTTGCTGCGGACGATCAACTCCCGCCCGCCGTAACCGCCCTCGGCGATGGCCTGGGCGATGGTGTCGCGCGCCAGCGCCTTGGCGTCCGGGGCGACGGCGTCCTCCAGATCCAGAATCAGACCGTCGGCGGGCAGGGCGCGCCCCTTTTCCAGCGCGCGGGCGTTCGAGCCGGGCATGTAAAGGACGCTGCGGCGCGGGCGGACGGTCATGGCCATGGTGATTCCCCGGAAAGCGGATGAGCGGCGGTGCGGCAGGATTAGCCGCGCCGCCCGGCGCTGTCCATGGGGCGAAGGGTCTCAAGCCCGCGTGGGGTGCGTTTACGCCGCGCAGGCCGACTCGCGGAGCAGGGTGGCGGCGGCGCCGCGCGCGCGGGCCATGCGGAAGCGGGCGAAGTCCGGCCACAGCGACGGCGGGCGGTCGCGCTGGCCCCCGCGCAGTTCGGCGGGCGGTCGTCCGGGGCGGAGTTGCAGCGGCGTCAGGGATTCGGCGTCGCCAACGCGCAAACGGTCCACTTGCAAGCAGGCGCAGGACGCGCCGACGCGGGCCAGCAACGGGCAGCCCGCGCAATCGTTGGCGAGAACACGGGCGTGGGGCAGGGGATCGGCGGCGTTGTGGAGAGCGACTGATTCGAGAATCGAAACGATCGAGTCGGCGTGATCGGCGGCGTCGCCGTGAAGATCAATCATGCCATCGGGATGGAGCGTTGCGCCGCCCGACAGCAGGGTGATGGCGCCCGACGCGCGCCGCAGCTTCATCCGCAGGAACTCGATCGCCATGGCCGCGCCCCTTTGCCGTGATTGAATGACAAAAACGGTAAGTCGTGGCGCGGCGGTGAGCCAGCGATGATTTGTTGCAGCGCACAATTTTTTGTGACGAATCCGTCATCGTCGGAACGGCTGATTTGGTCAGAAACCGAAACAATCATTCAGAAAGATATTTCGTTCGACTATCAGAATGATTTCTCACGCAGGATGCCCGGCGCCAATGGCATGGCAGCCATGCGTCTTTCCGCCCATCTCCCCGCCCGCTCCATGGGTTTACCGGCGGCGGCGGGTCGCATAGGCTTTCGCCCATGAAAACCGTCCTCTCGATCCAATCGCACGTCGCTTACGGCTATGTTGGCAACCGGGCTGCGGTGTTTCCGCTGCAACGGTTGGGAATCGACGCCGTCGCGGTGAACACCGTCCAATTCTCCAACCACACCGGCTACGGCGCCTGGACCGGACAGGTCTTCAGCGCCGAACACATCGCCGACGTGGTCGATGGCGTCGCCGCGCGCGGCGTGCTGCCCCGCTGCGACGCGGTGCTGTCGGGTTACATGGGCGACGTCGGGCTGGGGCAGGTGATCGTCGAAACGGCGGCGCGGGTCAAGGCCGCCAACCCGCAGGCGATCTACTGCTGCGATCCGGTGATGGGCGACGTCGGGCGCGGCTTTTTCGTGCGGCCCGGCCTGCCGGATTTCATCAAGAGCCACGCGGTCCTCGCCGCCGATCTGCTGACGCCCAACCAGTTCGAGCTGGAATATCTGGCCGACCGCTCGATCCACACGCTGGATGACGCGCTGGCCGCCACGGCGGCCTTGCGGGCGCGCGGCCCGCGTCTGGTGCTGGTGACGAGCCTGACCCGCCAGGACGCCGCCGCCGACCGCATCGAAATGCTGGTGGATGACAGGGATGGCGCGTGGCTGGTCTCGACTCCGCGTCTGGCGTTGGATCCCTCGCCCAACGGCTCGGGCGACGCGGTGGCGGCGCTGTTCCTCGCCCATTATCTGAAGAATTTTGACCCGGCGGAGGCCTTGGAGCAGGCGGCGGCGGCGATCTACGCCATCTTCGAGACGACCCGGCGGATGGGAACGCGTGAGTTGCAATTGATCGCCGCGCAGGATGACTTTGTAAACCCGCCCCGCCGCTTCGCCGCCACCCGTCTGCGCTGAGGCGGGGCCAAGCGGCGGTTAGGACGCCGCCGCCTGACCGCGACCGTGGCTGGCCGCGCCAAGGGGGAGGATGCGGGCGGGCGGCAAACGGACCGTCATCGTCGTGCCGCCGCCCACCACGCTCTGACAGCTCAGCGACCCGCCATGCAGGTCCAGCAGATTCTTGGAGATTGACAGGCCAAGCCCGGTGCCTTCGTAACGGCGGTTGGCGCTGTTTTCCGCTTGGCGGAAGGCCTGGAACAGATCGGCCATGAAGTCGGCGGGAATGCCGATTCCGGTGTCGGTCACGGTCAACCGCAACCCGCCATCCTCGTCCCGCGCGGCGGCGACCCGGACGCTGCCGCCGCGTGGGGTGAACTTCACCGCGTTGGACAGCAAGTTCAGAATCACCTGTTTGAAGGCGCGGCGGTCCACCCACAGGGTGGCGATGGCGGCGGTCGCCTCGTTGTGAAGCTCCACCCCGTTGGCGGCGGCGCGGTCACGGACCATCATCAGGCATTGCGCCACCGCGTCGTGCGCCTCGACCGCCTCCTCATGCAGCTCGTAATGGCCGGAATCGATCTTCGACATGTCGAGCACGGCGTTGACGATGGACAGCAGATGCTCGCCGCTGTCGTGGATGTCCTGCACGCAGCTTTTCTGTCGGGCGCTCAGTGTGCCGAAGAAATCGGTGGTCAGGATTTCGGCGAAGCCGATGATGGCGTTGAGCGGGGTGCGCAGCTCATGGCTCATGTTCGCCAGGAACTCGCTTTTCGCCCGATTGGCCAGTTCGGCCTGGGTTTTGGAGGCGACGAGTTCGGCCTCCTGCCTCTTGCGGCGGGTCATGTCGCGGATGACGCCGACGAAGACATGGGGAACGCCGCCGTCGGTTTCGCCGCCGGGCGCCTCGGTCGTCGGCTGGGCCAACTGCAACTCGCTGACCATGAAGCCAATGGGAAAGGCGTGGCCATCGCGCCGCAGCGCGGTCAGATCGCGGTCGTTGGCGCTGGACTGGCTGTCGGGAATCAACGCCTCGATCGGTTGACCGATCATCTCGCGTTCGCTGGCGCCGAACATGCGCTCGGCGGCGTGGTTGAAGGTGAGGATCCGACCGTTGGCGTCAAAGGTGACGACGGCGTCCAGCATGGAATCCAGAATGCCTCGGATGTGGCGCGAGGCGGCGGCCAATTGGGCCTGATCCTCCTCCAACCGGGCGTGCTGGCGGACGACGAAGGCGGTCAGCAGGGCGATGGCGATGGTCATCGCCGCGCCGATGGCGGTCCAGGCGGCGGTGTCGCGCCGCCAGTCCGCCAGCGCGTCGCCGCGCGGCAGAGTCGCGGCGACGATGAAGGGGTATCCGGGCACCCGCCGCAGGCTGATGACGCTGTCTTGTTTGTCAGGGGCGAGGGCGCGGATGGTGGCGTCGTCCTTGCCCGCCAGCGCCGCCTCAACGCCGGGCCATTCCGACAGTTGGGTCAGGCTGGCGCGCTCGTCGGGGCTGTGGCGTTCCAGCAGAACGGAGCCGTCGGTCAGGGCCAGAGTGACGCTGCCCATCTGGTCGATCCGCATCGACTCCAACGTCGCCGCCAAGCGGGACGGGTCGATCATGGCGACCAGAACGCCGCCAAAGCCGCCATCGGGGCGCGACCAGCGGCGGCTGAGGGGAATGACGCTGGTTCCCGTCATCACCCGGCTGGCCAGCGGCGCTCCGGCGTACAACCCGCTGTCGGAAAGGATGGCTCCCGGTGTCCGATGCGCGTTGAAATAAGCGCGGTCGGTCAGGGGGAAGGGCGGCGTCGGCGCGTCGGCGGAATGGTGCAGCGCACGGCCCATCGCGTCGATCACCACCAGATCGGCCAACTGCGGAAATCCGTCGCGGCGCTGGCGCAGATGCGCATGAATCGCCGGATCGTCGCGGCTGTGGCCCTGTGGGTGAGCGTTCAGCGCGAAGGCCAGATCGGCGAGAAGCTGATCCACCGCGAACACGGTGCGCAGGGTCTGCGCCTCCAGCATGCGGGCGAGATCGCGGGTGGCGCGTTCGCCAGCGTCCAGCGATTTGCCATGGCGCTGGAGTATGCCGTATCCGATCAGGCTGTTGACGACCAGGATGAAGGCGAAGCCCGAGGCCATCATCAAAAAGCGCACCGACCCCAAGGCCCCGCCCAGCACCGGCAACCGGCGCGTGGTCCGGTGGGGCGGCGGTGTGTCGGTCGATCCGGGATCGTCCATAAGGGCGCGGCGTCCTGCGGGCAACGGGAAACAGGGAGGGAGCGCTGCACTGATTAAAGGAGGGAATTCGGTAAAGAAAGCTTAACCTTGTCGCAGGGTGACGCCGCGCCCGACAGGGGCGCCGCTGGTCAGCCATGCCGTCGTTGCTCCGCAGCATGGCATCGGTTAGGTAAGAGACCCCTGTCAGCCAAGGCGCGCGATTTCCCATGACCGAAGGTCCGCTTTCGCTGTACCGCGCCCGGCGCGGCACCGGCACACTCCGCCCCGACCCCGACCAGGAACTGGCCGCTGAAAAGTTCCAGAGCCTGTATCACGCGCTGAAAGGCTACCAGCCGCAGGCGGGAGGGGAGGCCAAGACGGCGGTCGGCGGTTGGCTGGACCGTTTCGGGTTGGGGCGTCTGCGCACGGCGCCGCCGCCCGACGTCGCCGCCGACGCGCCGCAGGGGCTGTATCTCTATGGCGGGGTCGGGCGGGGCAAATCCATGCTGATGGATCTGTTCTTCGACAGCGCGCCGGTGGAGCGCAAGCGCCGCGTCCATTTCCACGAATTCATGCTGGAGGTTCACCAGCGCATCCACGAACACCGCCAATCCGGCAAGGTGAAGGCGGGCGGGGCCGACGACAGCCTGCCCGAACTGGCCCGCGCGCTGGCGGGGGAAGCGTGGCTGCTGTGCTTTGACGAGTTCCACGTCACCAACGTCGTCGACGCGATGATTTTGGGGCGGCTGTTCACCCATCTGTTCGAGCTGGGCGTGGTGGTGGTGGCGACGTCGAACTGGCCGCCGGACATGCTCTACAAGGACGGCTTGCAGCGGAACCTGTTTCTGCCCTTCATCGCTCTGCTGAAAGAGAAGCTGGACGTGCTGTCGCTGGACGGCCCGACCGATTACCGGCTGGACCGGCTGAAGGGCGTGCCGATCTACCACCACCCGCTGGGGCCGACGGCGGATCGGGCGATGGCCGACGCCTTCGCCGCGCTGACCGGCGGGGCGAAGGCCGAAGCGGATCACCTGCTGGTGCAGGGCCGCCGGGTGGAGATCGAACGGGCCGCCAAGGGCGTCGCCTGGGTCGGCTTTTGGGATTTGTGCGGCAAGCCCTTCGGCGCCGCCGATTATCTGGCCATCGCCACCCATTTCCACACGGTGCTGATCGACGGCGTGCCGACGATGAAGGACGAGCTGCGCAACGAGGCCAAGCGCTTCATGACGTTGATCGACGCCCTCTACGAGCATCGGGTCAACGTGATGATCGCCGCCGAAGGGCCGCCGGAACGGCTCTACCCCGAAGGCACGCACGCCTTCGAGTTCGAGCGCACGGTCAGCCGCCTGATGGAAATGCAGGCCGAGGATTATCTGAAGAACCCGCATCTGGCCTGACGCCGGGACGGTTCGCCGCCCGCCGCGTCATCGCGCGTGCTGGTCGAGGAACTGGCGGCACTGGTCGAAATCGCCCAAGCAGGCGGGAGGAAGCGCGATCTTCTTGCGGTCGGCGAGGCTGCGGGCGAAGGCCAGCATCTTGTCGGTCGGCTCTTTGCGGCGCGGAGCCGCTGAGGCGGGCGCGACAGGCGCGCTGGCGCTGTCCGGCGCGCTGACGGCGGGTTCCGCCTTTGGCTTGCGGGCGCGGCGCGGCTTGGCGGGCGCGGCGATCGCTTCGTCCGTCGCCGGGGCGCTGGCGGCCTTCCGGCTGCGTTTGCGCGGCGCGGCGGTTGTGGCGGCGCGCGGGCTGGCGAACCCGGCGCTGCGGCGTTTGGCCCCGAAACGGCCCGTCGCGGCGGGGAGGCCCAGATCGACCGTTTGGCCGCGCTGGCCGACCAGGGCGCCGATCAGGCGGTCGGCCTCTCCGGCGATGGCGTCGATCACCGCGCGGAAATCGGCGCGGCCCGTCACCACCTCGTCCAGTTTCATTTCCCACAGGGCCGTGGTGCCGGGATCGACCAGCGCCGGGGCGGCGGCGCGCAGCGTTTCAAACAATTGCAGCCCGGCGGGCGTCGGCGTCAGCCATTTGCCGTCGGCCCCCAAAAGATTCTGTTTGCGCAACCCTTTGATGACCTCGGCGCGAGTCGCGGGCGTGCCGATGCCCTTGGCCTCCTTCAGCCGGTCGCGCAGGGCGGGATCCTCGACGAAGCGCCAGGCGTTTTGCATGGCGTCCACCAGGGTGCCTTCGTTGTAGCGCGGCGGGGCCTGGGTGCGTTTGGCCTCCACCTTCGGGTTGGACAGGGCGGCGGCCTCCCCGTCGGTCAGGGGCGGCAGGGTCTGTTCGGCCTCCTCCTCCGGCTTGCCGTCGGATTCGGCGGAGGCGAAGGCGGCTTTCCAGCCGAGCTTCAACGGGATGCGGCCAACCGCGCGGAAGGGAATCGGCTTGCCGTCAAGCGGAACCGCCATGCCGACGCTGGTCTGCCGATACTCGTAATCCGGCATGACGGCGGCGAGGTAGGAGCGGCAGATCAGGGCGAACAGCCGCTTTTCATCATCGCTCAACCGAACCAACCGCGAATCCAGATCGTCCAGCACATTGACGTTGGGAATGACGGCGTGGTGCGAGACGCCTTCCAGCGCGCGGTCGCAGAAATGGCCGGATTTGCCTTTGCGGATCACCGGGCGGGCGACGTCCATATGCTCGACCAAATGGGCGAAGCCGCGCAGCCGGGTCAGCGTCCCGACCACCGCCGGAACGTCGGCGATTTGGTTTTCCGCCAGATAGCGGGCCTCGGCGCGCGGGTAGGTGATGAGCTTCTTGCCTTCGCCGTCATAGAGTTCCTGCGCCACCGACAGCGTGCGGTCGGCGGTCCAGCCCCAACGCTGGCCGCAGGTTTTTTGCAGGGCGGGCAAATCATAGAGTTTGGGCGGGGCCTGCCGTTTCTCCTCCACCGTCACCGCCAGCGGGCCGCGATGCTGATCGGCGGCCTTGGCGATGGCCTCGGCCCGCGCGCGGTCCTTGATCCGGTCCTTCGGGGCGGGGGCGTGGCGCACCTGAAAGGCGCCGGAGGCGACGGTCGCCGTCGCCACCACCTCGAAATAATCCTCCGGCTTGAAATTGCGGATTTCCAACTCGCGCAGGCAGACGATGGCGAGCGTCGGCGTCTTCACCCGGCCCACGCCGATGACGCCGCGCGCGCCGGGGGCCAGCAACGTCTTGGTGGCGGTGCGGGTCAGCGACAGGTTGAAAATCTGGTCGGCCTGCTGGCGGGCCACCGCCGCCTCATACACCGGGCGCAGTTCGGCGTTTGGCTTCAATTTGGCGAAGGCGTCGCGCAGCGTCTTGGGATCCTGGGCGGTGAAGATGGCGCGCTGGACCCGCCCGCGATAGCCGACATGCTCCAAAATCTCTTGCCCGATCAATTGGCCCTCGCGGTCGCAATCGGTGGCGAGAATCACCTGGTCGCACGCCTTCAACGCCGCCTGGATCGCCTGAAGCTTGGCCGCCTTGTTGCCGCCGCCGTCCGGCTTGGTCGGGTACAGCCCGTCGGGTTTCAGCAGGGTGGAGGACCAGCGTTTCCACGCCGGATCAACCTCGTCCGGTTCGGCCAGCCGCAACAGATGGCCTTCGGCGGGCAGGATGCGGCCAAACCGCTCGCCGAGCGCGGCGCGCAGATCCTTCGCCTGACTGGATTTTTCCGTGATGATGAGGGTCGCCATGGCGCAAGGATACGCAATGCGGAGAAACGGATCAAGAACGCGCGACGGCTTCGGCGTGATTTTTTCTCCTTTTGTTCGCATCCGTCCGACCGTCGCGAAACCGTCATTCAAGCCGTTTGGAGGGGGCGGGCGGGCGCGCCGGGCAGCTCTGACGCGATTTCCCGCATTTTTTTCTTCGCGCTGGGCCGGGAATGGCATAGAGGTAGCCGCGTCTTTAGCCTCGGAACCCGGAGTCCTTTCGTCATGTCGATTCAGCGCTTCCACACCGGACCGCGCATGAGCCAGATGGTCGTCCACAAGGACACGGTCTATCTCGCTGGTCAGGTTGCCGATCAACCGACGCCCGATGTCGAGAATCAGACCCGCCAGATCCTGGCCCAGATCGATGCCCTGCTGGCCGAGGCCGGTTCCGACAAGAGCAAGCTTCTGTCGGCCACCATCTACCTCGTGGACATCGCCAGCTTCGGCGCGATGAACAAGGCCTGGGAGGCCTGGGTCGACGCGGCCAACCCGCCGGCCCGCGCCACGGTCGAGGCCAAGCTCGCCGCGCCCGAGTATCTCGTGGAAATTCAGGTCACTGCCGCCAAGTAAGGCGGCGGGAAACGGGGCAACCCGGCAGCCTCGGTTGGGGTGTGCCGGCGTGGCCCAAACGCTGTGAGGGCCTCGCGCTTCAATAATCCGACGGGACGCCCGTCGGATTACGGAATGTTAATGACGCCTTAACGGATCGCCCGTAAAACCCCGACCAACCTCTGCCGCCGAGGCGTGCGCCCCCTGATGGGGCGTGCCTCGGTCGCCGCGTACCTGCAATGGAACTGCAACATGCCGCGCCAAACGCCACTTTCTGACATCCGCAACATCGGCATCATCGCCCACGTCGACGCCGGCAAGACGACGACGACCGAGCGCATCCTGTATTACTCGGGTCGCAAGCACACGATCATCGACGTCCATGAGACGAAGGATCTCAAGACCTCGACGACGACCGATTACATGGAGCAGGAACAGAAGCGCGGCATCACCATTCAGTCCGCCGCCGTTTCGGTGTTCTGGCGCGACAAGAAGATCAACGTCATCGACACCCCGGGCCACGTCGACTTCACCATCGAGGTGAACCGTTCGCTCCGCGTGCTCGACGGCGCGGTCGTGGTGTTCGACGGCGTGGCGGGCGTGGAGCCGCAGTCGGAAACCAACTGGCGGCTGGCCGACAACTACGACGTTCCGCGCATCTGCTACGTCAACAAGATGGACCGTTCGGGCGCGAACTTCCGTCGTTGCGTCGACATGATCCGCACCCGTCTGAACGCCCGTCCGGTCTGCATCCAGGTTCCGCTCGGCTCGGAAGACAACTTCCGTGGCATGGTCGACCTGATCGAGATGAAGGCCTATGTCTGGTTCTCGGACGACAAGGACGCGAAGTGGGAAATCTGGGAGATCACCGACGATCTCGCGGAAAAGCTCAACCTGACCGTCAAGGAAGACCTGGACAACGTCGCCAGCATCAAGGCCCTGCGCGCCGATCTGGTCGACACCGCGCTGGAGCAGGACGAGGTGGCGATGGAAGCCTACCTCGATTCGGGCGAGGATCCCTCGCCGGCCGTCCTGCGCGCCTGCCTGCGCAAGGGCACGCTGAACAGCTCCTTCACCCCGGTGCTGTGCGGCTCGTCCTACAAGAACAAGGGCGTTCAGCAGGTTCTCGACGCCGTCGTCGATCTGCTGCCGGCCCCGACCGACGTGCCCGCCATCAAGACGGTGGACGAGGACGGCAACCCGAACGGCGAGCGTGACAGCTCCGACGAGGCGCCCTTCTCGGCGCTGGCCTTCAAGGTGCTGAACGACACCTACGGCTCGATGACCTTCATCCGCGTCTATTCGGGCGTGCTGACGAAGGGCATGTCGATCCTGAACTCGACTCGCGGCAAGCGCGAAAAGATCGGCCGCATGGTCGAGATGTTCGCCAAGGAAGCCAACCCGCTGGAAGAAGCCCGCGCGGGCGACATCGTGGCGCTGGTCTCGTTGCAGGAAACCGAGACGGGCGACACCCTGTGCGAAGCCTCCTCGCCGGTCATCCTGGAGCGCATGCGCTTCCCCGAGCCGGTCATCAGCGTCTCGGTCGAGCCGAAGACCAAGGGCGAGCAGGAGAAGTTCTCCATCGCGCTGGGCAAGATGGTTCGCGCCGATCCGTCGCTCCGTCTGGAAACCGATCGTGAAACCGGCCAGACCATCCTGCGCGGCATGGGCGAGTTGCACCTGGAAGTGACGCTCGACCGCATGCGCACGGAGTTCGGCGTGGAAGGCAACATGGGCAAGCCCCAGGTCGCTTACCGCGAAGCGATCACCAAGCCGATCGAATACACCTACACCCACAAGAAGCAGACCGGCGGTTCGGGCCAGTTCGCCGAAGTCAAGATCATCTTCGAGCCGCGCGAGCGTGGCGAGGGCTTCGAGTTCATCGACGAAACGGTCGGCGGCACGGTTCCCCGCGAATATGTCCCGTCGGTCAAGAAGGGTCTGGAACTCCAGAAGGAAGACGGCGTGCTCGCCGGCTATCCGACGGTCGATTTCCGCGCCCGTCTGGTGGACGGCAAGTACCACGACGTCGACTCGAACGCTCTCACGTTTGAAATCGCCGCCAAGGCTTGCTTCCGCGAGGCTCTGCCGAAGGGTGGTCCGATCCTGCTTGAGCCGGTCATGAAGGTCGAGGTCGTCACCCCGGACAACTATCTGGGCGACGTCATCGGCGACGTGAACCGTCGTCGCGGCACCATCGTCGGTCAGGTCGAGCGTGGCTCCAACATCGCCGTCGAAGCGACCGTGCCGCTGAACGAAATGTTCGGCTACATCGGCCAGCTCCGTGGCATGACCTCGGGCCGCGCCTCCTACACCATGGAGTTCAGCCATTACGAGCCGGTGCCGCGCAACGTCACCGACGAAATCGTGGCGGGCCGCAGCAAGAACGGCTGATCGGCGTTCTTGATCGGTTGATCGTGTGATTGGCGACGGCCAGCGGAGCAATCCGCTGGCCGTCGTCGCGTCTGCGACTCATGGAATCCTGTGATTGTGTCTGTTCTGTCATCAAAATTGATTGCTGTGACGGTTTTTCATTGCTTTTGTCGAAAATAGACAGAGTCAGTAACCAAATAGGGATTGGCGAACCATCGGATCCGGGTGCAAATTTATGCAATGGTGATCCGACGCTTCCTTTCCTTGATGGCCTTGGTCTTGTTGACCGTCGGCGCCCCGGCCGGGGCGGGGCAGGGAAACGTGCGTTTGGATCCGCTGTTCAAGGCGCTACGGGCGACGACCGACGCCGCCTACGCGGAATCGGTGGAAGAACACATCTGGGATCTGTGGCTCGACAACCCGAACGCCGAGATGATCCGGGTGATGCGGGCGGGCGTGCTCAGTTTCAACGATGATGATTTCGCCGGGGCCTTGGCGGCGTTCGACACCGTGGTGGCTTTGGATCCGTCCTACGCCGAAGGTTGGAACAAGCGGGCGAGCGCTCATTACATGTTGGGTCATCACCGGGCGGCGGTGGAGGATCTGCGGCGCGCCCTGAGCTTGGAGCCGCGCCATTTCGGGGCCTTGACCGAGCTTGGTCTGGTGTATCTGGCGGTGGATCAACCCGCCGCCGCCCTGCGGGCGTTCGACGCGGCTCTGGCCATCAACCCGCATCTCGACAAGGTTCGTCAGCAGGCGGACGGGATCCGTCGGATGAGGGTTGGGGTCGCTTTGTAAGATCCTTTCGTTGCGACCAGGCTGCTTTTTTGCAAACCCCTTCTGAAAATCCCGCAATAAGCGTAGAACGATGAACGAGAGCGCGTGAACGGCGGATTCAATCGTCGTTTTCGCGTGTTTGTTTTCGTCCAGACGCAAGGTGTGGGATGACGGCGCAGGCGTTTTTTGAGATGGCCGGGGAACTCCGGGTCATCAGCATGATGGGTTTGCTGTGCCTGTCCTTCCTGCTGCCGCTGACGATCTTCATTGGACGCAGCAACATCAAGACCGTGCGCCAGAAGATCATCGCCGATCTGGAAACCGTGTTCCGCATCAACGACAGCGACACGGACAAGCTGATTCCATCCTTTGAATTCGCCGCTTACAAATACCGCGCCTTGCCGCATTACATTGAAGGGAAACAACCGTCAGAATGGCGGGCGTATATTCTACCCGTTCTCGTGTTCATCATGGTGACGTTCAGCGGTTTCATCACCGCCAGCGGCGCGCTGCTGACCAAGGAGCGGTTGGAGCATTTCCAGCCGCTGTTCAGCGGCATGACGCTCGTCACCCAGGATCCGGCCAGTTTGCGGACCATGCTGGATTACCAGTTGCAGACCATCGCGGTTCTGACCTTCACCTTCTTTGGCGCCTATGTCTGGTCCATCGATTATCTGGTGCGGCGGATCTCCAACTATGACCTGTCGCCGATTTCTTTTTTGCGGGTGACGGCGCACATCATTCTGGCTTGCATCACCTCGGTCACGCTTCATCACGGCTATATGGACATGGCGCAGGCGACGCCGACCAGCGCCGTCGGCGACCGGATGCCGGAACTGATCCTCGCCTTTCTGATTGGGTTCTTTCCCAAACTGGGGTTGCAAACTCTCCTGAGCCGGGTTCCGCAGTTGCAAATCCGGCGGATCGACCCGCGCGCCCAAGGTTTCGTTCGCGAATACCCCATCGACATGATTATGGGCATCGACTCGGCGATCAAATTTCGTTTGGCTGAGTTTGAAATCGAGGACGTTCAAAATCTGGCGACGGCGAATCCGATTCTGCTGTTCGTCGAAACCCCCTACGGCATTTATGAAACAATGGACTGGGTGGCGCAGGCGCAACTGATTCTGGCGCTGGATCTGGACCAGATCGAGGCGTTGCGGACCATCAACATCCGCACGATCTTCGACATTGAACGCTTCATGGAGCGCCCGGAGTCGCGTCCGCTGCTGCTGGCGGCGCTGAACACGCCGAAAACCGACGGCAAGGCCATCGTCCAGCAGGATCGCGGCGTCACGCTGGACAATCTCGAGTCGGTGGTCCGGGCGATTGGCGAGGATCTGCACGTCCAGCGGCTGCGTCAGGTCTGGCGCAACATCGAGTTGAAACTGAGCTTTGATTTGCCCCATGTCCGGCGCGAGCGGGCCTTGCTGCTGTCTGATTCGCCCCCGGACTCTGAGTCGGCGCGCGTGCAACCGGCGGAGGCCGCCGCGCCCCTGGAACCGGCGCCCGCCGCCGAGGCGGCGCGCGTGTCCGAACCGGCCTGACGCAGAACCGCCCGCCGGGCGGGGACGCGCGGCGGGTGGGCTGGTGTCAATCAGCGGGTGGGGAAGGGCGGATCACTCCGCCTCGACCCAGGCGATGCGCAGAATGTTGGTGTTGCCGGGGGTGCCGAAGGGCACGCCGGCGGTGATGACCAGGCGTTGGCCTTCCAGCGCGATGCCGTCCTTGTGGGCGGCGCGAGTCGCCTTCTGCACCATCTCGGAGAAGTTGGCGACGTCGGAGGTGTGGACGGCGTGGACGCCGAACACCAGTTGCAGCCGCCGCGCCGTCTCCAACGCCGAGGTCAGGCAGAGGATGGGCTGCTCCGGGCGCTCGCGAGCGGCGCGCAGCGTGGTGGACCCCGACGTCGTGTAGGTGACGATGGCCGCCGCCTGGATCGTGTGGGCGACCTGCCGGGCCGCCGCCGTGATGGCGTCGGCGGCGGTCTGCTGCGGGTCGGGGTGCTGGGCGTCCATGATGGTGCGGTACAGCGGATCATGCTCCACCCGGCGGGTGATGCGGTCCATGATCGACACCGCTTCCAGCGGGTAATCGCCGGACGCGGTTTCCGCCGACAGCATCACCGCGTCAGCCCCGTCATAGACGGCGGTCGCCACGTCCGACGCCTCGGCGCGGGTCGGGGCGGGGGCGCCGACCATCGATTCCAGCATCTGGGTGGCGACGATCACCGGCTTGCCCGCCCGGCGCGACTCGCGGACGATGCGCTTTTGCAGGGTGGGGACGTCTTCGGCGGGCAGCTCGACGCCCAGATCGCCACGGGCGACCATGATGCCGTCCGACAGTTCGATGATCTCCGCCAGATGGGTGATCGCCTGCGGCTTCTCCAACTTCGACAGCAGAGAGGCGCGCCCGCCGATCAGGCGGCGGGCCTCGGCGACGTCCTCAGGCCGCTGGACGAAGCTGAGCGCCACCCAATCGACGCCGATCTCCAGCGCGAAGGCCAGATCCTCGCGGTCCTTCTTGGTCAGCGGCGACAGCGGAAGGACGACTCCGGGCACGTTGACGCCCTTGCGGTCCGACAGCTTGGTGCCGGAGACCACCACCGTCTCGGCGTGGTCGGGGCCGCAGGAGACCACGCGCAGGCGCACGCGCCCGTCATCCAGCAGCAAATCGGTGTCGGGCGTCAGGGCCGCGAAGATCTCCGGGTGGAACATGCCGACCCGCGTCGAGTCGCCGGGTTCCTTGGACAGATCCAGGCGGAAGCTCTGCCCGGCGGTCAGGGTGATCGGGCCGTTGGCGAAGGTGGCGACGCGCAGCTTCGGCCCTTGCAGGTCAGCCATGATGGCGATGGGGCGACCCGTCTCGGCCTCCAGCTCGCGCAGGGTCTTCAGGCGGGCGCCGTGGTCGGCGTGGCTGCCGTGGCTGAAATTCAGGCGGAACACGTCGACGCCGGTCTCAAACAGCTTGCGGATCATCTCCGGCGAGGTGGAGGCCGGGCCGAGGGTCGCCACGATCTTGGTCAGGCGGGAGCGGCGGATCGGGGGATGGGCCGGGCCGCCGTGCGCGGCGGCGGTCGGAGTCGGGGATGCGCCGGTCGGCGTCGTGCCAGTCGTTGTCATGAATGCAAGCCTTCGCAGGTTGATCGTGTGGTGATGGGGCAGAGACTGGTGCGCCGTGGCCGTTCGTTGTGTCGAACAATCCGTTGAGGTGGTTGTTGCCCATCATTATGCGGCGATCAAGAGTCTGCTTGATGAAAGGACGTCGATTGGCGGCGGAGTCGGGCTTGCGTTCGTCGGCGCGGTCGTTTAGGGCTTTGCGTCGCGACGAATGGGGCTCGGTTGCCGGTATTCGGCCTTGACAAGTTCCGGGCTTTTTCTATAGTCGCACCCTCTCGTGCCCTATCCGGGTACGAACGACGTTTTGCGTGCCGGGTTTCAGGGGGATCTGAATTCGGGACGCTTGGATCATCGGTCGCCCATGCGGGCGGTCGACGGGAATCGAGGAGAGCAGGCGTGGCGCGTATTGCTGGCGTCAACATCCCCGCGCAAAAGCGTGTGGAGATCGGGTTGACCTACATCCATGGCATCGGCCCCTTCAAGGCCAAAGAACTTTGCGCGAAGCTGGACATCCCGGCTGACCGCCGTGTCAATCAGTTGACCGACGACGAAATCCTGAAGATTCGCGAAACCATCGACGCCGACTATCGCGTCGAAGGTGACCTCCGCCGTGAAGTCGCGATGAACATCAAGCGTTTGATGGATCTGGGTTGCTATCGCGGTCTGCGTCACCGTAAGGGCCTGCCGGTCCACGGTCAGCGCACCCACACCAATGCCCGCACCCGCAAGGGTCCGGCGAAGCCGATCGCCGGCAAGAAGAAGTAAGACAGAGGATTACCTTCCATGGCCAAGCCGTCCGCCGCCTCGCAGCGTCTGCGTCGTCGTGAGCGTAAGAACATCACCGCTGGCGTCGCGCATGTGAACGCCTCGTTCAACAACACGATGATCACCATCACCGACGCGCAGGGCAACACCATCGCCTGGTCGTCGTCGGGCACCATGGGCTTCAAGGGTTCGCGCAAGTCGACGCCCTACGCCGCCCAGGTGGCTGCCGAGGATGCTGGCCGCAAGGCCCAGGAACACGGCATGAAGACCCTGGAAGTCGAAGTGAAGGGTCCGGGTTCGGGGCGTGAGTCCGCCCTGCGCGCCCTCCAGTCGGTCGGCTTTCAGATCACCTCGATTCGCGACGTCACGCCGATCCCCCACAACGGTGTTCGCCCGCCCAAGAAGCGCCGCGTCTGATCTGTTGGTTTTCGCATCCGCAGGAATCCTCCGCTCCGGGACAGGAGGCCGCAGCCATCGCGGTCTCCTCAGCATGGGAGCGGAGGGTTCCTGCGGGTTCGTTTTCACCTGATGGCTGTTGAGGTTGCCCCGTGCTTCAGAAGAACTGGCAAGAGCTGATTAAGCCGAACAAGCTGGACATCCAGCCCGGCGATGACGCCGACCGCACCGCGACCGTGGTCGCCGAACCGCTGGAACGCGGTTTCGGTCTGACCCTGGGCAACGCGCTGCGCCGCATCCTGCTCTCCTCCTTGCAGGGCGCTGCGGTCACGGCGATCCACATCGACGGCGTTCTGCACGAGTTCTCGTCGATTCCCGGCGTCCGCGAGGACGTGACCGACATCGTCCTGAACATCAAGACGATGGGTCTGCGCATGGGCGGCGACGGCCCGAAGCGCATGCGCCTGCGCGCCGACGGCCCGGGCGAGGTCACGGCCGGCATGATCGAAACCGGCCCGGACATCCAGATCATGGATCCCGATCTGGTCATCTGCACGCTGGACAACGGCGCGCGGTTGAACATGGAACTGACGGTCGAGACCGGCAAGGGCTATGTCCCGGCCAGCCTGAACCGTCCCGAGGACGCGCCCATCGGCCTGATCCCGGTCGACGCCCTGTTCTCGCCGGTCCGCAAGGTGTCCTACAAGGTCGACAACGCCCGCGTCGGCCAAGTCACCGATTACGACCGTCTGACGATGAGCATCGAGACGAACGGGTCGGTGAAGCCGGATGACGCGTTGGCGCTCGCCGCCCGCATCATGCAGGACCAGTTGCAGCTCTTCATCAACTTCGAGGAGCCGACGCACGCCGTCTCCGAGGAGAAGCACGAGGAGGTTCCGTTCAACAAGAACCTGCTCCGCAAGGTGGACGAGTTGGAGCTGTCGGTCCGTTCGGCCAACTGCCTCAAGAACGACAACATCGTCTACATCGGCGATCTGGTTCAGAAGACCGAAGCGGAAATGCTCCGCACGCCGAATTTCGGCCGCAAGTCGCTGAACGAGATCAAGGAAGTGCTGTCCCAGATGGGCCTGCACCTGGGTATGGAAATCCCGAACTGGCCGCCCGAGAACATCGAGGAACTGGCCAAGCGTTTGGAAGAGCCGTACTAAGCATCGCCTTATCCCCCTTCCCAACCCTCCCCCGCTTCGCGGGAGAGGGGGCAGGTTCCCTCCACCGCCGACGGCGGGGGAGGGCTAGGGAGGGGGCAATAATTTCTACCAAAGGGCAATCGCCCGTCCCCGTGCCGTACCAGCGCTTTGACTGGGCGGCGGGGTTCACGACCGGCTCCCCGAGGGGGGCCAAGCCATGAAGGAGGACCGCCATGCGTCACGGCGTTTCAGGACGTAAGCTCAGCAAGACTTCGAGCCACCGCAAGGCCATGTTCTCGAACATGGCGAACGCGATCGTCAAGCACGAGCAGATCACCACGACCTTGCCCAAGGCCAAGGAAATGCGCGCCATCGTGGACAAGCTCATCACGCTCGGCAAGAAGGGCGGTTTGGCCAACCGTCGTCTCGCCTACGCGCAGCTCCGCGACAACGAGATGGTGACGAAGCTGTTCACCGTTCTGGCCGACCGCTACAAGGACCGTCAGGGCGGCTACACCCGCGTTCTGAAGGCTGGCTTCCGTTACGGCGACGCCGCCGACATGGCCATCATCGAGTTGGTGGATCGTGACGTCGCCGCCAAGGGTCAGAATTCCGGCCCGACGCAGGACGCCGCTGACGACGCCGAAGGCGCTGGCGACGAGTAAAACCGACCATCGACTCGGCGCTCATCCCCGGGCGCCGATGGATGCCGGGTGTTGATCGACCCTCCCACCGGGAATTTTCCCGGTGGGAGGGTCTTCTCATATGTGGCAGGCGGAATGTTACGATCCCTTTACAACCGTATTCAGCGCCTGTCGGCTCGCAAGGACGCGGTGTGGTGGATGTCCGCCGTGTCTTTTTCGGAAAGTTCGTTCTTTCCGTTGCCGCCCGACGTGATGCTGATCCCGATGTGTCTGGCCCAGCCGAAAAAGCTGTGGTTTTACACCAACATCTGCGCGCTGGCGTCGTTGCTGGGCGGGATGGTCGGTTACGCGCTGGGCTATTATCTGTTCGAGAGCGTCGGGCGGATGATTATCGACCTTTACAACGCGCAGGAATCCTTCCTGCGCTTTCAGGACATGTTCGCCGAATTCGGCCCCTGGTTCCTGATTTTGAAGGGCGTCACGCCGATTCCCTACAAGCTGCTGACGATCACCGCCGGATTCGCCCATCTGGATCTGACGGTGTTCATCCTCTGCTCCATCGTCGCGCGCTTCTCGCGATTCTACATGATCGCGATTCTCATGCATTTTTATGGCGCGCAGGTGCAGGCGATCATTGAAAAGCGCCTGATGCTGGTGACGACCGTGCTGCTGATCGTCGTGGTCGGCGGTTTGCTGAGCTTCAAATTCGTCTGACGCCCGCCGCCGCCTGCCCCGGCGGCGTGGCCGGGGCGGCGATGAGGCGCTTGAGAGCGTCAGTTCGGCGTGCCGTGGTCCTGGCGGTCGCGTTGGGCGGGCGGCAAAGCGTCGCGCTCGCGGCGGTCCTGGCGGACGATGACGGCGATGGCGGCGAGCACCGCCAGCCCGCCAAGGGCGGGGATCAGCATTTCACCGAGGCTGACGTCGGGCCGGGACGCGGTGCGGGCGACCAGCATCAGCAATCCGGCGAACAGCAACCCGGCGAACAACAGCCGTGGCGCGCGGTGGGAGCGCTTGCTCCCGGTGTTGGGTGTCATTTGGGTCATTCCCTTCTGAGGCTGGTTCCCGGCATATTGGGACCGATCCGGGGATGGACCCGTGACCGTGGCATTCCGCCCCGCCGGATACCATCTTCGTACCAAGAAAAACAGGAGCCGTGTGGCATGTTCCGTCCGATCCGCCTTTTTGCTCCGTTGGTTGCCGTCGCGCTGCTCGGTCTGACGGCCTGCGCCGACCAGCCCGCGCCGCGCGCCGCCTCGGTGGCCGCGCCCGCCGTCACCCAGTCGCAGACACCGGCAAAGCCCGCCGTTCCGCGCGCTGCCCCGGCCCCGGCCAGCAACGCGGGCAACTCCGACGATCAATCGTTGCGCCTGAACGGCGACGCCAGCGGCGGCGGGTCCTGCCGGGCGCAGTGCGAGCGCGGCCACAACGTGTGCATGGATTCGGTCGCCGCCCGCACCCAGAGTGGTCTGGAACGCCCGGACGCCGGTGGTCCCTTCACCCCGTCGGACAATTGCAGCTATCAACTCAAGCAATGCTTCCAGCGTTGCAACACCGTCCGGTGAGAGCCGTTCGGTGAGTAGGGGACGCTGAGCTGTTTTCGCGGGTTGGCGGCGCGTCCGGTCAGGAGCGCCGCCCCCGCAAATTCCCCCAATAGGTCAGGCGCTTCTTGATCTCGCGCTCGAACCCGCGCTCCACCGGGCGGTAGAAGCTGTGGCGCTCCACGCCGGGCGGAAAGTAATTCAGGCCGGAAAAGCCTTCCGGGGTGTCGTGGTCGTAGATGTAGCCCTGCTTGTAACCGAGATCCTTCATCACCCGAGTCGGGGCGTTCACCGCGTGCATCGGCGGCATGACGCTGCCGGTCTTGCGCGCCAGCGCGCGAGCTTCGCCCAACGCGACCTCGACCGCGTTTGATTTCGGGGCGGTGGCCAAATACAGGCAGGCTTGCGCCAGCGCCCGTTCCCCCTCCGCCGGACCCAGCCGCTCATAGGTTTCCCAGGCGGTCAACGCCTGAACGATGGCGTTGGGATCGGCCAGCCCGACATCCTCGTTGGCGACGCACAGCATCCGCCGGGCGATGACGCGCGGATCCTCCCCCGCCGCCAGCATCCGGCACATCCAATAAAGCGCGGCGTCGGCGTCGGACCCGCGCAGGCTTTTGTGAAAGGCCGAGAGCAGATTGTAATGCCCGTCCCCGGCCTTGTCGTAGGACGGCATGCGCCGTTGCAACACCCGTCCCAACCCCGCCGCGTCCAGCGGCTCCCCCGCCGCCAGCGCGTTGATTTGCTCCAGCATGTTCAGCAGGAACCGCCCGTCGCCGTCGGCCATGGCGAGCAGCGCGGTTCGCGCGTCGGGCGTCAGCGGCAGGGGATGGCCAAGATGGGACTCGGCGCGTTCCAGCAAGGCGGCCAGCGCGCTCTCGTCCAGGCGGTGCAGAACGAAGACCTGGACGCGGGACAGGATGGCGGCGTTCAACTCGAAGCTGGGGTTTTCGGTGGTGGCGCCGACCAGGGTGATGGTGCCGTCTTCCAGATAGGGCAGGAAGATGTCCTGAACCGATTTGTTGAAGTGGTGGACCTCGTCGCAAAACAACAGGGTGCCTTGCCCGCCCGCGCGCCGCCCGCGCGCCGCCTCGAACATCTTGCGCAGATCGGCGACGCCGCTTTGCAGGGCCGAGATCGCCTCGAAATGCAGATCGGTGGCTTCGGCCAACAGGCGGGCGATGGTGGTCTTGCCGCAGCCGGGCGTGCCCCACAGCACCATCGAGGAAAGGGCGCGCGCGGCGACCATCCGTCCGATGGGGGCGTCGGGCTTCAGCAGATGATCCTGCCCCACCACATCGGCCAGACATGTGGGGCGCAGCCGGTCGGCCAGCGGTCGCGGCGCCTGGTTGGCGAAAAGGCTGGAGGACATCGGCGGAATTCCCGGTGAGGCTGAACCATCGGTCTCTGGAAACACAAAAAGCCGCCGGAGCGATGCTCCCAGCGGCGTTGCCGGTTGCGCCAGAACCAACCCGGGGTTGAAGCCCAGGGTTGGCCGGGGGGTGTTTACGCCGCCATGCCGTCGATCGGCGCGGAGGCGATCAACCGATAATGATCGGTGTCGACGAGAACCGAACAGCTCAGCGTCTTCGACACGCCTTCATCTTCCGTGCTGACGATGCGGGCGTGCGGGATCCCGAGCAGATTGACGGTCCCCATCACCCGCCACGCGCGGCCCTTGGCCGCGCCGACCGGCTGGAAGACTTGTCCGATCTGGACGTGTTTCTTGCTCATGGTGGAACCCTCTTGCGACGGAAACGCGCCCGCAACGTCCGATGGCGTTGACGCGGGTCTTCTCCGTCCATTGTACCAGTGTCTGGTGAACAGTTAAGCGCAGCCGCGAGTCGCGATCAACCCCTAAGTATTTTCACAAAATGCGGGTCAGCAACCGGAGCGGGGCAGAGCCTCGATCTTTTCCAGAATGGCGTTGACGATGAAATCGCCGTAATCAATTTGCATGGATTCGGCGACGCCGTTTTGCAGCAGGCGCAGGCTCATTTCATATTCGGGCTGGGCCGAGTCGCTGTGGGTGGGGAAAAAGGCCATGCGGACCGGCCAGCTTTGGGCGTCGCGCAGCAGGGCGCTTTTGGCGGCGTTCTTGGCCGGGCTGGGTTGGCCGATCACGGTGGAGACTTCGGTCGCGCCCTCGGCGTCGGCGCCGTCGAAAATGGTGCGGCTGAAGAAATGCTCCCCCCGGCGGGCGTGGTCGAGGACCGCCAGCGTGTGGGCCGTTGGGAACATCGCCCCGGCGGGCAAGTCGATCTCCTGCGGCTCTGGTTTGGAGAATTGCGCCGTGCCGACGCCGCCGTTGGCCGTCAGGTTCGCCTCGCCGCGCACGTCGTCATCCACCTCGCCGTTGATGACCTTGCGGACGTTGAAGCGATAGCGCAGGCCGTCCTTGGCTTCCCAGGTCGTGTAATTGGTGTTCATCGCCATCTCGTCGCCCTCGCTGTAGACGAAGCGCAACTGAAAGCGTTGTTCGGTGGTCCAACCGTCGCAGGCGTCGGCCCACTCGAACATCATGCGTCCACGCACGTCGCTGACCTTGGAGCTGTTGCGGGCCGACAGCAGCGACATGGTGTAGATCGCGCGATGCGGTTGAATGGCGGCGGCCACGTCGCTGGAGCTGGGCAAGGCGGAGGGCAGGGTGGCGGCCAACGCGGGGGCGTCGGCGCTGGCGACCAGCGTGACGGCGACGCCAAGGGCCACGCCCATGGCCGCGCCCAGAAGCTTGCCCAGAAACAGGCGACCAGCGGAACGGTGGGCGGTGCGGCGGTTGGACAAGGCGGGATCCACAGGTGATTGTCGGCGCTGGTTGGATTATGGGTGTTTTTAACGCAGACCGAAAGGCCCGCCACCCGCAATTCCTATCATTGGAAAGGAATTCCCAGCATGACAGACCCCACCGATTCCGCCATTCCCCGTTCGGCAGACGACCATTCGGCGGAGAATCGCCCGGTGGTTCTGCTGACCCGCCGCCTGCCCGACGCGGTGGAGGCGCGCGCGTCGCGCGATTACACGGCGATCCTCAACCCGACGGACGAGGCGCTGTCCGGTTTGGCCATCGCCGCGCGGGCGGCGGAACGCGGGGCCGACGCCGTGCTGTGCTGCGCCGGAGATCGGCTGGACGCCGCCGCCATCGCCGCCTTGCCGGATCGGGTGCGGCTGCTGGCGACCTTTTCCGTCGGCACCGACCACATTGATTTGGCCGCCGCCAAGGCGCGCGGCCTGATCGTGACCAACACGCCCGACGTGCTGACCGACGCCACCGCCGACATCGCCTTGCTCCTGATCCTGGGCGCGGCCCGGCGGGCGTCGGAAGGGGAGCGGCTGATCCGGGCCGACGCCTGGACCGGCTGGACCCCCACCCAATTGATGGGAACCCACATCGGCGGCAAGCGGTTGGGCGTCATCGGCATGGGCCGCATCGGCCAGGCGGTGGCGCGGCGCGCGCGGGCCTTTGGCATGACCATCCATTACAGCAACCGCAAGCGACTGCCCCCGGAGTTGGAGGAGGGCGCGGTCTATCATTCCGATCCCGACGCGCTGTTGGCGGTCAGCGACGTGCTGTCGCTGCATTTCCCCGCCACGGCGGAAACCCGCCATTGGTTGAACGCCGAACGGATCGCGCGTCTGCCGCCGGGGGCCATCCTCATCAACACCGCGCGCGGAACGGTGGTGGATGACCGGGCCGTTGTCGCCGCCCTGCGCGACGGGCGGCTCGCCGCCGCCGGGTTGGACGTGTTCGAGAACGAACCGAACCTGTTCGCGGAGTATCGTGACCTGCCGAACAGTTTTTTGTTGCCGCATTTGGGCAGCGCCACGGTCGAAACCAGAAACGCCATGGGTTTCAAGGCGTTGGACAACATCGACGCGGTGTTGTCCGGGCGGGAGCCGCCGGACCGGGTGGGGTGAGGCGGGCGGTCGGGAGGACGAAATTGCCCGGCGGCGGCAGAAGCTGCCGGGCGGCAAAGGGGGGAGGGGAAAAATCCGCAGGTCGGCAGGGATGGCAAAGCGTGGAATCGCCTAGGTTGTCGGGTTGGCACATCATCTGCATGGGATGGGACGAAGAGCATCGACCTCCAGTAAGGAGCCGCCCCATGAACGCCATTGTCGCCGCCTTGGACCTGACGTCCCACTCCTGCGATCGCTTCGACGGCGAGATGGTTTGGAATCCGGTCGCGCTGGCTTCGCGGGTTGGGTTGCTGCGGGGAACGGAGCGGCAGGCGCTTGACGAGACCATCGCCCTGCTGGCCGAAGCGCGGGAAACCATCGCCCAACAGCAAGAGCGCATCGCCTATCTGGAAAGCCTGACGATGACCGACGAGCTGACCGGCTTGTTGAATCGGCGGGGCTTCTACAGCCACTTCCGGCGTGAACTGGCCTCGGCCCGGCGCACCGGAACGGCGGGCGGTCTGTTGGTGATGATCGACTTGGACGGTTTCAAGGCGATCAACGACACCCATGGCCATGTCGCCGGAGACAGCTATCTGCGCCAAGTCGCGCTGATGATCGTGTCCAGCGTCCGGCAAGAGGATGTGGTGGCCCGGCTGGGCGGCGACGAGTTCGCGGTGCTGTTGACCAACACCGACGTGACCAGCGGTCTGGCCCGCGCCAGCGAACTGGCGGCGCTCGCCGACGCCTGCCACGCGGAATGGGGCGGGGTTTCCCTGCCGGTTCGCTTCTCGGTCGGCACCCAGCCCTATGGTGCGGAAGACCAGGAGGACGAGGTGATGCGGCGGGCCGACAGCATGATGTATGGGGCCAAAAGCGCCCGCCGTCGGGACGCCAAGCGCAAGACGAAATCCACCACGCAGGCGGACGTCGCCGCGTAAGCGGCTGATGGTCGCCGCTTGGGACTGGGCTGGGGACTAGGACAGGCCGCCCGCGCTTTTGCGGGCGGTTTTGTTTTGCCCGATCAGGCGTCTGCGTTCGCCTTGGCCGATCCGTCGGCGTCCTGGAGTCAACGGCAATTTAACCGTCGCGACCTGTTGGGAAAAGGGGTATACCGGGGTGTGGTCGCTTTGATCGCGCCGCGCCGGTCAACGCCCTCTCCGGCGGCCAGCCAGGGCGCCAAGCTTGAGTGGAGAGTGCATGTCGGTGGAACCGGGTGGGTCAACCATGGTCGACGGCGCGTCAGCCAAGACAGTCCTCATCGTTGAGGACAACGAGCTGAACATGAAGCTGTTCCATGATCTGCTCGAAGCGCATGGTTACGGCACTCTGCAAACCCGCGATGGGATGGAGGCGATGCGGCTGGCGCGTCAGCATCGCCCCGATTTGATCCTGATGGACATCCAACTGCCCGAGGTGTCGGGGCTTGAGGTGACGCGGTGGATCAAGGACGACGCGGAGCTGAAAAGCATCCCGATCATCGCCGTCACCGCCTTCGCCATGAAGGGCGATGAGGAAAAGATTCGCCAGGGCGGTTGCGAGGATTACATTGCAAAGCCCATCTCGGTGGTTAAGTTTCTTGAGACGGTTAGACGTTTTCTAGCCTGATTTTTTGAACCGAAGCTTCACAGGATCGCATCGCTCCATGTCCGCGCGCGTGCTCGTCGTCGATGATGTTCTGCCGAATGTGAAGCTGCTCGCGGCCAAGCTGACGCGCGAGTATTTCAACGTCATCACGGCTTTCAACGGGCCGGACGCGCTGGAGATGGTTCACAGGGAATCGCCGGACATCGTTCTGCTCGACGTCATGATGCCGGGGATGGACGGGTTCGAGGTGTGCGAGCGCATTCGCTCCGACCCCGCGACCATGCACATTCCCGTCGTGATGGTCACGGCCCTGTCCGACGTCGCCGACCGGGTGCGCGGGCTGGAGGCTGGGGCCGACGATTTTCTGACCAAGCCGGTCAACGACATCGCCCTGTTCGCGCGGGTCCGCTCGCTGGTTCGTCTCAAGATGATGATGGACGAATGGCGTTTGCGCGAAAACACCTCCGGCCAATTCGGGGTGATCGAGCGCAGCGGCACGTTGCTGAACGAATCCTTTGAGCGCGCCCGCATCCTGGTTCTGGAGGATTCCGCGCTCGACCTCGACAAAGTAACGGAAACCCTGCAACGCGACCACAACAGCGTGATGGCGACCGACACCGGGGCCAAGGCGCTGGAACGGGCGCTCTCCAACGAGTTGGATCTGGTCGTCATCAGCCTGACCTTGGCGAATGAGGACGGCTTGCGCCTGTGCTCGCAATTGCGCTCGCACGAGCGGACGCGGCAGGTGCCGGTCCTGTTGATGGTGGACGAGGGGGATTTGAACCACGTCGCCAAGGGGCTGGAACTCGGCGCCAACGATTACGTCATCAAGCCGATCGACCGGAACGAGTTGCTGGCCCGCGCCCGCACCCAGATCCGGCGCAAACGCTACCAGGAACGGCTGCGCTCGAATTACGAGCAAAGCCTGTCGATGGCGCTGACCGACAGCCTGACCGGCGTTTTCAACCGCCGCTACGTCAACGCCCATCTGCCGCGCCTGCTGGAACGCGCCATCGACAGCCAAAAGCCGGTGGCCGTTCTGATGTTCGACATCGACCATTTCAAGGTGGTCAACGACAGCCACGGCCACACCATCGGCGACGAGGTGCTGCGCGAGGTGTCGGCGCGGGCCAGCCGCAATCTGCGCACCTTCGATCTGGTGGCGCGTTTGGGCGGCGAGGAGTTCATCGTCATTCTGCCCGACACCGACGGCGAAGCGGCGTTGATCGTCGCCGAACGTCTGCGCCAGCGCATCGCCGACGTTCCCTTCACGGTGTCCGCCGCCGGCGCCGAAGAAATCTCGGTGACGGTGTCGATTGGCATCTCGGTCGGCGGTCGCCTGGGCGACACGGCGGAAACGCTGATCCGCCGGTCAGACGAGGCGCTGTACGAGGCCAAGCGGGCCGGGCGCAACTGCGTCATCGCCGACGCGCAGGTCGATGTCGAAGGCTGAGCGTCGGTCGCGCGTCCGCCCTTTCTCGTCCGCGTGGCTGATTTCCCAACCCTGATGATGCCGCAGCGCCATTCCTGTGCTATCACGGTCTTTCGCACGCGGGCCGTTTGGCCGTAATGGCTTGCGAGAATGGGCGGACGCCGTTGCTCCGGCGGCCCGTTTTGTTTTGTTCTGGCTGAACGGCGTTCCGATCGCATGTCCTTTTTTGATGCTTTGCCGCTCGGCTCCCAGGCTGGCGTCGCCGTCCCCTTCGCTCAGGAGGATCTGACGCGCGTTTTCGAGGCGAAAACCTTGCAGCGCGGGCGCACCCTGATTATGACGGGCGCCGTCACCCTGTCCGACGCGGGCGCGAATCGCATCAAGGCCGAGGTCAACGATCTGGGCCGCCGTCTGGCGGTGGTGGTCACGCCGATCCAGGGCAAGCGCGGCGTCGTGCTGGAACGCACCTGCACCTGTGGCCGCAACGCCTGCGCCCATATGGCGGCGGCGGCGATGATGGCGCTGGACACCCGCCCGGAATGGCGCAAAGCCTCCCTCTTCGATCTGGCGGATCGGGCGTCGCCCGCTGCGGCGAACACGACGGCCCCTGCGACGCCCCCAGCCTCTGCGGCGAAAGCGGCGCCGCCGACCTTGTCGCTCGTGCGCCCGACCACGCCGCCGAAGACCGCCCCGCCGATCCTGCCGCTGGTTCCGGCGGCCCCGACGACGGCGACCGCCTCCAGCCTGCCCACGCCCAACCCCACCCCGAAGGCCGAGGGCGAACGCAGCCTGCGTTGGACGTTGGAGCCGGGGCAGGGCGAGGTCGCCTGTTGCGTCTCCGCCGATTTCGTGACGGACGGGCAGGCGGACACCGAACCCGCCACCCCGCGCGACGTGCTGGCCAAGGCCCCGCGCGACATCAGCGGCGACGCCGACCGCGCCATCGCCCGGCTGTTGGGCGGCGGCGGCACGCTGCGCACCCCCGTCGCCAAGAGCCGGGGCGAGGCGGTGGATCGTTTGCTGCGCCGTCTGCTGGGAACCGGGCGGCTGGTCTGGCGCGACGGCACCCCCTTGACCGAGGCGCCGGGCCGCGTCGTGCGCGCCTTCCGCGATCCGGCGACGCGCAAGCTGCGGCCGACCGGGTTGCCGGAACGCTGCACGCTGTTCAAGGGGCAATCCTATTGGTGCGTGGATTCGGCCAGCGGCAGCGTCTTCGCCGTTGATCTCCAGGTGGTGGAGGTGCCGAAGAGCAAGCCGGTTCCGCCCATCGCGGCGCCCGCCGCCGTCGCGCCGCCGCCTTCGCGGCTGTTCGCCCCGTTGCGCAACGCGACCAACCAATCGCCGTCCTTCCGCGACAACGCCATTCCCGGCATCCGCAGCGGCGCCGCCGAGGCGGCGGACATCATTGAACGGGCGCCGCGCGTGCTGGCCCTGCTGGGCCGGGTGGTCACGCCGCACGACGGGCTGGTCGATGTGCTGCGGTTGTCCTTTGATTACGGCGAACCCGGCGAACCGGCGGAAATCGAACCCGACGACCAGCGCCAGTTCGCCCGGTTCGAGGATGAGCGCGGCAACGTCACCTTCGTCCGCCGCGACAAGCGGACCGAGCAGGCGGCGTTGGACCGGCTGTCCGGCCTTGGCTTCGCCCAGGCGCGCGTCGAACCGCCGAAAGGCACGCTGAACGGGCGCGGCACGCGGGTTCACTGGCTGACCGGACGGGACGTTGACGAACGGTGGAAAGCCTTCCTGACCACGGAGATTCCGGCCCTGACCAAGGCCGGTTGGGTGGTGGAGGTCGGCAGCGATTTTGGCGCCAAGGTGATCGAACCGGGGTCCGACGTGGACGTCGCCGTTCGCGACGCCGGCGACGGTTGGTTCGATCTTGACGTCGGGGTGGAGATCGACGGGGAGCGCCGCCCGCTGTTGCCGATTCTGGCCCAACTGGTCGAGCGCGGCGGCTTGTCGGCCACCCGGATCATCGACGGTCGGGCGCACATCGTGCTGGACGACGGCAACGTCCTATCGCTGCCCGCCGAGCGGGTCGAGCGCTTGATGAGCGTGCTGGACGCCATGCTGGGGACCGGTCGGCCCGTCGGCGACCGGCTGAAGGTTCCGTTGGCGGAAGCCGACTCGCTGCTCGACATCGACGATTTGATCGCAAGGCGGGTCGAGGAAACCGCGCAGATCGACGGCTACCTCAAGCGCCTGCGCGACAGCGAGGCGCCGGGCGACATGGACCCCCCGCCAAGCTTCCAGGGCGAGTTGCGCGATTACCAACGCGCCGGTCTGGCCTGGATGCAAAGCCTGCGGGCCAACAGCGTCGCCGGGATTTTGGCCGACGACATGGGGCTGGGCAAAACCGCGCAGACTCTGGCCCACATCGCCATGGAAGAGCATGAGGGGCGGCTGACCGACCCGTGTCTGGTGGTGGTGCCGACCAGCCTTGTGCCGAACTGGGTGGCGGAAGCCGCGCGCTTCACCCCCGATCTGCGGGTGGTGGTGCTGCACGGGCTGGACCGTCACGAAAAGCTGTCGGACCTCGACCGCGCCCACATCGTGGTGACGACTTACGGCGTGGTGGCGCGCGACGTCGATCTGCTGAAACGGCTGACTTGGCACATGCTGGTGCTGGACGAGGCGCAGGCGATCAAGAATCCCGACGGCAAGGCGACCCGCGCCGTCGCGGCCTTGCAGGCGCGTCATCGGCTCTGCCTGTCCGGCACGCCGGTGGAAAACAATCTGGGCGAGCTGTGGAGCCAGTTCGCCTTCCTGATGCCCGGCCTGCTGGGCGACCGCAAGGAGTTCGGCAAGCGTTACCGCGTGCCCATCGAAAAGCGCGGCGACAACACGCGCGCCAATCTGCTGATGCGCCGCATCCGCCCCTTCCTGCTGCGCCGCACCAAGGAGGCGGTGGCCAAGGAGCTGCCGCCCAAGACGGAGGTGGTGGTCCGCATCGATTTGGACCGCGACCAGCGCGATTTGTACGAGACGATCCGCCTGTCGGTGAACGAGACGGTGCGCGCCGCGCTGGCCGTCGGCGGGGCGGCGGGCGGCGGCCTGGGCCGCAACGCCATCACGGTGATCGACGCGCTGCTGAAGCTGCGTCAGGTCTGCTGCGACCCGCGCCTGTTGAAGATGCCCGCCGCCGCCAAGGTGAAGGAAAGCGCCAAGCTGGAGGCGCTGACCGAGATGGTGCGGGAAATGGTGCCGGAAGGCCGCCGCATCCTGATTTTCTCGCAATTCACCACCATGCTGGATCTCATCAAGGTGGAGCTTGAGAAGGCCGACATTCCCTATGTCGAGCTGACCGGGCGCACCCTGGACCGCGCCGCGCCGGTCAACCGTTTCCAGAACCGCGAGGTTCCCGTCTTCCTCATCAGCCTGAAGGCGGGCGGGCGCGGCCTGAATCTGACCGCCGCCGACACGGTGATCCATTACGATCCCTGGTGGAACCCCGCCGCCGAGGATCAAGCCACCGACCGCGCCTACCGCATCGGCCAGGACAAACCGGTCTTCGTCTACAAGCTCATCGCCGCCAATTCGGTGGAAGAGCGCATCATCGAACTGCAACGCCGCAAGGGCAGCCTGTCCGCCGCCACCATCGAAGGCACCGGGCTGGTCAGCGCGCTCGACGGCGGCGACATCGATTACCTGTTGGGGGCTGACGGCGCCGCCCAGGCGGCTGAGTAGGGCGAAACAGAGGGGCGGCGCCCAATGCGCCGCGCGGGGTTGCCGGGAGCGTCAGGCTGGATTAGGAATTGTAGCCTAATGCCTTGCCGGATTCCCCATGCCCCGAATCCCGACCCATCCGTCAATCCTGCCCAATCCGAGGCCGAACCCCCGTCTGCGCCGCCCGACGCGCTCCGGTGTCAGCGCGTATGGAACAAGTGAACAGGGTCATGAAAACTGTTTCACGGTGTTTCAAACGTTCCACTCGCCCGACCCAGCGACTCGCGTGTGGAACAGGGGGCGGGGATTGCGCCGTCCGGCGCGCTCCGGCGTCGTCGCGTATGGAACAAGTGAACAGG
>NZ_JBMDKF010000030.1:0-65479 GCF_057809575.1 Azospirillum sp. FG154 | reverse complement strand
GATCGATGGCGGTCGCCATGCCCGAGGTTTGCCCCGTGGTCCGATCCGCAATCACCAACATTGTCCGCGAGGTTTCTTCAAGATTTTGAACGGCGGCGATGGTTTGCCCAATGACGGTTCTGGACGTCGCGTCAAACCGCTGGGACAGCGCCGCGATCTGATCGGAACGTTCGCGTTGGATCCGCGCGTTGACCTCGCCCTCCTGCGCCAAACGCAGACGCTCCATTTCATGAGTCACGAGAATGTCGATGGCCGACGCGATGCCGCCAATTTCGTCACTCCTTTTCCGCAACCCGCCGTCAACCGCCACGTCAACGCGCCCGGTGGATAGATCACGAATGACCACGGCCAACCCAGCCAACGGATGCGCGACCTCCCGCCGAACAAAACGCAGCATCAAAAGCACGACGGCCACAGCCGACCCGATCTCGACCAACAAGACCATATAAGTGACGTTGATTGATTTCGTCGTTTCGTTCTCCGCAGCCAAGACCATGTCCGCATAGAGATTCTTCACATCGCCGATTGTCGCCGCCAAGGCCTTCGCCTGCTTTTCCAGGCTTCCCATGAACGCCAACGTCGTTGACGCGTCGCCATCGAGAATGTCGATCAGATCGCCGCTTTTCGCCATATATTTGCGGGTCGCCTCCGTCATCGCCTCGTCAAGCCCCGTCGCATCCTTGCCGGGCAAATCATCGGCGACAGAGGCCCCTCCGCTTGCCACAATATCCCCCATCACGCGCAACTGCTGCTTCGCCGCCTCAATGCGCGCAGGAGACACGTCGGTGGACACCAGAGCGACAAGCTCGTACATCAGCTTTCGGTGATCGGACAAAGACTGTGAAACATTATTTGCACGAGCCGAGCCCGCAACAGCCCTGGCGAGGATGGTGGAAACCTGCCCGTCAACGGTCAAAATCGCGTAGATCTGGACGCCGCCAAGAAGCACTATAACGGAAGCCAGAAGGGCAAAATATGAGATCAGTTTTTTTGACAACGTCATAGTCTTCCCTCCTGCGCAAAAAAATCACTGCTTGTAAATACCGCCGCACACAATAAGATTGCTGGCAGGCTCGCAATACATTTGCTTTGGCTCAACCTTCTTGGTGGTTGGATTTGTAAATTTATAGTCTTGCCAAAAACTTGATTTTGATTTCGCCAATTCGACCCTCTCTTTCACATAAAGTTTTCCATCGATGTCCTCCGCATCGATCAAATCCTTGCCGATCAATTTTGGATTGGCCCCATGGGCGAGGCATCGTCCTGCGCCGTCATAAACGACGACATACAGATCACGATCCACAAAACCGCCATTTTTGTCGTTGAAAACGGGAAACGCCTTCTCTGGCCCGACCGCTTTCAAAAGCGCCGAAGCCTTGCCAACCATGGCGATCGCCTCATCCTTGGTGGCAAGCCCACCGGCCGCCACGGGAAGCGCGAGAAACGAGGACGCGGCGAGAACCACCATTGGCATCACATACTTGAGCATGTTCAATCCTCTCGTGTTTTTTGCACGATACGCTCCGATGTTTTTAAGAACCAATGATCGCTTTGGTGGGGGCAACCCTGACTTTGACACGCAAACAGCCTTCACCAATGGAAACAACCGCCCGCCACGCCTTGCCCCCAAGCCTCGCCCCGGCCTATAAGGGCCGGACCAGTCAAGCAGAGCAGCGGACAGTGGCATGATCGTCGTCACCGGAGGGGCCGGGTTCATCGGGTCCAACCTTGTCGCGGCGCTGGCCGCGCGTGGGCTGACCAACGTGGCGGTGATCGACCGTTTCCGCGACGGCGACAAATGGCAGAATCTCGCCAAGCGCGAGGTCGCGACCCTGGTCCGCCCGGAAGACGCGCTGGCCTTTCTCGATCAACACGCCGCCGAGATCGACGCCATCTTCCACCTCGGCGCCGTCTCGGCCACCACCGAGCGCGACGTGGACAAGATCGTCGCCAACAATGTGGCGCTGACGCTCGAACTGTGGCGCTGGTGCGCGTGGCGCGGCTGTCGGCTGATCTACGCCTCCTCCGCCGCCACCTACGGCGACGGGTCGGCTGGCTTTGACGATGACGCTTCTTGCGAGGGGTTGGCGCGGCTGCGCCCGCTCAACGCCTATGGCTGGTCCAAGCATTTGATCGACCGCCGCGTCGCCCGCGCCGTGGCTGAGGCCGATCTGCTGCCGCCGCAATGGGCCGGGTTGAAATTCTTCAACGTCTTCGGCCCGAACGAAACGCACAAAGGCGACATGATGAGCGTCGTCGCCAAGCTGCACCCCCAATTGGTCGCCGGTCAGCCCGCCCGCCTGTTCAAATCCCACAAGGACGGTTACGAGGATGGCGGGCAGTTGCGCGACTTCATCCATGTGGATGATTGCGTCGCCGTGATGCTGTGGCTGTACGACCACGCCGAGGTCAGCGGCCTGTTCAACGTCGGCACCGGCGTCGCCCGCAGCTTCAAGGATTTGGCGTTGGCCACCTTCGCCGCGCTGGGCCAGGAACCGCGCGTCGAGTATTTCGACATGCCCGAGCATCTGCGCGGCAAATACCAGTATTTCACCCAGGCCAAGACCGACCGCCTGCGCGCCGCCGGGTTCGACCAGCCCTTCACCAGTCTGGAAGAGGGCGTGCGGCGCTACGTGCAGGATTTCCTGTCGCAACCCGACCCTTACCGCTGAGCGGAGCCTGAAACGATGGCCATGCCCTTTCCCATGATCGATCCGGTGGCCTTCGCCATCGGGCCGCTCGTCGTCCGCTGGTACGCGCTGGCTTATCTGGCGGGCTTCGTGCTGGGCTGGCGCTATTGCCTGCATCTGGCGCGGCAAAGCGGGCAACGCCCATCGGCGGAGGATTTCGACGATTTCCTGACCTGGGCGGTGATCGGCACCATTCTGGGCGGGCGGTTGGGCTATGTGCTGTTCTACAATCTGCCCCATTACGCCGAAGACCCGCTGGACGCCCTGCAAGTCTGGCACGGCGGCATGTCGTTCCATGGCGGGATGACCGGCGTCCTGCTCGCCATCGTCCTCTTCTGTTGGCGGCGCGGTCTGTCGGCCTTCGTCTTTGGCGACCTCATCGCCGCCTGCGCCCCCATCGGCCTGTTTTTTGGCCGCATCGCCAACTTCATCAACGGCGAGCTGTATGGCCGCCCGGCGACCGACGTCGCTTGGGCCATGGTGTTTCCGCGCGACCCGCTCCAGACGCCGCGCCACCCCAGCCAGCTTTACGAAGCGGCGTTGGAGGGGGCGGTTCTGTTCCTGCTGCTGGCCGTCGCCGTGCGCAGCCCGGCGGTTCGCCGACGCCCCGGCCTGGTCAGCGGGTTGTTTTTCGTCGGCTATGGGCTGGCCCGCATCACCGTGGAGTTCTTCCGCGAACCCGACCCGCAATTGGGGTTCCTGTTCGCCGGTGCGACGATGGGGCAATTGCTGTCCCTGCCGATGCTGCTGGTCGGCGGCTGGCTGATGCTGCGCGGCCAGCGCGCCGCCGCCCAAACCGCCTGACCCGGAGCCGCCATCCATGAGCGCGCGCCCGATGAGCGAGGAGACGCTCGCCCGCCTGCTGGCCCGCCGAATCATCCTGGACGGCCCGCTCACCGTCAGCGCCTTCATGGCGGAGGCGCTGGGACATCCACGTTTGGGCTACTACAGCCGCCAGGATCCCTTCGGCGCGGGCGGCGATTTCACCACCGCGCCGGAAATCAGCCAAATGTTCGGCGAGTTGGTCGGGCTGTGGTGCGTGGACAGTTGGGCGCGGCTGGGCGGCCCCACCCCCTTTCATCTGGTGGAGCTTGGTCCCGGACGCGGCACCCTGATGCGCGACGCCCTGCGCGCCGCCGCCGTGGTTCCCGAATTTCGCGCCGCCGCCACCCTGCATCTGGTGGAAACCAGCCCAACCCTGCGCGCCCGGCAACGCGACGCGCTGGCGCCCCTGATGGGCGACGCGGCGATTCACTGGCACGACCATCTGGCGCAGGTTCCCGAAGGCCCCACCCTGCTGGTCGCCAACGAGTTTTTCGACGCGCTGCCGATCCGTCAGGTGCAGAAAACCAACCATGGCTGGTTCGAGCGTCTGGTCGATCTCGACCCGGCGGGGACGGAGGACGCGCCGCGCTTCCGCTTTGTCTTGGAAGCCTTCGGCAGTTCCGGCAACCGGCTGGTTCCCGACGCGCTGCGAGACGGCGCCGCCGAGGGCGCGGTGGTGGAGGTCTCCCCCGCCTCGCTCGCCGTCGCCCGCGTGATCGGCGAACGGCTCGCCGCCCATCCCGGCGCGGCGCTGCTCATTGATTACGGCTATGGCCATGGTCCGGCGGTTGGCGACACGCTCCAGGCGCTGCGCCGCCACGCCTACGCCCCGGTTCTTGCGGATCCGGGCGAGGCTGACCTGACGGCGCACGTCGATTTCGCCGCGCTCGCCGCCGCCGCCCGCGCCGCCGGGGCCGAGGCGTTCGGAACCGTCGATCAGGGGGATTGGCTGACCGCGCTGGGCATCCGCCAGCGCGCCGCCATCCTGTCGGCCAAGGCCACCCCGGCGCAGGCCGCCGACATCCGGTCGGCGCTGGCCCGGTTGGTGGAGCCGGAACAGATGGGCCGCCTGTTCAAGCTGCTGGCGCTGGCCTCCCCCGGCGCCTTTCCCGACGGCGCCGCCCCGGCGGGGTTCGAGCCTTTGTGATCCAACCAGTTTGTCCAACGGAAGACCTTGACCCGCCGGGCGCAAGCCGCAAGGTTAAAGGGCCGGAAGCGACCCACACAGGATGGCGTTTGTGATTACTCTTGGCGCGCTGAACGACATCACCCACATCCGCCACGCCTTTTTCACGCGGGCGGGCGGCGTGTCCACCGGGCTGTACGCCTCGCTGAATTGCGGGCTGGGGTCGTCCGACGCCCCGGCGGCGGTGCATGAAAACCGCGCCCGCGCCGCCGCGCGGATGGAGGTGAAGCCCAGTCACCTCGTCACCTGCTATCAGATTCACAGCCCGACCTGCGTCGTCGTCGACGCGCCCTGGACGCCCGACGCCGCCCCGCAGGCCGACGCCATGGCGACCAACCAGCCGGGAATCGCGCTGGGCATCCTGACCGCCGATTGCGCGCCGGTGCTGTTCGCCGACACCAAGGCGCGGGTCATCGGGGCCGCCCACGCCGGATGGAAGGGCGCCAAGGGCGGCGTTCTGGAGGCGACCATCGCCCGCATGGTCGATCTGGGCGCGACGCCAGGGCGGATCGTCGCCTGCATCGGCCCCTGCATCGCCCAGCGTTCCTACGAAGTCGGGCCGGAATTCCCCGCGCCTTTCCTGGACGAGGACGAGCGCAACCGCGACTATTTCGCCCCGGCCCGCCGCCCCGGTCATTTCCTGTTCGATCTGCCCGCTTACATCACGCGTCGGCTGGGCGACGCGGGGGTCGCCATGATCCAGCGCTGCCCCAACGACACGGTGGCCGAAGAGGACCGCTTTTTCAGCTACCGCCGTTCCTGCCTGCGGGGCGAGGCGGATTACGGGCGGGGCCTGTCCTCCATCGTTCTGCAAAGCTGACGAAACCGCCCGCCGGTTGGCTGGGTCGATATTGTTCGGATTTGAAGCAATTGCCACCCAGACGGATTCGCGCGATGATGCGGCCTTGCGCATCGGCGCGCGGCTTCCCGGTGCGGCGACCCAAGTCTTGGGTTCGATCAGCGACGCCGCACACCATCCTTGGTCAAGGAGGGGGAAGCCGATGCTGGATTGGCGCGCGGAAATGGTCATCGACCATGGGGTGTTGGATGACGATCACCGCCAGACCCACGAACTGATTCGCCGTTTTCTGGCCCTGCCCGGCGACGACGACCAACGCGCCCGCGCCACCGCCCTGCTGGAGCGGCTGCGCGATCTGTCCTTGCAGCATTTCGCCCGCGAAGAAAAGGTGCAGATGGTGATCCGATATCCGCTGCTGGACGAACACCGCGCCCAGCATCGCCGGATGATCGTGCTGCTGAGCGAAATCATCGAACAGGTGGAGGCGCGGGAATCGGCCTTTTCCTTTGGCTACGCCAAAAGCAAGGCCGATCAGCTTCTGCCCTTTTGGTTCATGGAGCATCTGGCCAAGGCCGATCTTGCTTTGAAACTCCACATCGCCAAGACTCCCACCGTGATGCGGGCGCTCGCCCGATGAGCCGACGCCCCCCGGCCGAACCGGCTATGCCCCCAACGCAGAGGGGCATTCCCGATCCGGCGCGCGCCCATCGTCATGGAACGTTTACATAGGCACGCCCCTTTGTTATGGTCCGCCCCGTTTTCAAGGGGCGACGGCGCGCAAGCGGCGAGCGCAGCTTGAGCCGTTTCCCTGTATAGAGAGCCGACTCCGATGAAGGTGCTTGCCGGCAACAGCAACCGTCCGCTGGCCGAGGCGATCTCCACATGCCTGAGCGTTCCGCTGACCAAGGCCAGCGTTCGCCGTTTCTCAGACATGGAGGTGTTCGTCGAAATCCTCGAGAACGTGCGCGGCGAGGACGTGTTCGTCGTCCAGTCGACCTCGTTCCCGGCCAACGACAACCTGATGGAACTGCTGGTGACGATCGACGCGCTGCGTCGTGGGTCCGCCCGGCGCATCACGGCGGTCATTCCCTATTACGGCTACGCCCGCCAGGATCGCAAGACCGGCCCGCGCACGCCCATTTCGGCCAAGCTGGTCGCCAACCTGATTACCCAGGCGGGCGCCAACCGCGTGCTGACGATGGATTTGCACGCCGGTCAGATCCAGGGCTTTTTCGACATCCCGACCGACAATCTGATGGGCGCCCCGGTTTTCGAGAAAGACATCCGTCATTCTTTTGAAAACATGGACGAAGTGACCATCGTGTCGCCGGACGTCGGCGGCGTGGTGCGCGCCCGCGCGCTGGCCAAGCGTCTGGACGCCGATCTCGCCATCATCGACAAACGGCGCGAACGCGCCGGCGTGTCGGAGGTGATGAACATCATCGGCGACGCCAACGGTCGCCGTTGCATTCTGGTTGACGACATCGTCGATTCGGGCGGAACGCTGTGCAACGCCGCCGTGGCCCTGATGGACGCCGGGGCCAAGTCGGTCCACGCCTATTGCACCCATGGCGTTTTGTCGGGCGGCGCCGTCGCCCGCGTCGCCGTGTCGCCGCTGGAGCAGTTGGTCACGACCGACAGCATCCAGGCGACCGAGGCGGTGCGCGTGTCGCGCAACACCCGCCAACTGACCATCGCCCCGCTGATCGCCGAGGCGATCATGCGCATCAGCGAAGAGCGTTCGGTGTCGAGCCTGTTCTCGTAAAACAGCGTTTCCATCGTTTGCATTCCAGCGGCGCCCGCCTTTCCGCGCGAAAGGCGGGCGTTTTGCTGTCCGCGCCGCCATTTGGGATTTGCCCCCACCCCCGCAACTCTATAAGAACAGCCTCGCCAGATGGCTGGATGACCGCCTTCGGTTTCGACCGGGGGAGGAAAGTCCGGGCTCCACGGAAACACGGTGCCGGCTAACGGCCGGCGGGGGCGACCCTAGGGACAGTGCCACAGAAAGCAAACCGCCGACGGTTCGCCGTCGGTAAGGGTGAAAGGGTGCGGTAAGAGCGCACCGCGACCCCGGCAACGGGGGCGGCACGGTAAACCCCACCGGGAGCAAGACCGAATAGGAGCGGCCCGACCAACCGTCCCGCTTGGGATGGCATGGGGTCAAGCGCGTTTCCGCGCCGTCGCTCGGGTTGGTCGCGCGAGGCGTCCGGGCAACCGGCGTCCCAGACGAATGGTCATCGCCTGGACCGTCATGGTCCGGGACACAAAACCCGGCTTATAGGCCATCTGGCGTTTTCCATCCCACGACATCCCAATCCTGAACGGGCGGCGGCTCCTGTCCGCCCACGCCAGCCCATGGATTGACGGACTTTGCCCCGCTTTGGCCATCGCCGCGCGGAGCCTTGCCGATGCCTTTGACCACGCGCGGCGGATCGGTGGAAATCGCCCGATTCGCGTTCACCACACGACCGCTCACTCCCCCTCAATTCTTAACCTATCCCCAATGTTTCCGCCGTTTTTCACCCCTTGTCCCCAGAACGATCCACAGGCGGTGGATAAGTTTTGCCGTTTTCCCATGCCATCCCATGATTCGCCCATGCTTGGCCCGCCAAAGATTAGACCAAACGGTTTAGTCGATTCGTGCCTCCCGACTGTTATAACTCGTATGAATTTCATAAAATGCGAGGAACATTCGCCGAACTTCTGTGGATAACATTATCCACACCCCTGTACGACCTTGAAATACTGCGCCGACTCGTCGAGTCCCTTTCACAATTGGCCGAAAAGCCACAGGCGATTCACAAACTCTTGACACCCCCTCATGAATACTGGAGGGCCGGTTGACGCCCATACCGTCCCATGCTATCCCATGATTGCCCATTCAGAGGGGAATTCGGGTCCAATTTGGTTAACGCCAGAAAGGCCGAATTGAAGGGCGAACGGGGCTGGCGCGGGGCGGGATCCGCGCGGGGGATAGCTGGGGGATCACCGGGCCGATGGCCGTTTTCCTGTCCACATACGTCAACAAGGTTGACAGGAAAGGGCGTGTGTCGATCCCGGCACAGTTCCGGCAGTCGCTTGCCAAGACCTCGGCGGCGAGCACCGTGTATCTTTGGCCTTCTCTGAACCACCAAGCCTTGGAAGGCGCCGATCAGGATTATCTCGACGTCCTGTCGGAAAGCCTGGAGTCCCCCGATCTTGACGCCGACGAGCGCGACATGATCGAGACCTTTATTTTCGGAAAGCTCGTCCCGGTTCCTCTCGACGCCGAAGGGCGCATCGTCCTGCCCAAGGAATTGGCCGAATTCGCCGGAATTGGCGAGGAAGCCTCCTTCATCGGTCGCCGCAAGACCTTCCAGATTTGGGAACCGACCGCCCTGAAAGCCCATGAAGCCACCCTGCGCGAGCAGGTCGTCCGCAAGGACATCTCGCTCAGCCAGATCGTCGCCAAGGCCGCGCGCGGCGCCGCCAGCCGGAACGGGGATGGCGCATGACCGACCACCCCGCCAACCCCGCCGCCGCCAGCCCGCACATCCCCGTGCTTCTGCATGAGGTGATCGACGCCCTGGCCCCGCAAGACGGCGGAGTCTATGTCGATGGCACCTTTGGCGCCGGGGGCTACACCCGCGCCATTCTGGAAGCCGCCGATTGCCGGGTCTGGGGCATCGACCGCGACCCCGCCGCCATCGAACGCGGGCGGGCGTTGGCCGCGCAGTTCCCCGGTCGCCTGGAGATCGTCGAAGGCTGCTTCGGCGACATGGACCGGCTTCTGGCCGAACGCGGCGTCGCCGGGGTGGACGGGGTGGCGCTCGACATCGGCGTCTCCTCCCCGCAGATCGACGAGCCGGAACGCGGCTTCTCCTTCCGCTTCGACGGTCCGCTCGACATGCGCATGGGCCGCAGCGGTCCGACCGCCGCCGACGTGGTCAACCACGCCAGCGAAGCCGAGTTGGCCGACATCTTCTATCATTACGGCGAAGAGCGCATGGCCCGTCGGGTCGCCCGCGCCATCGTCGCCGCCCGCCTGACCGCCCCCATCGAGCGCACCCGGCAACTGGCTGAACTGATCCGCTCGGTGGTGCCGAAGGGCAAAGGCGACGCCATCGACCCGGCCACCCGCAGCTTCCAGGGGCTGCGCATCCATGTGAACGATGAGTTGGGCGAGTTGCGGCGCGGGCTGACCGCCGCCGAATCGCTGCTGAAAGCGCCCGGCGGGCGTCTGGCCGTGGTCTCCTTCCATTCGTTGGAGGACCGCGAGGTCAAGACGTTCCTGAAGGACCGCTCGTCCCCGCCCGCCGCGCCGTCCCGTCACACGCCGGTGGCCGCCGCCACGGCGCACATCCCATCCTTCCGCCTGCTGGGCCGCAAACCCGTCGGACCCAGCGAGGCCGAAGCCCGTCAAAACCCGCGCGCCCGGTCCGCCCGGCTGCGCGCGGCGGAACGCACAGCGGCGCCGATGTTCCCGGCGCCCGGCAAGGAGGCTGCATGAAAGGCAAGACCTGGCTGTTCTGGGGTGGTCTGATCGCCGCCGCCGGGGCCGTGTTGTTCCAAACCAGCTATGACGTCCAGGATCTGGAAGAAAAGCTGGCCGGGCTGAACCGCAAGATCGTGACCGAACAGGAATCCATCCAGGTGCTGCGCGCCGAATGGAGCTATCTGAACGATCCGACCAAGCTGGAGGAGCTGGCCCGCGCCCATCTGGCCCTGCAACCGACCGAGGCCCGGCAGTTCCTGGCGCTCGACGCCATACCGATGCGTCCGGCTCCGACGCCCGACGACGCGCCGCAAGCCCCCTTGCCCGGTCGCGGCGTGAACCCGGCCCTGCCCGCCAGCGTCGTTCCGGTCGCCGCCGCCGCGCCGCAGGTCGCCAGCGCCCGCATCCCGTCGCCGAAGCTGTCGATGGACAAGGCGCTGGAGCGGACTCCGGTCATCGTGCCCGCCGCCCTGCCCGCCATCCCGACGGTCAAGACCGCGCCGATCAAGCCGTCGGCTTTGATCCCCGCCGCCGCCAAGCCGCCCGCTCTGCCGCCCGCCGCCGCGCCCGGCAAACTGGCCCCCAACGCGCCGTTGCCCTCGTTGAACCGTCCGACCGACGTCGCGTCGCGTCCGGTCACGCCCACGCCGACGACCAAGGTCATCGCCGCTGGGATGCAGCACCACCCCAAGCCAACCGACAGCCTGGGCCTGCTGGTCGCCCGATTGGGAGCCAATCGATGAAATTTCCGCCGTTCGGCCTGCCCTTCCGCAGCCTGTCCGCGCCCACGGCCGCCCAGCCGAGGACGACGCTGGCGGCTGCGATGGAGCAAAGCCGTTATCGGCTTATGGTTACGGCGGCGGTCGTCACGACCGTGTTTGCCGCCATCGGCGTCAAACTGGTGGCCGCCACCCTGTTCAGCCAAGGCGGGGAACCGCGCCAGCACCACGCGCTGGAGTTGGACAGCACCACGACCAACCGCGCCGACATCGTGGACCGCAACGGCAATCTGCTGGCGACATCGCTGGTCACGCAATCGCTCTACGCCGATCCCAAGCTGATCTCGCGCCCCGAAGAGGCGGCGCGCAAGCTGGCCTCAACCCTGCCGGAACTCGACTACAAAGAGGTGTATGGCAAGCTCAGCGGCGAAAAGCGCTTTGTCTGGCTCAAGCGCAACCTGACGCCCAAGCAGCAATACGCCGTTCACCGCTTGGGCATTCCAGGCATTTCGTTTGAGCGGGAAGAGCGGCGTTTTTATCCGGCGGGCAATCTGACGTCGCACATCGTCGGCTTCACCGGAGTGGACAACAATGGTCTGGCCGGGCTGGAGCAAGGCTTCAACAAACGGTTGAACGATGATCCGGCGACGCCACTGCAAGTGTCCATCGACTTGCGGCTTCAGCATGTCTTGCGCAAAGAGCTGACGGCGACGGTTCAGGAGTTCAGCGCCATCGGCGCCGCCGGGATCATCTTCGACGTCCGCAACGGCGAGGTCATGGCCATGACCTCCCTGCCCGACTTCGACCCGCAGGATCCGACCGGCCTGAACCCCGACACGCTGTTCAACCGGGCGACGCTTGGCGTCTATGAAATGGGATCGACCTTCAAGATCTTCAATTCGGCGCTGGCGTTGGATTCCGGCAAGATCCGGGTGTCGGACACTTTCGACGCGGCTCACCCGATCAAGATTGGCCGCTTCACCATCAACGACTATCACAATCTGCGCCGCGCCCTGACGGTGGCCGAGGTGTTTCAGCACTCCTCGAATCTGGGGTCGGTGCGGATGGTCCAGTTGATCGGCATCGCAGCCCAGCGCGCCTTCATGGCCAAGATGGGCTTCATGCGCCCGACGGCGCTGGAATTGCCGGAAAATGGCTGGCCGCTGGCGCCCAACCCGTGGCGGGAGGTCAACAGCATGACGATCTCCTTCGGCCACGGCATTTCGGTCAGCCCGATGCACACGGTGGCGGCGGCGGCGTCCGTCATCAACGGCGGCGTCTTCCATCCCCCGACCATCCTGCGCCGCCAGCCCGGCGCGGAGATTCCGGGCGAACAGGTGGTGTCGCGCCAGACCTCCGACATGATGCGCCGGATGTTCCGCTTCGTCGTCGCCGACGGCACCGGCAAGTCGGCGGGCGTCAAGGGCTACGTCGTCGGCGGCAAGACCGGCACCGCCGACAAGCAAAAGGGCCGCCATTACCAAAAGAACTCGCGCATGTCGTCCTTCCTGGGCGCCTTTCCGATGCAGGACCCGCGCTACATCGTCTATGTGCTGGTGGACGAGCCGAAGGCGACGGCGAAGACCTACGGCTACGCCACCGGCGGCTGGGTCGCCGCGCCCGCCGTCGGCCGCATCATCAAGCAAATCGGCCCGTTGCTGGACGTCCCGACGGTGGACGAGAACGCGCCGGAGATCCTCAACGCCACCTTCCTGAACGCCGCCGGCTCCACCAATTGGGCGCAGCAACCGCCGAACGCCCCAACCTCCGCCGCTCCACCCCCGTCGAAGGGAAGCACTGTTGCGTCTGTCCCAACTCCTGCCAAGCCACGCTAGCGCCCACGCGGCCCAGCTTGACCCGGACGTGACCGGGCTGACCGCCGACAGCCGCGCGGTCAGGCCCGGTTTTGTCTTTGCGGCCCTGGCCGGGGCCAAGGCCGACGGGCGCGCCTTCATTCAGGACGCGCTGGACAAGGGCGCCGTCGCCGTCCTGGCGGCGGAGGGAACCGACCTGCCCGCCGGGTCCGCCGCCGTTCTGGTGACGGACGCGCAACCGCGTCTGGCCTTCGCCCGCATGGCCGCCGCCTTTCACGGCGGACGCCAGCCCGAAACGGTGATCGCCGTCACCGGCACCAACGGCAAGACCTCCACCGTTCAATTCGCCGCGCAGATTTGGGACAGGCTGGGCCACAAGGCCGCCAGCCTGGGCACGCTGGGGCTGATCGCGCCGGGCCTGGGCGGCTATGGCGCGATGACCACCCCCGACCCGGTGGCGCTGCACCGCCAGCTCGCCGCCGTCAAGGACGCCGGAATCGACCATCTGGCGATGGAGGCGTCGAGCCACGGGCTGGACCAGTTCCGGCTGGACGGGGTGCGGTTGACGGCGGGCGGCTTCACCAACCTGACGCGCGACCATCTCGACTATCACGGCTCGATGGAGGCCTACCGCGACGCCAAGGCGCTGCTGTTCAGCCGCGTCCTGCCGCCGGGCGCCGCCGCCGTCCTGAACGCCGACGCCGAGGATTACCCCCATTTCGCCGCCGTCAGCCGCGCGCGCGGCCTGCGCCTGCTGTCCTACGGACTGGCCGGGACCGAACTGCGCGTCCGCAGCGTCGCCCCGCTGGCCCACGGCCAACGGCTGGAGCTGACCGTGCTGGGCCGCGACGTCGCGGTCGATCTGCCGCTCGCCGGACAATTCCAGGCATGGAACGTGCTGTGCGCGCTGGGGTTGGTGATCGGTGCGGGCGGCGACGCCGACGCCGCCATCGCCGCGCTGTCCACGCTGGACGGCGTGCCGGGCCGCTTGCAACATGTCGCGACCTGCCCGAACGGCGCGGCGGTCTATGTCGATTTCGCCCACACGCCCGACGCGCTGGACACCGTGCTCGCCGCCCTGCGCGGCCACGCCCGCCGCCATCTGGTCGCGGTGTTCGGCTGCGGCGGCGACCGCGACCGGGGCAAGCGCCCGGTGATGGGGGCGCTCGCCGCCCGTCTGGCCGACCGCGCCATCGTCACCGACGACAACCCGCGCACCGAGGATCCCGCCTTCGTGCGCGGCGAGGTGCTGGCGGGGGCGACCGGCCCCCTGGCGGGACGCCTTGAGGAGATCGGCGACCGCGCCGAGGCGATCCGCGCGGCGGTGCGCGGTCTTCAGCCCGGCGACGTGCTGGTCATCGCCGGAAAGGGTCATGAGCAGGGCCAGACCGTCGGAACCGAGGTGCGCCCCTTCGACGACGCCGACGAGGCCCGCAAGGCCGTTGCGGAGATTGGATCATGAGCGCCAAACCCATCCTGTGGACCGCCGCCAGCGCCAGCGCCGCCACCGGGGGGCGGACCAACGGCGCGTGGAGCGCCTCCGGCCTGTCCATCGACAGCCGCAAAATCGCCGACGGTGACCTGTTCATCGCCATTCAGGGGCCGAATTTCGACGGACACGCTTTCGTCGCCACAGCGCTGGCGGCGGGCGCGGTCGCGGCCCTGGTCTCCCACGTTCCCGACGGGGTGAGCGCCGACGCGCCGCTCCTGCTGGTGGACGGCGACACGCTGGACGCCATGGCGGCGCTGGGGCGGGCGTCGCGGGCCAACTGCGGCGCGCGCATGGTCGGCGTCACCGGCTCGGTCGGCAAGACCAGCACGAAGGAAACGCTGCGCCATGTTCTGGCGGCGCAAGGGCCGACCTACGCCACCGAAGGCAGCCTGAACAATCATTGGGGCGTGCCGCTGTCGCTGGCCCGCCTGCCCGCCGACAGCCGGTTCGGCGTGTTCGAGCTGGGCATGAACCACGCGGGCGAGTTGGGGCCGCTGTCCCGGCAGGTCCGCCCCCATGTGGCGCTCATCACCAACGTCGAAGCCGTCCATCTGGAGTTCTTTGACTCGGTCGAGGCCATCGCCGACGCCAAGGCCGAGATCTTTGAAGGCATGAGCGCCGATGGAATCGCCGTTCTGAACCGCGACAACGGCCAGTTCGACCGTCTGTCCGCCGCCGCGCGGGCGCAGGGGCTGAACACGATCTGGAGCTTTGGCGCGGCGGAGGGAACCGACGCCCGCCTGCTCGACGTCGCCTTGGGCGCGACCAGCAGCGCCGTCACCGCGCGGATCCAGGGCGAAACGCTGGATTTCACCATCGCCATGCCCGGCAAACATTGGGTGATGAACAGCTTGGGCGTTCTGCTGGCGGTCAAGGCGCTGGGGGGCGACCCGGCGGAGGCCGCGCGCGCGCTGTCCACTCTGCAACCCGTCAAGGGGCGCGGCGTCCGCAAGACCATCACGCGGGCCAACGGCGACGTCTTCACGCTGGTGGACGAAAGCTACAACGCCAGCCCCGCCGCCATGGCGGCGACCTTGGGCGTTCTGGGCAAGCTGGACGTTTCCGCCGGGGGACGGCGCGTCGCCGTTCTGGGCGACATGCGCGAGTTGGGCGCGACCGCCGACGCCCTGCACGCCGGGTTGGCGGAGCCGCTGCTCGCCGCCGGGGTGGATCTCGTTTACGCCTGCGGCCCGCACATGCGGGTTCTGTTCGACCGCCTGCCCGCCGACCGGCGCGGCGCCTGGACCGAAACCAGCCGCGATCTCGCCCCCATCGTCGCCGACGCGGTGGGGAACGGCGACGTCGTGATGGTCAAGGGATCGCTGGGCAGCCGCACCGGATTGATCGTCGAGGCGCTCGTCGCGCTCGACACCACGCAAAACGCTGCTACAACGCCCGCCTCGACCAACACCACGACTCCGCCCGACGCCGCCAACGGTTCGCGAGGCTGATGGAATCCGATGCTCTACAACCTGCTTTTCCCCCTGGCGGACGTGTTCTCGCCCTTCAACCTGTTCCGCTACCTGACCTTTCGGACGGGCGGCGCGATGCTGACGTCGCTGATTATCAGCTTCATGTTCTTTCCCCGTCTGATCGCCTGGCTGAAAAGCAAACAGGGCGAAGGCCAGCCGATCCGCGCCGACGGACCGGAAAGCCATTTCAAGAAGAAGGGCACGCCCACCATGGGCGGCCTGATGATCCTGATCGCCATGACGGTCAGCACCATCCTGTGGGCCGACGTCACCAACGCCTATCTGTGGATCGTGTTGATGGTGACGATCGGCTACGGCTTGATCGGTTTTGGCGACGATTACCTGAAGCTGACCAAGCGCAACACCAAGGGGCTGTCGGGCCGCTTCCGGCTGGGTTGGGAAATCGGCATCGGCGTCGCCGCCTCGGCTCTCATCATGTGGGTGTCGGCGCCGCCGCTGTCGGGCGGCGTGGCGGTCCCCTTCGTCAAGGATTACCTGATCCAACTGTCGTGGTTCTTCGTGCCGTTCGGCGCCTTCATCATGGTCGGCGCGTCCAACTCGGTGAATCTGACCGACGGTTTGGATGGTCTCGCCATCGTGCCGACGATGATCGCGGCGGGTTGTTTTGGTCTGATCTCGTATCTGACCGGCAACGCCATTTTCGCCAACTATCTGCAAATCCACCATGTTCCGGGATCGGGCGAATTGGCTGTGTTTTGCGGCGCGCTTGTTGGTGCGGGACTTGGATTCCTCTGGTACAACGCGCCGCCCGCCATGGTGTTCATGGGCGACACCGGCTCTTTGTCGCTGGGCGGGGCGTTGGGGGCCGTCAGCGTGGTGACGAAGCACGAAATCGTGCTGGGCATCATCGGCGGCCTGTTCGTGTTGGAGACGGTTTCGGTCATCGTGCAGGTCCTGTCGTTCAAGCTTACGGGCAAGCGGGTCTTCCGCATGGCGCCGCTGCATCATCACTTCGAGAAGAAGGGATGGGCGGAGCCGACCGTGGTCATCCGCTTCTGGATCATCGCCTCGATCCTGGCGCTGATCGGCCTGTCCACCTTGAAACTGCGGTGAGGCCGGGATGATCGACCTGTTTTACATGGAAGGCTTGCCGGTCGCGGTCATGGGTCTGGGGAAATCCGGGCTGGCGACCGCCACCGCGTTGCGCCGCAGCGGGGCCGAGGTCTGGGTGTGGGACGACAACCCCGCCAGCCGCGCCACGGCTGAGGCCGACGGCCTCCGTGTGGTCGATCTCGCCGCCGCCGACCTGTCGGAACTGACGACCATCGTCTGGTCGCCCGGCATCCCCCACACCCACCCGACGCCGCACCCGGTCGCCCTGCGCGCGCGCGCCGCCGGGATCGAACTGGTCTGCGACGTCGAGCTTTTGGGCCGGGCGGAGCGGGACGCGGCCTTCATCGGCGTCACCGGCACCAACGGCAAATCGACCACCACCACGTTGATCGGCCACATCATGGCCGCCGCCAAACGGCCCATCAGCGTCGGCGGCAATCTCGGCACGCCGGTTTTGACCTTTGATCCGCTGGGAAGCGGCGGCACGCACATTCTGGAGATGTCGAGCTACCAGCTTGAACTCACCTTCTCCATCACCTTCGACGTCGCCGTTCTGCTGAACGTCACGCCCGACCATCTGGCCCGCCATGGCGGCATGGATGGCTATGTCGCGGCGAAAAAGCTGATTTTCCACCGCCAGACCGCGCCGCGCACGGCGGTGATCGGCGTGGACGACGATCATTGCCGCGCGATCTTCGCCGCTCTGACCGCCGCCGCCGACCAGCGGGTTTGGCCGATCTCGGCGCGCGGCCCCGTCGCCGGGGGCGTCTACGCCGCCGACGGCGGCCTGATCGACGACACCGAGGGGCGGGCCGAGCGGGTGGCCGAACTGGCCGATTTCCCCAATCTGCTGGGCGCCCACAATTGGCAGAACGCCGCCGCCGCCTTCGCCGCCTGCAAAGCCGCCGGGGTGCCGACCGCCGCCATCGTCGCGGCGATGGCGACCTTCCCCGGCCTCGCCCACCGCCAGCAATTGGTCGCCCGCGTTCAGGACGTGCGTTTCGTCAACGACAGCAAGGCGACCAACGCCGACGCGACGGAAAAGGCGCTGGCCACCTTCGACCCGATCTATTGGATCCTGGGCGGGCAAGCCAAGGACACCGGGTTGGCCGGGCTGGAGGGCTATATGGGCCGCGTCCGCCACGCCTTCCTGATTGGCGAGGCGGAGGATCCATTCGCCGCATGGCTTGACGGCCAGGGCGTGGCCTACACCCGGTGCGGGACGCTGGACGTCGCCACGGCCAAAGCCGCCGGTCTGGCCTTGGCCGAAGGGTTGCCCGGCGCCTGCGTGCTGCTGTCGCCCGCCTGCGCCTCCTGGGACCAGTTCGCCAATTTTGAACAGCGCGGCGAGGCCTTCGCCGCTTACGCCGACGCCATCGCCAAAGCTCAGCAACCGGATGGGAGCGTCGACGCATGATTACCTTCGACCGCACCGATCAATCCATCTTCGGGCGCTGGTGGTGGACGGTGGACCGCTGGCAGCTTGGCGCCGTGGCCCTGCTGATGTTCCTGGGCACCGTGCTCATCACCGCCGCCAGCCCGCCGGTGGCTGAGCGCATCGGCATCCAGGACATGTTCTATTTCGTCGAACGCCACCTGATGATGCTGGTTCCAGCCATCGCCATCATGTGCGGCGTCTCGCTGCTCAGCCCGCGCGGCGTGCGGCGCGCGGCGTTGGGCGTCTTCGTGATCGCGCTGCTGCTGGTCTACGCCACCCTGGTGGTTGGGGTGGAGATCAAGGGGGCGCGCCGTTGGATCCACATTCCCGGCCTGTCCATCCAGCCGTCGGAGTTCATCAAGCCCGCCTTCGCCGTGGTCGCCGCGTGGCTGTTCTCGTTGTCGCGCACCGCGCCCGGCTTTCCCGGCGTGCTGGTGTCCATCGGGCTGTACGCCGTGACCATGGCCGGGCTGATCCTGCAACCCGATCTGGGCATGACCTTCGTCGTCTCGGCGGTGTGGTTCACCCAGTTCTTTCTGGCGGGCCTGAACATCATGTTGGTGATGGGGCTTGGCGGCCTGGGCGTCGCCGGGTTGTTCGGCGCCTACCTCCTGCTGCCGCACGTCACCAGCCGCATCAACCGCTTCCTGGATCCGCAAGCGGGCGACAATTACCAGGTCAACCGCTCGATGGAGGCCTTCGCCAACGGCGGCCTTCTGGGCACCGGCCCCGGTCAGGGTACGGTCAAATTCTCCCTGCCCGACAGCCACGCCGATTTCATCTTCGCCGTCGCCGGGGAAGAGCTGGGGCTGATTTTCTGCCTGTTCCTGGTGGCGCTGTTCGCCTTTGTCGTGCTGCGCGGCTTCGCCCGCGTCTTCAACGACAGCAATTACTTCGTGCTGCTGGCCGCCGCCGGGCTGCTGATCCAGTTCGGCCTTCAAGCGGCCATCAACATGGGATCGGCGCTGCATCTGATGCCGACCAAGGGCATGACGCTCCCCTTCATCTCCTATGGCGGTTCGTCGCTGCTGGCGCTGGGCTTCGGCATGGGCATGGTGCTGGCGCTGACGCGCAAGCGCTTCGGCCCGGCGGAGTGAGGCCCGGCATGGCGATTCCCCCCAGCAGCGCCGGAACCATCATGCTCGCCGCTGGCGGCACCGGCGGGCACATGTTCCCCGCCGAGGCGTTGGCCCGCGCGCTGCTGGCCCGTGGCCGTTCGGTGACGCTGGTCACGGATCGGCGCGGCCACGCCTTTGGCGACTCCTTGGCCGAGGTGCCGGTCCACCGCATCCGCGCCGCCTCGCCCGGCGCCGGGCTGATCGGCAAGCTGAAAGCGGCGGTCGAAATGGCGTTGGGGCTGTTGGAGGCCCGCGCGCTGCTGCGCCGCCTGCACCCGGCGGCGGTCGTCGGCTTCGGCGGCTATCCGTCGGTTCCCACGGTGTACGCCGCCATCCAGGCGCGCGTGCCGTCGCTGCTGCACGAACAGAACGCGGTCTTGGGCCGCGCCAACCGGATGCTGATCGCCGGGGCCAAGCGGCTGGCCGTCGCCTTCACCGGCGTGACCCGCGTCAGCGAAGCCGACCGCGCGAAGATCATCCGCACCGGCAACCCGGTGCGCCCAGCCATCGCCGCCCGGCGCGACGCCGCCTATCACGCGCCCGAGACCGGCGCCCCCATCCGCCTGCTGGTGATGGGCGGCAGCCAGGGCGCGCGCGTGTTCTCCGACATCATTCCGCAGGCTCTGGCCCTGCTGCCCGCGCCGACCCGCGCCCGCATCCATCTGTCGCAGCAATGCCGACCGGAGGATCTGGAGGCCGCGCGCGCCGCCCTGTCCGGCCTGGGGCTGGGCGGTTTGACGTTGGAGAGCTTTTTCCGCGACGTGCCGGATCGTCTGGCCGCCTGCCATCTGGCGATCACGCGCGCGGGCGCCTCGACCATCGCCGAACTGACCTGCGTCGGCCGCCCGGCGATCCTGGTTCCCTACCCGCACGCCACCGACGATCACCAGACCGCCAACGCCCGCCAATTGGCCGAGGCCGGGGCCGCGTGGTTGGTCCCGCAACCCGAATTCACCGCTCCGGCGCTGGCCGACCGTCTGAGCGCCCTGCTGAACGATCCCGCCACGTTGCGCGACGCCGCCGAGTCCGCGCGCGACTGGGGAACCGCGCAGGCCGCCGACGCGCTGGCCGACGCGGTGCTGGCGATGCTTGCAACACCACAGGCTGAAAGGGCTGCGCCATGATGAAGGGCCGCACGACAAGCCGATCACAGACCCGACCGGCGCCAATCGCGTTGGAAGATTGGCCGCACTTGACCCGGACCGAGGGAGGATGGTTCAACCGTCCCTATTGCCCGCTGGTCCCCCGGTCGATCATCGGCGCAAGCTTTCTTCGCAACCGTCTGCATGTCATTCATGGGGCGCAGCCCCTTCCCCCCGACCTCACCGACGACGCGGTGGACGCCACCCTTCGCCTGATGCTTCGACGCGGAAAGTAAGTCCAGATGCGCGCCCTTCCCCTTTCCATCGGCACCATTCACTTCGTCGGCATCGGCGGCATCGGCATGAGCGGCATCGCCGAGGTGCTGCGCAACCTGGGCTACGCGGTCCAAGGCTCCGACCTGTCGGAAAGCGCCAACGTCAAGCGGCTGCGCGACCTTGGCATTTCGGTCTTCATCGGCCATCGGGCGGAAAACATCACCGGAGCCGCCGTGCTGGTGGTGTCGTCGGCGGTCAAGCGCGACAACCCGGAGGTGGTCGCCGCCCGCGCCGCCCTGATCCCGGTGGTGCGCCGCGCCGAAATGCTGGGCGAGCTGATGCGGCTGAAATGGGCCATCGCCATCGGCGGCACCCACGGCAAGACCACGACCACCTCGATGGTCGGCCACATGCTGGAGCACGCCAACCTGGATCCGACCGTCATCAACGGCGGCATCATCAACGCCTATGGCTCCAACACCCGGCTTGGCACCGGCGATTGGATGGTGGTCGAGGCGGACGAGAGCGACGGCACCTTTGTGAAGCTGCCCGCCTGCATCGCCGTCGTCACCAACATGGATCCGGAGCATCTGGACTTCTACGGCACCTTCGACAACGCCCGGAACGCCTTCGACAGCTTCGTCCAGAACATCCCCTTCTACGGCTTCGCCGCGCTGTGCATCGACCATCCGGAAGTCCAGGCGATGATCCCGCGCGTGTCGGATCGCCGCATCATCACCTACGGCTTCTCGCCGCAGGCCGACATCCGCGCGGTCAACGTCGAACACAGCCCGGCGGGCGCGAAGTATGACGTGCTGGTCTATGACCGCCACACCGGCGAAACCCGCGCCATCACCGGCGTGCGCCTGCCGATGTACGGCCCGCACAACGTCCAGAACTCGCTGGCCTGCTTCGCCGTCGGCAACGAAATGGGCCTGCCGGACGTGGTGATGCGCGACAGCATGGCGAAGTTCCAGGGCGTCAAGCGCCGCTTCACCAAAACCGGCGAGGTCAACGGCGTCACCGTGATCGACGATTACGGCCATCACCCGGTGGAAATCGCCGCCGTGCTGCGCGCCGCCCGCACCGCCGGGACGGGCCGCACCATCGCCGTGGTCCAGCCGCACCGCTATTCGCGCCTGGCCAACCTGTTCGAGGATTTTTGCACCTGCTTCAACGACGCCGACGCCGTGGTGGTCGCCGACGTCTACGCCGCCGGGGAAAGCCCGATCGAGGGCGTGAACCGCGATTCGCTGGTCGAAGGGCTGCGGATGCACGGGCACCGCCACGTCGTCGCCCTGCACGGCCCGCAAGAGTTGCCGCAGATCATCCGCGAAATGGCCAAGCCCGGCGACCTCGTGGTGTGCCTGGGCGCCGGCAACATCACCCAATGGGCGAACAGCCTGCCGGGCGACCTCGCCGCCCTGTACGGCGTCACGCCATGATGGCGGCGCGCTCCATGACCCAAGGCCACCTGATCGAGCGGATGCCGAAATGCCGGGGTCGCCTGACCGCCGACGCGCCGCTCGCTCAGGTGACGTGGTTCCGCGTCGGCGGCCCGGCGGAGGTGCTGTTCCGCCCCGCCGACGCCGACGATCTGGCGGAATTCCTGGAGCGCCTGCCGAACGACGTGCCGGTGACGCTGATCGGCGTCGCCTCCAACCTGCTGGTCCGCGACGGCGGCGTTCCCGGCGTGACCATCCGGATGGGCCGGGGCTTCGCCGACATTGATTGCGCGGGCGACACGCTGACCGTCGGGGCCGCCGCGCTGGACCTGAACGTCGCCATGGTCGCGCGCGACGCGGGCGTCGCCGGGCTGGAGTTTCTATCGGGCATTCCCGGCACCATCGGCGGGGCGCTGCGGATGAACGGCGGGGCTTATGGCCGCGAGATGGCCGACGTGTTGGTCGCCGCCCAGGCGGTGGGCCGGGACGGCGCCCGCCTGACCTTCTCCAACGAGCAGATGGGCTTCACCTACCGCCACTCTGACGCGCCGACCGACTGCGTCTTCACCGGCGCGGTGCTGCGCGGCGTCCCCGGCGACCGGCTGGAGATCGCCCGGCGCATGGCGGACATCGCGGGAAAGCGCGCCGACAGCCAGCCGGTTCGCTCGCGCACCGGCGGCTCCACCTTCAAGAACCCCGACGGCCATAAGGCGTGGGAGCTGATCGACAAGGCCGGGTGTCGTGGCCTGTCCATCGGCGACGCCCAGGTGTCGGAGATGCACTGCAACTTCCTCATCAACCAGGGGAACGCCCGCGCCGCCGATCTCGAAGCCTTGGGCGAAGAGGTGCGGCGCCGGGTGTTCGACAATTCCGGCGTCACGCTGGAATGGGAAATCAAGCGCGTCGGCGTGCCCGGCGAAGGAACCGCCCAATGACCGAAGCCCTGCTGCACGCCCACATGAAGCATGTCGCCGTCCTGATGGGCGGCTGGTCGGCGGAGCGCGAGGTGTCGCTGGTCAGCGGCGCCGGCGTCGCCAAGGCGTTGGAGGAGGAAGGCTACCGCGTCACCGCCGTGGACGTTCAGCGCGATTTGGCGGGCCTGATGCAGGCGCTGACCAGCCCGCGCCCGGACGTGGTGTTCAACGCCCTGCACGGGCGCGGCGGCGAGGATGGGACGATCCAGGGCATACTGGAGTTCCTCGGCCTGCCCTACACCCATTCCGGCGTCCAGGCGTCGGCCATCGCCATGGACAAGGCGATGACCAAGCGGGTGCTGGAGACCGCTGGCGTGCGTTCGCCCAAGGGACTGGTGCTGACGCGCGGGGAGATCACCGGCGGCGCCCACCCGATGCCCGCCCCCTACATCGTCAAGCCGGTGGACGAAGGCTCGACCGTCGGCGTCACTTTGGTGCGCGAGGGGCAGAACAGCCCGGTCGGCGACGCCTGGACCTTCGGCGAGCGGGCGCTGGTGGAGGAGTTCATCCGGGGCCGCGAGCTGACCGTCGGCGTCATGGGCGACCGCGCGCTGGCGGTGACGGAAATCGTCTTCGAGGCGCAGGTTTACGACTACACCGCCAAATACAGCGCCGGACACGCCGTCCACACCATCCCCGCCGCCATCCCCGACGCGGTGGCCGAGGAGGCCAAGCGGCTGGCGGTTCTGGCGCATCAAACCCTGGGCTGCCGGGGCGTTTCGCGCAGCGACTTCCGTTGGGACGACAGCCGACCGGGAACGGACGGGCTGTATTTCCTGGAGATCAACAACCAGCCGGGCATGACCCCCCTGTCGCTGGTGCCCGAACAGGCGGCGCATGTGGGAATTTCCTACGGCGCGCTGGTCGGCTGGCTCGTGGAGAACGCCTCATGTCAGCTCGCCTGATGGCCAACCCGCAGTTGCGCCCGACCATGGCCGGTCGGCCCCGCGACGAGATGCCAAGACCGCCGCGCGCCATGGCGGCCTCGGCGCAGCGCGGCAACCGCCGCCGCGCCATGCCGCGCTGGGCCAAGCCCGCGATCAAGGCGGCGCTGATCGTGACCCCCATTCTGTTCCTGATCGGGGCCAGCGGGGCCGCTTGGAAACGCCCCAGCCTCGCGGAAACCATCGCGGCGGCGCATGACAGCCTGTTGCGGAGCACCAGCGCGCTGGGCTTCACGCTGAACGAGGTCCTGGTCGTCGGACGCAACGAAACCGAACGCGACACGGTGATGGACGCGCTGGGCGTGCGCCGGGGCGAGCCGATCCTGTCCATTGATCTGGCCGAGACCAAAGCCCGGTTGGAGGAATTGCCCTGGGTGTCCGCCGCGTCGATCGAGCGCCGCCTGCCTGGCATCCTCTACATTCGTCTGGCGGAACGCCAACCGATGGCGATCTGGCAGCATGACCGGCAATTCACCGTCATCGACCGCGCGGGCCGCCCGCTGGCCGACGCGGTGGAGTTGGCCCGACGCGGCAACCAACGCATCGACACCCTGCCGCAGGTGATCGGCGCCAACGCCCCGCAACAGGTGCAATCCCTGCTGACCGCGCTGGAACAGGCGCCGACGATCCAGCAACGCGTGACGTCGGCAAGTTGGATCAGCGATCGCCGTTGGAACCTGCAACTGGACAATGGCGTCACCGTCAAGCTGCCGGAAGGGGCTGGAATGCCGCTGGCGCTCCGCCAATTGGCCGAGATGGACATCCGAGGCAAGGTGCTGGACCGCGACATCGTCGGCATCGACCTGCGTCAGCCCGAACGCGCCATTTTGCAAACCTCCGCCACCGCGCAACTGCCCGGATGGGAGGATGAGGCCAAGAAAAAGCCTCCTGGCAAAAAGACCTGACGCAAGGCGTGGCAAAACGGTTGGAAACGGCGATGAGGTTGGACTGAGGGCATGTTCGGTATCGGATTCAACGGGGGCAAGAAGCCTAAACGACCCGCGCGCGGCGACATTGTCGCGGCGCTGGACGTCGGCTCCAGCAAGGTGTGCTGCATCATCGCGCGGCTGGACGAACCGGGTTCGTTCCGCGTGATCGGCGTTGGCCACCAAATCGCCACGGGAATTCGCGCCGGAACCATCATCGACATGGAGGCGGCGGAAACCTCCATCGGCGCCGCCGTCCACGCCGCCGAACAGATGGCGGGCGAGACGATTCGCGACGTGGTGGTCAATCTGTCGATGGGCCACCCACGCTCGCACGGCTTCAACGCCCAGGTTCCGGTGTCGGGGCAGGAGGTGACGGACGGCGACGTCCGCCGCGCCCTGTCGCACGCCCGCACCCTTCAAGCCGGTCCCGACCAGACGTTGGTCCACACCATCCCGCTGGGCTTCTCGCTGGACGACAGCCCCGGCATCCGCGACCCCAAGGGCATGTACGGCAATCTGCTGGGCGCCGAACTGCACGTCGTCACCGCCGCGTCCGGGGCGATCCGCACCTTGCAGACCTGCATCGCCCGCTGCCATCTGAACATCGCAAGCATGGTGGTCAGCCCCTTCGCCTCCGGCCTGTCCTGTCTGGTCGAGGATGAAATGGAGATGGGCGCGGCCTGCGTCGACATCGGCGGCGGCGGCACGACAATTTCCATTTTCGCCGAAGGCAATCTGGTGTGGACGGGCGCGGTGCCGCTGGGCGGACGTCACGTCACCAACGACATCGCCCATGGGTTGGCCACCTCCCTGGTCCACGCCGAACGGCTGAAGGTTCTGCACGGCAGCGCGCGCGGCAACCCCGCCGACGAACGCGAAATGATCGAGGTTCCCCAGGTCGGCGAGGACGAGCGCAGCGGCAGCGTCAGCATGACCCGCGCCTTTCTGGTCAGCATCATTCAGGCGCGGATGGAAGAGATCTTCGAGGAGATCCGCGCCGCCATCGACCGTTCGGGCTACGCCCGCCGGGTCGGTCGCCGCGTCGTCTTGACCGGCGGCGGCTGCCAACTGCCCAACACGCGGGAGTTGGCGCAGCTTATTCTGGACAAACAGGTCCGCATCGCCCGCCCGACGCGGATCGCCGGTCTCAACGAGGCCCATGGCGGACCCGCCTTTTCAACGGCGGCGGGCCTTCTTTTGCACGCTGTGCGCACCCCGACCGATCTGATGGTGACAGGACACGAGGTTGTCTTCACCACCGGCTTGTTGGGACGCGTCGGCCTGTGGCTGCGGGAGAATCTGTGATGAGAGTCCCCCTGCGGCACGTCAAACCGGATCCCGATCCGGCACGCCCTGGACACAACCGGGGACCGATCGTGAGCCGTCCTAGAAAACGCAAATCAAAACAGGTTGTGGAGGCCTAAAAACAATGATTAACGTGACCATTCCCCAGATTGAGCCGGAACTGAAGCCGCGCATCACGGTCTTCGGCGTCGGCGGCGCGGGCGGCAACGCCGTCAACAACATGATTAAGTCGAACCTGGAAGGCGTGGACTTCGTCGTCGGCAACACCGACGCGCAAGCGCTGAAGGGGTCGCTCTGCGAGAAACGCCTGCAACTGGGCACCGCCACCACGCGCGGCCTGGGCGCCGGATCCAAGCCCGACATCGGTCGCGCCTCGGCGGAAGAGCAGATGGACGACATCGTCCAGTTCCTCGAAGGCGCCAACATGGTGTTCATCACCGCCGGCATGGGCGGCGGCACCGGCACGGGCGCGGCGCCCGTCATCGCGCGCGCGGCGCGCGAACGCGGCCTGCTGACCGTCGGCGTCGTCACCAAGCCCTTCCATTTCGAGGGCGCGCACCGCATGCGGCTGGCCGAGGGCGGCATCGCCGAGCTTCAGCAATATGTCGACACCCTCATCATCATCCCGAACCAGAATCTGTTCCGCATCGCCAACGAAAAGACGACCTTCGCGGACGCCTTCAAGATGGCCGACGACGTTCTGCATTCGGGCGTGCGCGGCGTCACCGACCTGATGGTGATGCCCGGTCTCATCAATCTGGATTTCGCCGACATCCGGTCGGTGATGACGGAGATGGGCAAGGCGATGATGGGCACCGGCGAGGCCAGCGGCGAACGCCGCGCCATCGAAGCCGCCGAGGCCGCCATCTCCAACCCGCTGCTCGATGATGTGTCGATGAAGGGCGCGCGCGGCGTGCTCATCAACATCACCGGCGGCTACGACATGACCCTGTTCGAGGTGGACGAGGCGGCCAACCGCGTCCGTGACGAGGTCGATCCCGACGCCAACATCATTTTCGGCTCCACCTTCGACGCCTCGCTGGACGGCACGATGCGCGTGTCGGTCGTCGCCACCGGCATCGACGCCGCCGCGATGAGCAACCCGCGCGCCCTGCACCCGGTCAACCTGTCGCTGGGCAACAAGAAGCCCGGCGCCCCCGCCGGTCTCACCAGCGCGTCCCCGGCGATGCCCGGCTCCGCCACCCCCGGCATCCCGACCGGCAACACCGTGCTGCGCCAACCCCAGCCGGTGACGGCGGGCGCCACGGCCCAGCAGCATGACCCGGCCCAGCACCACGCCCCGCACGCCCCGCAGGCGTATGAGCATCAGCCGACGGAAGCCGCCCAGCCGCACCGCCCGACGACCAACGGGCCATTGCATGGCGAGAATCAGGGCGGCCATTTCTACGCGCCCAAGCCCGCCGACGCCGGTCAACGCCAGCCGACGACCGTCGGCCAGCCGCCGCAGTACCAGATGCCGCCCCAGGCTCCGCAGCAGCACGCCCACCAGCCGCAACAGCAGCCGATGCCGCCGCAGCAACAGCCGCAAAACCACCAGCAGCACGCGCCGCAGCAGCACCCCGCCGGTTTGTCGCTGGGCCACGCCCCGGCCCCTGAACCCGCGCAACCCGCGCGCAAGCCGAATTTCCTGTTCGGTCTGGTGACGGGGCTTGGTCGCGGCAAGGCGGAGCCTGCCCCGCAACCGGCGCCGCAGCCCTCGCCGCAACTGGCTCAACCGGCGTATCAGCCCCCGAGCTACCCGCCGCAGCAGGCCGCCTACCCGCAACAGCAACCGGCGCAGCAGCCCCAACAACCGGCCCAGCAACAGCCGCAATACGCGCCCGCGCCCAGCTATCCGCCGCAGCAGACCGCCTATCCGCAACAGCAACCAATGCCCCAACAGCAGCCGGTTTATCCGCAACCGCAGCAGCAACAGCCCCAACAGGCGCAACCGACCTATCCGGCCGCTCCCCAGCCGCAGCAGGCCTATCAACCGGCCCCGCCGATGGCTCCGGCTCCCCGTCCGTCGGGTCTGAATGTTGAGGGCGCCCAAGCGAAAACTGGCCACGAACAGGAAGAGCTGGACATTCCGGCCTTTCTGCGTCGTCAGGCCAACTGATCCCGGCGCAAGCCGGAGATAACCGCCGGTCGCCGCCTCCAACCGCGACGACCGGCGGCTCCACAACCTGACCGAAAATTTCGGCCCCTGGGCGGACGTTCGCGTCGGCTCAGGGGTTTTTTTGTTTGCTTCATCAATGATTTGCGCGGTCTTGAATTCTTTTGCCCTGCAACAAACGGTAACAAAGAGTGATTTGTCCTGGTCCAACGCCGGTGCTACCAAACAGCATGGTCAAAAGAGATCGTGATCGGCAAACCTGCTTCTGAAAAGAGCGACGCCGGACAGGATCGCCAAGACCCAAGCACGGCGAAGATGGACAAACATCGTGGCAAACAATCGCGGTAATGCGGACGGCATGTACCAGCAGACCCTGAAGAAATCGGCGACCATCGCCGGTGTTGGGCTGCATTCGGGCGCCATCGTCACGCTGACGATTTCACCCGCCGACGCCAATTCTGGAATCACCTTCATCCGCACCGATCTGCATGGGGCCGCCGCCGTGGTCCCGGCGCGCTGGGACAGCGTGGTCGACACCCGGATGTGCACCGTGATCGGCAACGAGCACGGGACGACCATCGGCACCATCGAACATCTGATGTCGGCGCTGGCCGGTTGCGGGATCGACAACGCCGTCGTCTCCCTGGACGGCGCCGAGGTTCCGATCATGGACGGCAGCGCCGCCGCCTTCGTCGCCGCCATCGAGCAGGCGGGCGTGGCGGTTCTGAACGCGCCGCGCCGCGTCATCCGCATCCTGAAGCCGATCAATGTCGGCGACGGCGTCAAAAGCGCGTCCTTCGCCCCGGACGACGCCACGACCTACAGCTTCGAGATTGATTTTGAGAGCGCCGCCATCTCCCGCCAATCCCGCGCGGTCGAGTTGGACGGCGACGTCTTCAAGGACGAAATCAGCCGCGCCCGCACCTTCGGCTTCCTGCACGAGGTTGAGGGGCTGCGCAAGATGGGGCTGGCCCGTGGCGGTTCGCTCGACAACGCGGTGGTCATTTCCGGCGACACGGTTATGAACGCCGACGGCCTGCGCTTCACCGACGAATTCGTCCGTCACAAGATCCTCGACGCCGTTGGCGATCTGTATCTGGCGGGCGCCATGATTGTCGGCCATTTCCACGGCATTCGCGCCGGTCACGCGCTGAACAACCAATTGCTGCGCGCCCTGTTCGCCGACCGCAGCGCTTGGCGGTACGAGATCCAGGCCGCCGCGTTGCCGGTTGGCCGCCCGGCCTACGCCCGCTTGGCGGTCGCCTGAGCGGTCTTTCCGGTTCTTCTGTTTTCTCCCAGGCACACCCTGCCCTCCCCCACCGGGGAGGGCATTTTCTTTTCCACGCGCACCCTCCCCTCCCGTCTGGAGATCGCACACAAGAAAAACGCCCGTCCCGATGGGAACAGGCGCTTGAAGCGGTGACAAACGGAGCGGGTTGCGCTCTATTGATTCAATTTTATCAATATTTTATCAGACCACCTTCGTCCACGCCCTGAAGAGTTCAGACCGACTCGGATTCACGCCGCGCCCTACCCCGCCACATTGGCCGACACCAGCGCCGCCCCGTTCCCCGCATATTCGCCAAAGCGGGTGTCTTCCTTCAGGATGTGTTTGCCCAACCACGCCGCGCAGAAATCGAACACCTCTTCGCCGGTGGTGGCGTCGCGGTTGGCGACGAAGGCGTCGCGATAGGTTTCCACCTGCCGGGTCAGCGCGTCGTGCAGCGCCTTGTGCGCCGTGAAGGTCGGGTAGTTCGACCGCATCATGCACGCTTCTTCAGCGGCGAAGTGATGGCGGGTGTAAGCGATCAACTCGTCGAGAATGGCTTCAATCACGGCGGGATCATGCCGGTTGGCGTCGTCGGAGAGCTTGTTGACGATGGCGATCAGGACACGATGATCCTCGTCGAGATCGTCGATTCCGACGCTCATCCAGCGCGACCATTGAATGGGCTCCATGGCGTTTCCTTGTCCCTTGCCGTTGCTTCTCGTCTGCTGGCCCACAAGAATGGCGAACCAAACCGTGGCGCGCGGGCGTTGACCGCCCGTCATCCTGTCCAGCAGCGTTTTCTTATGTCAGCGCGTTCCAGACCCAACGTCAACCAGGGTCCGTCCTCATGCGACATTTTGGCGACGGCGGGAACCGTCAGCCCGCAATTTTCGCCAACCACTCCTCTTCACTGAGAATCTCCACGCCCAAGTCACGCGCCTTGGCCGCCTTGCTTCCCGCGTCGGCCCCGGCCACCAGATAGTCGGTCTTGCCCGACACCGACCCGGCGACCTTGGCCCCCAACGACTCGGCGCGCGCCTTGGCCTCCGACCGGGTCATTTTTTCCAGCGTGCCGGTGAAGACCACCGTCTTGCCCGCCACCGGGGAGTGTCCAACCTTCGGCGCTTCCGCCGCCAGAACGGTCAGCCGCTCCGCCAGCGCCTGCACCACGGCGCGGTTGCGGTCCTCCTGGAAGAAGGAGGCGACCTCCTCCGCCGCGACCTCCCCCACGTCGGGGATGGCGACCAGTTCGTTCCAGTCCGGCTTCGGGGCGTCGGCCACCGCGTCGCGCATCGCCGCGCTCCAGGCGTCAAGCGCGCCATAGCGCTCGGCCAGGGCCTGCGCGGCGCGGCTGTTCAACGGCTTGATTCCCAGCGACGTGATGATGGTTTCCAGCCGCAACGCCTCGTTTCCGGCGTAAAAGGCCAGCTTGGCGGCGCTGTCGGGGTCGGCGAACCACGCCAAAATGGCGTTGACCGTGGTCGGCCCCACCCCGTTGATGGCGTGCAGATCGCGCCACGCCGCGCCCGGCATCGCCCGCCCCGCCCGCTCCATCCCCGCGATCCACTCCGCCATCGTTCCGTAATGGCGGGCCAGAGACTTCGCCGTCACCTCGCCGATGTGACGGATGCCCAGCGCAAAGATGACGCGGTGCAACTCGATGCCGTTGCGGCGCTGGTTGATGGCGGCGAACAGGTTTTCGACCGATTTCTCTTTCCAGCCCGGTCGTCCGATCAGCTCCACCCGGCCTTCCAGCGTGAAAATGTCCGCCGGGGATTTGATGAAACCGGCGTCCCAGAATTCCTCAATGATCTTTTCGCCCAGCCCTTCGATGTCGAAGGCGTTGCGCGAGACGAAATGGCGCAGCCGCTCCTTGGCCTGGGCGTCGCAGATCAGGCCGCCGGTGCAGCGGCGCACCACCTCCCCCGCCTCGCGCATCGCCAGACTGCTGCAGACGGGGCAATGGGTCAGCGGTTCATAGGGTTGGCTGTCCGCCGGGCGCTGGTCCAGCACCACCCCGACGATCTGCGGAATGACGTCGCCCGCCCGCTGGACGATGACCAGATCGCCCGCGCGGATGTCCTTGCGGGCGATTTCATCCTCGTTGTGCAGGGTGGCGCGGCTGACGACGACGCCGCCGACGGTGATGTCCTCCAACTCCGCCACCGGGGTCAACGCGCCGGTGCGGCCCACCTGGATGGTGATCGCCGTCAACCGGGTTTGCGCCTGCTCCGCCGGAAATTTGTGGGCGACGGCCCAGCGTGGGGCGCGGCTGACGAAGCCCAAGCGCTGCTGCAAATCCAGGCTGTCCACCTTGTAGACCACGCCGTCGATGTCGAAGGGCAGTTCCGCCCGCCGCCGCCCAATCAACTCGTAATGCGCCATCAGCGCGTCCGGCCCGTCGCACAGCGCCGTCGGGTGGTTCAGCGCGAAGCCCCAGCCTTCCAAGCGCGCCCGCACGCCCGATTGCGTGTCGGCGATGGATTCGGACAGCTCGCCCAGCGCGTAGCCGAAGAAGCGCAAGGGCCGCCCGGCGGTGACGGCGGCGTCCTTCTGGCGCAGCGACCCGGCGGCGGCGTTGCGTGGGTTGGCGAAGGGTTCCTCCCCCGCCTCCAACAACGCCGCGTTCATCGCCTTGAAGTCATCGCGGGCCATGTAGATTTCGCCGCGCACTTCCAGAATTTCGGGAAAGGGCGCGGGCAGACGGTGCGGCAGGTCGCGGATGGTGCGGACGTTGGCGGTGACGTTCTCCCCCTCCGCCCCGTCGCCGCGCGTCGCCGCCATCACCAGGTCGCCGCGTTCGTAGCGCAGGGAGCAGGACAGCCCGTCGATCTTCGGTTCGGCGACGAAGCGCAGCTCCGCCCCATCCTCCAAGCCAAGAAAACGGCGGACCCGCGCGACGAAATCGCCGACATCCTCGGCGGAGAAGGCGTTGCCCAGCGACAGCATCGGCACGGCGTGCCGCACCTTGCCAAACCCGGCGGCGGGGGCCGCCCCCACCCTCAGCGACGGCGAATCGGCGCGGCGCAAATCGGGAAAGCGCGCCTCGATGGCGGCGTTGCGGCGGACCAGCGCGTCATAATCGGCGTCGCTGATCTCCGGTTTGTCCTGTTGGTGATAGAGCTGGTCGTGGCGGGCGATCTCGGCGGCAAGCGCGGCAAGGTCGGCCTCCGCTTGCTCCGCAGTCAGCGCCTCGACGGCCACGGCGCGGGGGGTGGGGGGCGTGTCGAACAGGTCCATCATGGCGCGTCTCGTCGGGTGCCGGAGAATTGGGCCGCGCAGCATAACGCCAACCCGCCGCCGGGGGGAGTCTCCCAGCGGTTGGCGACGAACGCCGTCCGGCGGTGTATATTCAGGGAACGATCATCATCGGAAAGCCCCATGGCCCAACCGCCCACCTCCGGCCTGAGCATCGACGACCGGCTGGTCATCGCCGCCACGCTGGACCGCATTTTCTACGACGATCCCGACCAGTTCAGCCGGGAGGACGCGGCGACGGTGCGTCGGCTCATTCCGCACAGCCGATCCGCGTGGCTGCGTCTGGGCTTCCGCGCCGAATCGCAAGGGCCGTCGATGAAGGGCGAGGCCGCTGGCGTGGGCGACGTCCGCATGGAAGGCGACAAGAAGATCGTCGAGGGCAATGTCGGCGAATCGACCGTCTGGCGTTGCGGCCAATACAAGATCACCAACCATGACGGCGATCTGGAAATCTGGCAGGTGATGAGCGACGAGTTCGCCCAGGATCCCAAGGGCGCGCGGCTGGAATTCGGCCCGACCGGCGAACCCGAACGACTGACCTTCTTTCAGCCCCGCGACATCGAACTGCGCATCCCCTTCACCAGCTTCGCCGTGGGCCTGCGGCTGGGCGGCTGGAATTTCTGGAAACAGGCCGCGCCAAGCGCGTAGAGCGGAGCGCGACATGGGCCGCAGAAACATGGGCCGGGGAAACATGGCTTGACGCGCCGACGTCGGCGTGTGTGGCGAATCAAGCGGAGCGCGCGCCTCAAAGGTGACGCCCACGCGTCAAGCCTTTGACCTTATGCCAAAACCCTTTTTCATTGCCGAACATGTCCGGGTGATCGGTGACGCAAAGCAGCAAAATCCGATCACCGCCGTTGAACTCGCGATAGACGATCATGGGATCTGCCCTGCGAAGATCAAAATGGCAGTGCCGAAGATTCAGAGTGCGAAAGCGCTGAAAGATGGTGCCGTCATCCCGTGTTCCAGACAGTTTGTCCGCCGAGAACGGGCACGGCAAAGGCGAACCGGCCACTTTCCAATCAATGAACCGGGAAACCGCGCGGGCGACAAGCGTGACGCCACCATAGCGAAGGCCCGCAGCAATCAACGACTCGTCAAAGATATCGCTGATCTCAATCGTGGGCACTTACGACGCGCTCACCTTGGCGACAGCCCGAGCCACAAACCACGCGACCAATTCATCGCCTGACAGATCGGTCGGAACAGGAATGCCGGGACGCACGGCCGCCTCGCAAATACGCTTTTGCGTCACCGTCATGTCATCATAAGGGATCACGCGAAAGCGGCGCGACGGACGCACGCGGCTCTTTCGCAGCCGATTCACGCCGAATGGCGGCGGCGAAGCGTGACCATCCATGACGTGTTTGAAGGGCTTGCTCATGAGACCAAAATGGCTCCCAGCCTTAAGAAAGTCCACTGAAAGCGCGAGCGACTTCAATGAAGCGCATTCAGGGCGCGCCGTAGCGACCGATCAAACGCGCCCCCTCACCCCCGCCCGGCGATCAGGCTGTCCGCCGCCGCGCGGGCTTCCGCCGTCACCGTCGCGCCGGACAGCATGCGGGCGATTTCCTCGCGGCGTTCGTCGCCGTCCAACTCGGCGACGCCGGTCGTCACCTGTTCCCCCGCTTGGGTTTTCTGCACCTTCAGATGAACCGCGCCGCGCGCCGCCACTTGCGGGCTGTGCGTGACCACCAGCACCTGAAGGCCGTGACCCAAGGTCGCCAGACGGTCGCCGACGGCGGCGGCCACCGCGCCGCCAATGCCGGTGTCCACCTCGTCAAACACCAGCGTGCCGACGGTGGAGGTTTGGGCGAGAACCACCTTCAAGGCCAGCATGAAGCGGGCCAATTCGCCGCCAGACGCGATCTTGTTCAAGGCGCCGGGCGGCGCGCCGGGGTTAGTCGAAACCTGGAAGGCCACGCGATCAACGCCCGCCGCCCCCCATTCGGATTCATCCAGCGGTTCGACCAGCGTGCGGAATTTCGCCTTGTCCATCTTCAGCGGCGTCAGTTCCACCGCCACCGCCGCGTCCAAACGCCCTGACGCCTCGCGACGCGCGGCGCTCAAGGCTTCGGCGGCGCTGTGATAGGCGCCGCGCGCCACGGCGGCCTCCTTGGCCAGCCGGGTCAACAGATCGCCCTGATCCTCGATCAACAGCAAACGCCCGGCCATCTCCTCGCGCAGCGCGGCCAGCGCGTCCACCGCCACGCCATGCTTGCGGGCGGCGGCGCGCAGGGCGAACAGGCGGTCTTCCAGCTTTTCCAGGGCGCGCGGATCCATGTCCACGCCGCTGGACACCGCTTGCAGCCCGGCGATGCCGTCCGCCGCCTCGGTCGCGGCGCGGTCCAGCGCGGCGATCACCGGATCCAGCGCCCCCCCGGCCTTGTCGGCCAGACGCGACAGCGTGCGGATGGCCGACGCCAAGGCCCGTTCGACGCCGCGATCCCCGGACAGTTCGCCATAAGCGGCGTTCAGGCCATCCATCAGCTTTTCGCGATGCATCAGCACGGCGCGCGATTCGGCGAGTTCGGCCTCTTCGCCCGGCTTGGGCGATAGGGCGTCCAACTCAGCCACGGCGTGGCGGAGATACTCCTCCTCCGACCGGGCGCGGGCGATGTCGGCGGCGGCGGAATGGCGGGCGTCTTCAACCTGCCGCCACGCCCGATGGGCGGCGGCGACCTGGGCCGCCTGAGCGGACAGACCGGCGTAGGCGTCCAACACGCCGCGATGGGTTTGCGGATTCAGCAGACCGTGGGTGTCGAACTGGCCATGAACCTCGACCAGTTCCTCCCCCAATTTCTTCAACAGAGCGACGCCGACCGCTTGATCGTTCACCCAAGCCCGGCTGCGCCCGTCGGCGCTGACGGTGCGGCGGATCACCAGGCGTTCCTCGGCGTCCAGCCCCTGCTCTTTCAGGATGGCGAAGGCGGGATGGTCGCCCGACAGCTCAAACTCGGCGGTGACGGAGGCTTGATCGGCGCCATGGCGCACCAGCCCGGATTCAGCGCGCGCGCCCAGCGCCAAGCCCAGCGCGTCGAGCAAAATGGATTTGCCCGCTCCGGTCTCGCCGGTCAGGGCGCACAGGCCCCGCCGGAAGGACAGAGTCAGTTTTTCGATCAGGACGACGTCCCGGATCGTCAGGGACGCCAGCATCGACCGTCCTAGAACAGAGAGTTCCAGGCTTTGCTGAGCCACGATTTCTCGTTTCGCTCGGGGGTGAGCTTGGCGTCCACCAGAAGAGCGTAGCTGTCCGTGTACCATTCGCTACCGGGGAAGTTGTGGCCGAGCACGGCTGCGGCGGTCTTGGCTTCGTCGGTCACGCCCAGGGCCAGATAGCATTCCACCAAGCGGTGCAGCGCCTCGGCGACGTGGGATGTCGTCTGGTAATTCTCCACCACCACGCGGAAGCGTCCGATGGCGGAAGCGTATTGCTGCTGGCGCAGATAGAAACGCCCAACCTCCATCTCCTTGCCGGCGAGATGGTCGTTGGTCAGGTCGATCTTCAGCTTGGCGTCGCGGGCGTATTGGCTGTCGGGGAAGCGGCGGACCACTTCGGACAGCGAATCGAGCGCCAACCGGGTCATCCGCTGATCGCGGCGCACGTCGGTGATCTGCTCGTAATAGGACAGCGCCCGCATGTAATAGGCGTATGAGATCTCCGGGCTGCCCGGATGAAGCTGGATGAAGCGGTCGAGCGCCAGAATGGCGTCGTCATACTTCAAATCCTGGTAATGGGCGTAGGCGGCCAGAAGTTGCGCCTTGCTGGCCGATTCCGAATAGGGATGCTGACGCTCCACCTCGTCGTAGAGCTTGGCCGCCTTCTTGAAGGCGTCCTCCTTCATCGCCGAGTCGGCTTCGGACAGAAGCTGATCGGCAGGGCGCTCGACATAGACCTCCTCCTTGGTGGAGGAGCAGGCGGCGAGCGTGGCGGACAGAAGAATGGCCGTCAGCGGCAGGCGATAGGAGCGAGGCAGCATCGTCGTCATAAGCTCTTTCAGCGTCGCCCCTGTATAGCACGCTGAGGTGCGGGCGCAGCAAGTGGTTCTCGGGGATCCGGGCGCACGGGCTGTGATGAAACGTGGATGGACGTCAGCCGAACAGCGCGTCGATGTCCGCCTGGCTGATGTTTCCGCTTTCCGGGGTGGCTTCGGCGGGGCCGTGCAGGTCGAGATTCTCGTCCCGCTTCGTGACCGACGGCGGCAGCGGCATCGCCTCGAACTCGCGCTTGTTCCACAACCCCATCATCGCGTCGACACGCTCTTCGATGAAGGACATGGCGCGAACCACCTTGGTGATGCGCTGGCCGGTCAAATCCTGGAAGTTGCAGGCCTCATAGATGCGAACGATCACGTCGGTCATGTCGTTGACGCGGTCGCGCTGATAGCCTTCGGGCAGCGACGCCTTCAATTCCGACACCACCTCATCCAACTCTTCGGCGCAGGCCATGATGGTGTTGGTCGCGGCCTCAGTCGCGGAAACGACGGCGCTCAACTCTTGGCTGGCCTGCTGGAACTTGTCCTCGCCACCTGACAGCGGATGGCGGATCGCCGCCATTTCAACCTTGGTGGCCTTGATCTTCCCAGAGATATCGGCGATTTCGACCTGGATCTGGTCAATCTGCGCCGCGTCCATCGTCAGGAAGCGGTCAAGCTTTTCGCCCAGCGTGCCGATGGCGCGCAGAACTTCGGTGTTGTCCATCGCCACGGTTTGAACCGGGGCGGCGATGGCCGAAGCAGACGCCGCAGCCGCCGAATCGTCGGACAGCCCTTTGAAGGGATTTCCCGACTTGCGGGCCTTCTGAAGCTCGGCCATGAAGGGCTTGGACATCTGCTTCATTCTCGGTCCCGCCTTTGTCGAATGGCCGCGCTCGGCCTTGAGTGGTCGAATGAGGCGTGCGGGAAGACCGCGCGCCGTCGCTTGATTGTCGGGCACACACCGCTAACGTGAACTTACGCCTGATTCCCGCCTGCCCCGCTCCGCCTGCCCCACCCTTGACCAACTCCCCCTGGCGTCCCGCGAACGGATCATCCAAACAGAGCGTCGATCGCCGCCTGATCGAGAGGGGTTGGCGGCTCGTCCGCCGCCGGGGGCGGAGGGGGAGCCGCCGGTTTCGGCGCGGGCTTGGCCTTGATCGATGGGCCAGGCGGCTTGGGAACCGGCTTTTTCGCCGCCGGTTCCGCCGGTTTGGGGGCCGGAGCCGGGCTGTCGAACATGCTGTCGATGTCCGACTGGCTGGCCTTCGCCGGGGCGGCGGGGGCCGGACTGTCGAACATGTTGTCGATGTCCGATTGGCTGGCCTTCGCCGGACTGGCCGCCACCGGATCAGGCGGAGGAGGAGGTGGCGGCGGAGGAGGAGGCGGCGCGGGCGTCGCCATCGCCGGGCTGTCGAACATGCTGTCGACGTCCGCCTGGCTCACGCCATGCCCATCCAACTGCGGGCCGTTCAGCAGATGCGCGTCGGGCCGTTTGTCGGTGTTCTCTTCGGCGATGGCCATACCGGCCATGCCGTCCTCGCCCCAGATGTTTATCATGGCGATGACGCGCTGTTCGATGTAGCGCAGCGCGTTCACCACCTTGCTGGTGCGTTGGCCGGTCAGATCCTGGAACGAGCAGGCGGTGAAGATGTTGTTCACCTCCCCGTCGATCTCGCCGCACAGACCAGGGTCGGCGCCCGCCGCCCGCAGCTTGCCGGCCAAGTCCATCAGCCGTTCAGCCGCGTTCAGGATCTCGAACGAGGCGCGCTCGGTCGAGATCACGATGGCGTCCAGCTCGTTGGTGGCGGAAAGGATCTTGTCGCCAGCCCCGTCGGCGGGCCGCAAGGCTGCGACCTCCCGCCGGGCCTGTTCGATGGACGCCGCCATTTCCATCAGCTCGCGCCGCAGAACGCCGACATGCTTGCCAGCTTCCACGGCCTCGCTCTGGCGGCTCCAGGACGTGCGGAACTCCTGGAGCATGGCGCGCACCTCTTCCGTCGCGGCCCCCAAGGACCGGCGATGGAGACGACGCAAAAAAGCCCGCCCCTTGGTTGATCGAGCGATCGCTTCTTCGATCTGCTCGAACTCTTCCTCGGACAGCTGTGGAAGCTGCTCCAACCCGTCCACTCCCCAACCCTCTGCGTCAGCCGCCGATGACCGCCTGAATTTTCATCTTCAGCGTGTCCGCGTTGAACGGCTTGACGATGTAATTGTTCACGCCCGCTTGCTTGGCCGCGATCACGTTCTCGGTCTTGCTTTCAGCCGTGACCATGATGAACGGAGTCGGCGCCAGCTTCGCATCGGCGCGGATTTCCTTGAGGAGCTGGAGGCCGGTCATCGGCTCCATGTTCCAGTCGGAGATGATGAGGCCGAACTTGCTCTCACGCAGCTTCGCCAACGCCGACACGCCGTCGCCGGCCTCGTCGATGTCGGTGTAGCCGATCTGGGTCAACAGGTTCCGCACGATGCGCCGCATGGTGGCGTAATCATCGACGACGAGGATCTTCATCTAGACGTCTCCGCATAAGTCCGTTGCCGGTGGATGGTCCGGCGTTACGCTCACCCGGCGCAGGGCCGCGCCGTAATCCGGGAAGTGTGTGCCAACGGTGATGCCCTAACTTTTCTGAAAAGTCATCCCTTTGAGACACAGTGAAGCAGGCTGGTAAAGAAGGGGTTACTGAACAGGTCGGGACCTTGCCAGATTCCCCCGGCGAACGCACGGGCTGTTTTCACCGCAGCCGTGCGTTCCGCCGATTCCGCTTCATTCGCCCGAATTCTCCTTTATGACGCGGCGATCAGCGGCGCGGTTGCGGCGGCCAGCCACGCCGCAACCTCCGCATCCAACAGCGGCGTCAGCGACTCACGCACATGCGCGTGATAGGCGTCGATCCAGGCGATTTCGCCCGGATCGAGAAGCGCCACGTCGATCACCGCGCGGTCGATCGGGGCCAGGGTCAGCGGCTCGAACCCCAGCGTCGGGCGCTCGGCCCCCTCGACCTCGACCGGCTGGACGACGACGAGGTTTTCAATGCGGATGCCGTAAGCGCCGGTCTTGTAATAGCCCGGTTCGTTGGACAGGATCATGCCCGGTTGCAGAGCGACCGTGTTGCCGACCTTGGAGATCCGCTGCGGCCCCTCATGCACCGACAGGAAGCTGCCGACGCCGTGGCCGGTGCCGTGGTCGTAATCCAACCCGATCCGCCACAAGGGCAACCGCGCCAGCGCGTCGAGCTGCGATCCGGTGGTTCCACGCGGGAAGCGGGCGATGGACAGGGCGATGTGGCCCTTCAGCACGCGGGTGAAGCGGTCCTTCATCTCGGCGCTGGGGGTTCCGACCGCCAGGGTGCGGGTGACGTCGGTGGTGCCGTCGCGGTATTGCGCGCCGCTGTCCAGCAGGAACAGGCTGTTCGGTTCGATCCGTCGGTCGCTGTCGGGGGTGACGCGGTAATGGACGATGGCCCCGTTCGGCCCGGCCCCGGCGATGGTGTCAAAACTCAGGCCGCAAAAGCGCTCGTTGCGCTGGCGGAAGGCCAGCAGGCGGTCCACCACCGCCAGTTCGGTCAACGCCCCCTTCGGCGCCTCTCCAGCGAACCAGTGGAGGAAACGGACCAAGGCCGCGCCGTCGCGGGTGTGGGCCGCGCGGGTTCCCGCCAACTCCGCCGCGTTCTTGCACGCCTTCGGCAAGGCGCAGGGGTCGGCGTCGCGCTCCACCTTGGCGCCCGCCAGATGCAGCCGGTCGAACACCCAGGCCGAGGTGCAGGACGGATCGGCCAGCACCCGCGCGCCGCGCCCGATCGCGTCCAGCGCCGGGCCGAATTCCGCCGCCGGACGCACGCGGACCTGATCGCCCAGATGGGCGCGGGTCTGCGGCGCCAGCTTGCGCGGATCGAGGAACAGATCGACCGCGCCATCCTGATTCAGAATGGCGAAGGACAGCGGGAACGGCGTGCAGGGCACATCCGCGCCCCGGATGTTGAGCAGCCAGGCGACGCTGTCGGGCTGAGTCAGCACGACGGCGGCCAGCCCCTTGTCGGCCAAGCCCTTGGCCAAGCGCGCGCGCTTGTCGGCGGCGCTGTCGCCCGCAAAGGCGATGTCCTGCGGCGTCACCGGCGACAGAGGGGCTGGGGGCTGGTCCGGCCACACCTGATCGAGCGGATTGTCTTCGCAAGCGATCAACTGGATTCCGTCGCGCTCCAGCGCCGCGCGGGTCTTCTCCACCCAACCGACGGTGTGCAGCCACGGATCATAGCCCAGCCGCCCGCCCATCGGCAAAGCGCTCGCCACCCAATCGGTCAGGGGATCCTCGACCAGATGCTTGCGCTCATAATCAACCGGAACCTCGGCCTCGGCCTGGAGCGTGTAGCGGCCATCGACAAAGATCGCGGCGCGCTCCGCCATCACCACGGCGGCGCCCGCCGATCCGGTGAAGCCGGTCAACCAGGCCAGACGTTGGGCGCGCGGCGGCACATACTCGCCCTGATGCTCGTCCCCGCGCGGCACGACGAAACCATCCAGTTCACGCCGTTTCAGCGTGGCGCGCAGGGCGGCCAGACGCTGGGCCGGGTCAGATTGCGCCGACGGCGGGGCGGCGGCCAACGCGGCCTTCAACGCCTGAAGCTGCTCAATCAGGTCGGCGGGAAGCCCCTCTCCCACCAAAAGCAGCCACTCGGCGCGATCATGGCTGGCCGGAGCGGCCAAAACACCGGCCAGCAGCCCCCGAATGTCGGCGGGAGTCTGTGTGACGGCGGCGGCGGTCAACAGGGACGCCAAGGCGTCATCGCCACGATAGAGGCTGGACACGACGGGGGTTCCTTGAAAACGGTGGCGACCGGAAGCGGCCAGACCGTTTCAGGCTAGGGGCCTCCGCGCGCGGGCGCAAGCGGCTGTCGTGGCGTTTTTTGACGAGGCGACGGGGTGGGCCGCCCCCTCCCCATCCCTCCCCCGCTGACGCGGGAGAGGGGGCAGGAGCTTTGTCCGCGCGCGGCGGAGTTCCCTCTCCCGCGCAAGCGGGGGAGGGTTAGGGAGGGGGCGTCGAAGGCTAAACCTGCCCGATCTCAGCGCCCGATCTCAGCGCTTGACCACCAGCGTGGTCCATTCGCCGACCGGGATACGGGCGACCAGACGCAGGCCCTGATTCCGGTGGGCCTGGATGACGTGGCGTTCCTGCCGGTTCAGCAGACCGGCCAACACCGCGTAACCGCCCTTCTTCAAATGGCGGCGCAGTTGCGGGGCCATGCGCGCCAACGGGCGCGCCAGAATGTTGGCGGTAATCAGCGTGTAGGGTTTGTGCCGCCCGACCAGACGGGTGTGATAACCGTCGCCGCCCTGCGAGCGGATTCGCCCCTGCAAGCCATTGATCGCGGTGTTGATGCGGGTGACGCGCACCGCCTCCGGGTCGATGTCCACCGCCGTGACCGGCACGCGCCAGCGTTTGGCGACCGCCAGAGCCAGAATGCCGGAGCCGCAGCCCATGTCGAGCGCCCCGCCCCGTCCGCCGCGCGGCAGTTTCAGGTGGCGCGAGAGCCGATCAAGCGCCTGAAGGCAACCGTTGGTCGAGCCATGCTCGCCGGTGCCGAACGCGGTCGCGGCGTCGACCAGCAAAGCGACGCTGCCCGCCGGAACATTGCCCTCATGATGCGAGCCATGGACGAAAAAGCGTCCGGCGCGGATCGGCGGAAAGCCCTGATAGCTGTGCGACACCCAATCGATCATCGGCAGGCTTTCGATGATAACCTTGGGTTCGTCGATGCCGACCGCCTGGGCCAGAACGGCGACGCGGGAAACCAGACGGGGTTCGTCCGGTTCGCCGTGGATCGTCGCCTCGACCAGCCAGTTGCCGCCCTCTTCCAGCTCGAAGGTGGACACCGCGTCGGCGTGATCGCCCACCGCGTCGGCAAAGGCCGGGGCATGGGCTTCGGGAACGACGAGCGCGATGCGCCAGAGCAAATTCGGGGACATGGGCGGGGCTTTCCAGGACGGGCACAGACAACCGCTGCTTTTTAACCGCCCACTCTTCCTGAAACCAAGAGAATTGCGAAGCCCCGCCCGGTTCTCAGCCGCGCCGGATCAGTTGCCGGGAACGATCATCGGATGAACGACGAACAGCTCGCGCGCCGTCGGATCGACATCCACCTTCACCCAATGGGCGTTGGGGCTGCCGAAGGTTTCAACGCGGGTGACGTTGGCGATCAGGTTCGCCTGGTTGACGAGCGGCTTGTCCACCTTGAAGAAATGGGTGTCGCCATGGACGATCAGGATCTGACCGTCATAGGCCTTGGCCTCGTCCACCAGCGCGTCGATGAAACGGTCATAGCCGTCGAAACCCGGCGTCTTGCGCTCGTTCACCTCTTCGGTTTCCGGCAAATCAAAGCCCAGATCGGCCTGGAAGGTCAGCACCACGCCCGGCGCCTTCAGCGCCTTGGCCTTGGCGATCGCCTCTTTCATCCAGGCGATGTTGGCGGCGTCGCGCTCCTCATGCTCGGCGTTGTCGGCGGCGCATTGATCGGCCTTGCGGGCGCTCTTCTTGGTGCAATCCTTCTCGCCCAACACCTTGTTGTTGTTGCTGCCGGGGATGTTCAGCCCGACGAAGACGACGCCGTTGTGGATCAACCGGGTGTTTTCGGAGAATTTCTCGCCGGGCTTGCCCTGCTGCTCCAGCGTCAGTTTGGACTGGCCATAGCTCTGGTTGGTCGCGAACAGCGTTTTGCGGAGATAGGCCAGCCGTTCCAGATTGTCGTAACCACCGTTGTTCAAACGATGGCAATCGGTCCATTCATTGTCGCCGGGCACGTAGATCACCGGGCGCTTCAACGAATCGAACAGCGCCGCCGCGTCGGCGTAGCTGGCGTTCGTGCATTCGGAGCTGCCATCCTTGGTGTCGCCGTCAAACATCGAAAAGGCGATGTCGGCGGCGTTCATGTTGTCGATCAACCGCCGCATCTTCGGACCGTCGCCATTCTTGGCGTAAGGCAGATCGCCCCACAGACCGAAGGAGAAGGGCGTCACGGTCTGGGCGACGGCGCCGCTGGCGACCATCAGCGTGGAAACGGCCAGAGCGGCGGCGGCCCGGCGCGCGGCGCGGGGGAAAAAGACGGACGACAGCATGATGTATCCTCAAGGCTGGCAAGGAAACTTGCGGGCAGGATGTGACGCCCCTTGTTTAGGAGCGCGCCAAAGGCCGGTCATGTGAATTTCCCATGACCGGCGCGACCTGCCCGACCTCACGCCAAACCTTTGCGTTCAACCCGCCGACAGACGGTCGGCGATGTCATGCATGCCTTGATCGCGCAAAACGGTCTGGCGATGACGGACCATGCGGCGGTCCAACGCCTTGGCGACCAACGCCCCGCCCAGAAACTCGCCGTCAGGCCCTTTCAACCGTTGGGTCAGGCTTTGGATCAAGGCCCCTTCCGACTTGGCGTCGCGCCGATCCAGCGGCTGGTCGCTGAGCAAAGCCTGCCGCAGCCGGTCGATCAGAACGATCCGGCACAGCGGCGCCCGCCCGCGCAACGTCAAATCGCACACCTGCGACAGGGCGACCGCCGGCTGGGGGATCATCGGATCGGGGTTCCGGCCATAGAGCGAATCGACCAACGCGCACAAACCCATGACCAGACTGGGCTGCGGCCCCAGCAATTCTTTCAAGGTGTCGGCGGATCCCAGCACGTCGGCCATCACGCCGTCGATCAGCGCCAGATGGCGCGGCGCGGCGTCCTCGCCAATCAACTCCAGCAGCACATCCAGCTTGCCGCCCAGCGTGCCCCCTTCCACCATGTGCAGGGTCAGCAGGCTGAGGAACACGGCGTCGTGCCCCTCCTCCCCCACCGCCTCGTCGATGCGGCGGCTGGTGTCGTTCAGATCATGGGCGTTGAAGCTGGGCAACCGTTTGCGCTCAGCCAAAAAATCACGAGCCTGCGCGGCGGCGGCGTCCACCAAGCGACGGATCTCCTTCACCCGCGTCGGCACAACCGTTCCATGAAGGTCGGCGTGATGCCGGGCCGTGGCGTGGATGGCGGCGCTGAGCAGCGCGCCCTGCTCGTCCAATTTGCGGAAATGCGGCCAGGAATGCAAAAGCTCGGTCGGCGTGATGCGCTGAGCGTCCAGAAAGGGGCGCAGCAACCGACCGATCACCACCCGGCTTTCAAAGCCGCGCAGATCGTCCAGGGTCCGGCAGACCGGCGCGCCGTCCGCCGTGCCGCCCAGAACCAGCGGCTTGGTTTTGTTCTCCGGCGCCTTTTTGTGCAGGATCACCGTTTCCAGACCAAGACCGGCCAGGGTGCGGAATTTGATGACCTTGACCTCTTCCACCCCACCGGCCATGAGCTGCGAGCGGGCGCAGGAGAGCGACGCCTCCTGATCGGTGAAGGCGCCTTCGATGCGCCAGCGTCCGTCACGGCGGCTTTGAACCTCGTAACTGGTGCTGCCCTTGCCAAACACGAAACGCCCCTCCGGTGGCCCCACACACAGATGGAGACTGCGCCGCTTGGCGTCCACCCCGCTGTGACGACCGTCACAGCCGACTCATCCAGCGGTTGGGCGATCAGCCCGCTTTTTCAGCCGGGACGACGAAGCTGTCCATCACCTTCTTCGTGCCCGATTGATCGAAGGCGATCTCCAGCTTGTCCTGCTCCACGCCGACAACGGTGCCATAGCCGAATTTCTGGTGAAACACGCGGGAACCCTTGTCAAAGGCCGCTTCAGGCCGGGCGCGCGGAGCCACTGCGTAGGCGCCCTGGTCCAGCGTGATGGTTTTCGCCGCCGGGGGCTGGCGGGTCTGCCCACGAAACTGGAACCCGCCGCCGCCAAAGCCGCCCATCGCGTCGCGAAACGCCGCCCCGGCGCCGCCGGGATGCAGACCGGGCGCGGCCTCCGTCTCGACGTCGCCCTGCGGCAATTCGTCCACGAAGCGCGACGGCAGCGCGCTGACCCAATTGCCGTACAGCCGCCGGTTGGCGGCGTGGCTGACATAGGCCCGCTTGCGCGCGCGGGTCAGGCCGACATAGGCGAGCCGCCGCTCCTCCTCCAACCCGGCGACGCCGGTTTCGTCCAGCGCCCGCTGGTTGGGAAACACCCCTTCCTCCCAGCCGGGCAGAAAGACGCGGTCGAACTCCAGCCCCTTGGCCCCGTGCAGGGTCATCACCGTGACCTGATCGACCCCGGCGGCCTCGGCGTTCTCCATCACCAGGGCGACATGCTCCAGGAAACCCGCCAGAGTCTCGAAATCGCCCATCGCGGTGACGAGTTCCTTCAGATTCTCCAGACGGCCCGGCGCTTCGGGGGTTTTGTCCTCCTGCCACATCTTGGTGTAGCCGGATTCGTCCAGGATGATCCGGGCCATTTCCGTGTGCGGCACGGTTTCCAGCATGGTCCGCCAGCGGAAAAAGTCCTGCAACAGACCGCGCAGAGTGCCGCGCAGTTTGGGCTTCAACTCGTCGGTGTCGGTCAGCAGCCACGCCGCTTCGGTCAGCGGCGCGCCGCGCGCGCGGGCGGCGGCGTAGAGCGTCTGCATGGCGGCGGGGCCGACGCCGCGCTTGGGCAGATTGACGATGCGCTCAAAGGCCAAATCATCGTCGGGCGAGTTGACCACCCGGAAATAGGCCATCGCGTCGCGGATTTCCTGCCGCTCGTAAAAGCGCGGCCCGCCAAGCACCTTGTAGGGCATCCCCAGCGTGATGAAACGCTCTTCAAACTCGCGGGTCTGGAATCCGGCGCGCACCAGAATGGCGATCTGCGACAGCGGGGTTCCCTTGCGTTGGAGCGCTTCGATCTCCTCGCCGACCCAACGGGCCTCCTCCTCGCCGTCCCACACCGCCTTGACCCGCACCGGCTCGCCGCCGTCGGCCTCGGTCCACAGCGTCTTGCCAAGCCGCCCCTGGTTGTGGGCGATCAAGCCCGACGCGGCGGCCAGAATATGCCCGGTCGAGCGGTAATTCTGCTCCAATTTGACGATGGTGGCGCCGGGAAAATCGGTCTCGAAACGCAGGATGTTGCCAATTTCGGCGCCACGCCACGCGTAAATGGAGTTGTGGGTGAACAGCCCGTTCGCTGAAAAATTGTGCGTCGCCTCAACGTCCAGATCATGCACCGTTCCCGCGTAGGATTCGCGGCTGACGCGGGTCACGATGTCGTAGGTTCCATCCTCGGCGAACAGCGCCATGCCGGGCATCACCGACGCCGCCGGGGTGAAGGGCAACGAGTTTCCATCCGTCGTTTCGCCATCGTTGCCGCCCAGTCGGGCGACGCGGAACAGATGAACCGATCCGAACGCCGCACGAATGCGCTCGGCGTCGGCGGCGACGTGCGCGAAATCCTTGTTCGCCGTCTCAACCCGCCAACTGTCCGAATCGGCCTTCGCCCCGCGCACGCTGAAACCAAGCGCGCTCAGCCGCTCCCGCCCGTCCGCGTCGTTGCCGACGATGGAGATCCGATGCATCGGCGTCGCCCCGCGATGGTCGCCGCACAAGGTCAGAACGACGTTGCGGCGGCTGGCGTTGCGCGAACGCGGGCGGTGGTGCGGATGCTCCAACGACAGGCCGCGATCCTCCAGCAGCCGCTTGGCGTGGCTGTCGGTGTCGAACGCGGCGAAGACCCGCCCCAGATAGGCGGCGTCCTGGACCAGACCATTCACCGAACGGCCCTTGCGCGGGACGAAGGGCAAGGTCGGAATCTGATAGCGCAGCGAGGTGATGTATTCGTCGGCCCGCGCGTCGTTTTCAGTCGCGTGCGCGCCGACGATCCACAGCGCGTCGGCGCGTTCCTGAAGCAGACGTTGGGTGAAGCCGACCATCGGCTTGACCTGCCCCGCCGTGTAGACCTGCGACGTGCCAAGCCGCCAGCCCACCCCCTGCTTGTGCATCAGATAGGTGAAATAGGTTTGCGGCGTGACGCCCAAGCGATACCCGGCGAAATGGACATGCTCCGGCGTGCTGACGATCCGGCGGCCCGCTTGGGTCTCGATCACCACGGCGCCGCCCCGCCAATCCTTGGCGTGGGTGTTGACGACACGGGCCGGGCGGTGGTCGCCGCTGCCGTAATTCGACAGGATGGCGTCGCCGACCCGAATGTCTTCAATCGGCTTGCGGGTTCCGTCCGCCAGAGTGACGGGCGTTCCGGCCACAAGACATTGATCCTCGTCGCCCACGCAACAGATGTTCTTGTGCGACTGCGACAGGATCCTCAGCCACAGATATTGCGCGACGTTGGTGTCTTGATATTCATCGACCAGAAGATATTTGAACTTGCGGTGATACTCGGCCAGAACGTCCGGGTGCTTCTGGAAGATCACCAGCGTGTGCAGCAGCAAATCGCCGAAGTCGCAGGCGTTCAGCGTGCGCAGCCGCTCCTGATAGGCGCGGTAGATGGCCACCACGCGCCCACCGGCGACGTCGCCGCCGTCGCTGTCGTTCAGCCGGTCGGGTGTCAGGCCGCGATCCTTCCAGCGTTCGATGGCGCCCAGAACCTGGCGCGGCGGCCATTTCTTGGCGTCGATGTTCTCGGCCTCCAGCAATTGCTTGATGAGGCGGATCTGATCGTCGGTGTCCAGAATGGTGAAGTTCGATTTCAGCCCGACCAGCTCGGCGTGACGGCGCAGGATGCGCGCGGCCAACGCGTGGAAGGTGCCCAGCCACCAGCCTTCCGGCTCGATCCCGACCAGGGCGGCGACGCGCTCGCGCATTTCCCGCGCCGCCTTGTTGGTGAAGGTGACGGCCAGAATTTGGAAGGCCGCCGCCCGCCGCGTCATCAACAGATGGGCCAGCCGGGTGGTCAGCACCCGCGTCTTGCCGGTCCCCGCTCCGGCCAGCACCAGCACCGGCCCGTCCAACGCCTCCACCGCCGCGCGCTGCGACGGATTCAGCCCGTCGAGATAGGCGAAGCGCTGCGCCGGAGTCGGAACGGCGGTCGGCTCAAAAGCGGCGCTGCTCAGCGGGTCATCGTCGAAATGGTCGGACATGGGATCACGGCTTTCCTGTGCGGCGGCGTCTTGTATAGCACGCGGCGCGACTCGCTGAAGCCCGTCCGCACTCCTTTCGTTCTTTTTTGCCGCCGCCCCCGCGCCCGCGCATTTCCCGCTTGTCCCCTCTCGACGGGCCGAAAGACCATCCCCACATGAGGGTTCCAGAAGGAGTATCCCCGCCATGCCCGTGTTCAGCTTCCTCCTCAATGTTCTGTGGGTCGTCACCGGCGGCGTCTGGATGGCGCTGGGTTGGTTGATCGCCGCGCTGCTGATGGCGGTGTCGATCATCGGCCTGCCCTGGGCGCGCGCCGCCCTGACCATCGCCCATTACACGCTGCTGCCCTTCGGCCAGACCGCCGTGCGGCGCGACGAGATTCGGGGGCGCGGCGACCTTGGCACCGGCGGTTTGGGCTTCATCGGCAACATTCTTTGGTTCGTGTTCGCCGGTTGGTGGCTGGCGCTGGGCCATCTGTTCGCCGCCGTCGGTCTGGCCGTCACCATCATCGGCCTGCCCTTCGCCTGGGCGCATCTGAAGCTGGCGATGCTGGCGCTGTGGCCCATCGGCACCGAGATTGTCCCCGTTGACGCCCTGGAACGCCGCCGCGTCTGGGGCCGGGTGTGATTGCCCGGCGGGCAGATGAACAAAATTTGAGATAAATATTTTTCTGCGCAGGAGCGCCGCTCTCTCCGCCGTCAAACCGACTGTGAGGCAGTCCGTCAGGAGAGAGCCATGTCCGTATCCTTGGTAAGTTCGTCCTCCTCCAGCCAATACGCCCAGCGCCCGCAAGGGCCGGGCAAGGAGATTCGGGAGGGGATCAGCGCGCTGAAAAAGGCGGTCGAGTCCGGCGATTTGTCGTCGGTCCAGACCGCCTATGATTCCCTGTCCAAGCTGCAATCGAGCAAGGACGGCAGCGGTTCGTCGTCCACCTCGTCCACCAGCGCCGCCAACGACAGCAAAAACCCGCTGAACAAGCTGTTGAGCAGCGTCGGCGACGCCCTGAAGTCCGGCGACATCAGCGCCGTGCAGGAAGCCTTCAGCAAGAACGGCCCGCCCAGCGGCGGCCCCGGCGGCGCGGGTGATCCTGGCGGCGCGGGTGGCCCGCCGCCCAACGGCCCGCCCCCTGATGGCGGCGGATCAAGCGAAGTGCGCGACGCCGTCGGCAGCCTCGCCCAATCGCTGCAATCGGGCGACGTGTCGGGCGCGCAGGATTCGCTGACCTCGCTGACCAAGCTTCTGTCGGCGCAAAGCGAGGACGACGACAGCGACGGCGAGACCGACAGCGACAGCTCGTCGTCCAGCAGTTCGTCGAGCAGCGGCGCGTCGAAGACGACGGGCAACGCCTTCCTCGACAAGCTGACCAGCAGCCTGAGCGACATCAGCAGCGCGCTGAAGTCGGGCGACACCGCCAGCGCGCAAAAGCTGTTCGCCAGCATCGCGCCGCGTGGTTCGCAAGGCGTCAACGTCGTCGCGTGATTGGTACGCCGGAGGCGCGTCGCCCCCTCCCTACCCCTCCCCCGCTTCGCAGCGGGAGAGGGAACTCCGCCGAACGCCGACAAGGCGCAAGGCTCCCTCTCCCGCCAGCGGCGGGGGAGGGTTGGGGAGGGGGCCGACGCGGCCATCCCCTCACGTCTCCTCAGTCAAAGACTCGTTTGCTCACAAACTCTGCGGCGCCGCCGCGCCGATCTTGCCCGCCTTCATCGCTTTCAGCATCACCGAAGCCCGCCAGAACCCCAGCCCGTCGCCGTCCAGAAAATGCACATGGCGGTCGGCGGCGAGATCGCCGACCAGACAGGTGATGGTCGTCGCCTCGGCCCGCGCCGTGCCGTAACAGATCGCGCCCGCCGCCGCTTCGGCGGCCAGACGCCGTTCAATCGCGGCGGCTTCGCCTTCGGTGACGTCCAGCACCATGCGCGGCCCGCCCGCCGCCTTGCGGAAATCCGACCGCTCCGCCGTCGTCCGCCGGTAATGCTCCGGGTCGAAGCTCGGCAGTTTCCAGCCCATGCGCAGCAAAAAGCTCAAGGTGGCGGAGGCGAGCAGCGCCTTTCCGACCCGCCCGACCGCCGCCAGACGTGACCGGCTCGCCCGCGCCTCCATCAGCAACGAGCGCCAGGACGGCGGCCAGCGCGTGACCATGCGCTCGCCGCCGCCCAGCGGGGCGGCGGCCTCCGTCGGCACGATCCGTTCGATGTCCGCCTGAACGCGCGCCAGCGTCGCCATGCCCGCCGCGCCGTCCTCCACCGCGTCGATGATGACGCACAGAACCGTGCCGCGATGCGGCGGCACCGGACGCCAGCGGCAGGACACCGTTTCCAGCCCCGGCAACGGCCCCGGCGCGGGATCCAGCCGCCAGCGCGCGTCTTCTTTGACCCAGGCGTCCGCCGCCACGACGCCGCTGCCCAAAAACAGGCCAAAGCTGTCGCCGTTGCCGAAATCATGCAACGCCGCCATCACCTCCAGCCCCTGGTCGAGCAGGGCGCGAACCGGAACGACGCCGATGCGCAGGGGAACGTCCATCACCTCTCCGGCCCAATGGGCCAGCGCGGTCAGCGCCCCCCGCGCCTCCCCTTCCCGCCCCGGCGGAACGGCGGCGATGGCCCCGTCGCCGCCGAACTGGCAGGCCACCGGGCTGTTTCCCATCTGAACCGCCTTGGACAGCACGGCGACCACGGCGGCGGCGACGAAATTCACGTCGCGGTGCCGCCCCTCGGCGGCCAAGCGGGTGCTGCCGATCACGTCGGCGATGGCGAGCGACCAATCGCCCCCCAACGCGGCGTAATGGCTGGGGTCCGACGCCTCCGCCGCGAAATCATGAATCGTTGGCAATTGCGGCATGGGCGCGACTCCATAGGTTCAGGCTTGTTCGGTGCAAGGCTGTTACCTAAGCCCGAACGCCGCGCCGTCAACCGACGCCATGGCGCCGGCGACCGCCGATTGAATCACAGAACCTCGGTCAACGTGTCCATGATCGCCTTTTCCCGATCAATCACCGCCAGTTCGTCGCCGACAAAGTCCCGCATGGAAATCAGGCCGACCACCCGCCCATCCTCGACCACCGGCAGATGACGCAGGGTGTTGGTCGCCATGCAGCGCAGCGCCTCGCCGACCGTGGTGGCGAGGCCGGTCGTCACCGGGCACCGCGTCATCACGCCGCTCAGCAGAGTGGCGTCGGGATCCAACCCGTCGGCCACCACCCGGTCGGTCAAATCGCGTTCGGTGAAGATGCCAATGGCGTGATCGCCCGGATCGGTGACGACGACGGACGCCACACGCTCGTCCCGCATCCGTTTGGCGGCGTCGCGGGCGCTGGCGGTCGGCGGCAGCGCCACGACCCGGTGATTGTGGACGAGATCCCCGACGGTGCGATTCATCATGATTGTCCTCCCGAGCTTTGTGGGGCCGCAATGGGATTCACGGCTTGCCGACGCGGCGCCAACAAGTTTTCGCATTCACGGAAGAGAAAAACATTGAATGTTCGCATATGCGAAGTCAAAACACGCGCCAATGAAATCCTAATCCCGCACGCCGTCTGTGACGAGCGCGTGACGCCCAAGACCTGCGCATGCTCGCCATGCTTGGCCAACATGCGACAGATCCGCCCGTTTTTAGTGGTTGCCGCAAAATTGGCACGGAAAATTAACAATCACGCTTCGCGCAACATCCTATTAACCGTTGCTAAACCAAATGCTGCGAAAAATGACGAATTCACTCACCCCAGACTAACCCGTCTAAGAAGGGGCATCGCGGCTCATGTCGTGGCTGTCAAGATTCAGTGGCGGCGGCAAGGCCGCCGCAGCCGCCGCCGCAGCGGCGAAGGGCGCGCAACCAACAACCCCGCCAACCATCGTCATCGACCACACCGAATATGTGCCGGAGGAGTTCGCGATCGGCTCTTTCCGACTCCGCCCCTATGAGGGCGACCTGATCGCCCGGCAGCAGTTCGATTTCCGCATGGTTTTCAACCTTGGCGAGGATCCGGTTGACGTCGCCTGTCACGGCCTGGTGGTGAAGATGACCCCGGAAACCGGTTTGGTCGCCCGCTACAAAAGCCCCCAGCCCTTCTATGAAAAGAAGCTGATCGATTACATCCGCGCCTGGAAGGGTCTGTAACCTCTCGCGCCGCAGACGTCCCGCCACTGAATGGAGTGGCCCCGCCGCCGCAGAACCCCTATATCTGTGGCATGACGATCCGCCTGCTTCCTGAGATCCTGGTCAACCGCATCGCCGCCGGCGAGGTGGTCGAACGTCCCGCCGCCGCCGTGAAGGAACTGGTGGAAAACGCGCTCGACGCCGGGGCCACCCGCATCGACATCGTGGTGCGCGACGGCGGCAAGACGCTGATTTCGATCACCGATGATGGCTGCGGCATGACGCCGGACGAGCTGTCGCTCGCGGTCGAACGCCACGCCACCTCCAAACTGCCCGGCGACGATCTGCTCGACATCCGCTCTCTGGGCTTCCGGGGAGAGGCGTTGCCGTCCATCGGCGCGGTCAGCCATCTGACCATCACCAGCCGCCCGCGCGGGGCCGACAGCGCTTGGAGCCTGACCGTCAACGCCGGGACCAAGGGAACCCCGCAACCCGCAGCCCTGGCCCAGGGCACGCGGATCGAGGTGCGCGACCTGTTCGCCGCCGTTCCCGCCCGGCTGAAATTCCTGAAGGCGCCGCGCACCGAATACGACCACATCGCCGATTGCGTCGAACGTCTGGCGATGGCCCATCCCGGCGTCGCCTTCACCCTGTCCGACGGCGGCGGCGGCAGCCGGTCGGGCCTGCGGCTGACGGCGGCGCAGGGCGAGCTGCTCGACGCCCGTTTGACCCGCCTTGGCGCCCTGATGGGCCGCGATTTCCAGGAAAACGCCATCCCGGTGGAGGCGATGCGCGAGGCCGTGACCCTGTTCGGCTGGATCGGCCTGCCCACCCTGCACCGCCCAACCGCGCGCCACCAGCATCTGTTCGTCAATGGCCGTCCGGTGCGCGACAAGCTGATGGTCGGCGCCGTGCGCGCCGCCTACGCCGATTTCCTGCCGCGCGACCGCCACCCGCTGCTCGCCCTGTTCCTGGAGATCGACCCGCAAGAGGTGGACGTCAACGTCCACCCCGCCAAGGCCGAGGTGCGGTTCCGCGATCAAGGGCTGGTGCGCGGGTTGATCGTCGGCTCGCTGAAACGGGCGCTGGCCGACGCCGGGCATCGCGCCTCCACCACCGTCGGTCTGGCGACTCTGGGCGCGCTGCGTCCGCAAGGCGACGGTATGGACTCGGGGACCGGCGCGACTTTCACCCCGTCGCCCCTGCCTTATGGGCGTGGCGGCGGCGGATCCGGCTGGGGCGGCCCCTCCTGGGGCGGCAATCCGCCGGTCACGCCGGGAATGGCCGAACGAGCCAACGCCTTCCAGGCGCCCTACCCCATGCCGACCCAACCCGGACACCCTCAACCCGGCCACTCCCAACCCGGTCTCCCCCCCTTGCAAGGCCGCCTGTCCGGCTTCGCTCCGGCGGCGCGTCCGCCCGAATACGCCCCCGCCAGCGCCAACGCGCCCGCCCCCGACAGCCACCCGCTGGGCGCGGCGCGGGCGCAACTGCACAACACCTACATCGTCGCCCAGACGCGCGAGGGCATCGTCATCGTCGATCAGCACGCCGCGCACGAACGGCTGGTCTATGAACGGATGAAAAGCGCCCTGCTCGACGGCGGGGTGAAGCGCCAAGCCCTGCTGATTCCCGAACTGGTCGAGTTGGACGAACCCTCGGCCAACCGCCTGCTGGGCCGCGCCGCCGAACTGGCCGAGTTGGGGTTGTTGGTCGAGGGCTTCGGCCCCGGCTGCGTCCTGGTCCGCGAGGTTCCCGCCCTGCTGGGCCAATCCGACGTCAAGGGCCTCGTCGCCGATCTGGCCGAGGAGCTGGCCGAATTGGGCGACGCCCTGTCGCTGAAAGAACGGCTGGAAGCGGTGTGCGGAACCATGGCCTGCCACGGCTCCGTCCGCGCCGGTCGGGCGCTGGGGATCGAGGAGATGAACGCCCTGCTCCGCCAGATGGAAGCCACCCCCCACAGCGGCCAATGCAACCACGGCCGCCCCACCTATGTGGAGTTGAAGCTCGCCGACATCGAACGGCTGTTCGGGCGGCGGTGACGGGGCGGCGGTGAGCCTATGCCTGCTCCGTTCGACGCGCGACTCAAGAAATTGCTAAATCCAAAAGACGCGCGTATCGTAACGTGCAAGCCTTGGGGCTTGGCGGGCGCGCTCGCCGGTTGATGTTTCCGCTGTGCTATTGGGAAAACAGCGGACGTGGAGGCTATGGTGGAAAGTTTAAACACTGAAAATTTTTTTAAATTTTGGGAAGAAAAATTTAAAGACCCAACATGCGAGATGTGTGGATCAAAGGAATGGGGGATTGATGGGACGCTGGGAACATTAACCCCATTCATCCCAGCCACGGAAAATATAACCTTTCCAGGACCTCCACAAATCAACGGCTCTCTTGGCCTCGTCGTGGTTTTCTGTCAAAATTGTGGAAATGTGAAAAGTATTTCTCGTAAAACGATTGATTCCTGGCTTCAGGAGCGCAAAAAATAAAATGCCCGGCGGAAATTCAAACATTAGAGTCCTGAATGTGTTTGCCCAAAATAGAACCCAAGAAAATCTCACCGTTGACCAGCCGACGGAACCACCCCAAGATCCTCCTATGGATCAGCGTGTGACAAGGCTTGAGGAGTGGGCGAAGCATTCGGACCAACGCATGGGCCGGATGGAGGAAAAGCTTGACCGCATCGGCGATGTGCTGGGGCGGGTTGAAACGTCCGTCGCCGGTATGGCGACCAAACGGGATCTGGCCAACTACACCTTCGCGGGTCTTGGCATCGGGTTGGCGCTGATGGCGCTCATAATCGGTGGAATCATTGGTGGCCTCGGCTGGCTCAAGCCTGACAGCTCCCCTCCGCCGCCGGTGACGATCACCGCCCCGGCGCCACAGATCATCTACATGCAGCCGCCTGCTGCCCCCCAAACTCAGCAACCCGCCAAACCATAACCCTTCTGAAGGAGTGAGGCGGCTCAGCGATCCGCTGCCCCTAAAACAAACTCCCCTGCGCCGGAACCGCCCGCCCCTTCTTAACCTCCGGCTTCTTCTCAGCCTTCCCCTCGCCGCCGTCCACCGTCGCCCCGACGCGGCTGTCGTCGCCAAAGCGCAGCGTCACCGCCAGACCGGGGCTTGTCTGGCTGGCCGAGGTGATTGGTTTGCCGTCGCGGTCCTCCACCAGGGCGAAGCCGCGCGCCAGCACGCGTTTGTGGCTGTAGCTCTCCAGCAATTGGCCGAGCGCGTCGAGCTTCGCGCCGCGTTCGGCGACGGTCTTGCCGAAGGCGCGCTCCAGCCGGGGCGACAGATCGGCCAGACGGCGGGCGCCGTCGTCCAGACGGTGACGGGCCGGGGTCAGCGACAGCCGACCGGCGACGCGCTGATAACGGCTTTCCGCCATCGTCACCGCGTGGCGCAGCGCGCCGTCCAGGGCGCGGGCCTCTCCGGCCAGCTTTTGCCCGGCTTGCGCCAACTGGTCGCGCGGGTGGCGCAGGCTCGCCGCCAATTCGCCGACCCGCGTCCGCCGCCGTTCAACCAGCGCCGCCGCCGCCAGGGTCAGCCGCTCCGCCCGGTCGTCCAGCCGTTGGGCGTGGCCTTCCAGCAAGGCGCGGGGATCGCCCAGGCCGCGCGCCAACCCTTCCACCCGGTTGCGCCGTTCGGCCAGCAGACGCCCGGCGCTGGCCAGAAGGCGGCGTTCGTCGTCCAGCACCTGCGCCAGCAGTTCGCCGCGCACCGGCACCGCCATCTCGGCGGCGGCGGTCGGGGTGGGGGCGCGGCGGTCGGACGCGTGGTCGATCAGCGTGGTGTCGGTTTCATGGCCGACGGCGGACATCAACGGAATGGCGCTGGCCGCCGTCGCGCGGACGACGTTTTCCTCGTTGAAGGCCATCAGATCTTCCAGCGACCCGCCGCCGCGCGCGACGATCAGCAGATCGGGGCGCGGAACCGGGCCGCCGGGCTGGATGCGGTTGAAGCCCTGGATCGCCGCCGTCACCTCCGCCGCCGCCCGTTCGCCCTGGACGGCGACCGGCCAGATCAGGACATGACGGGGGAAACGGTCGCTCAGACGGTGCAGAATGTCGCGGATCACCGCCCCGGTGGGCGAGGTGATGACCCCGATGACGTCGGGCAGGAAGGGAATCGGTTTCTTGCGCGACGGCTCGAACAGCCCTTCGGCGGCCAGACGGCGCTTGCGCTCCTCCAGCATTTTCAGCAGGGCGCCTTCGCCCGCCAGTTCCATCGATTCGATGATGAGCTGATATTGCGAGCGGCCCGGATAGGTGGTCATCCGCCCGGTGACGATGACCTCCAACCCCTCCTCCGGCTTGATCGCCAGCTTGGACATGGTCCCGCGCCAGCACACCGCCTCGATCACCGCCGTGTCGTCCTTCAGACGCAGATAGCAATGGCCGGAGCTGTGTTTCTTCGGTTGGGAGATCTCGCCGCGCACGCGGACGAAGCCGAACTCCTCCTCGATGCTGCGCTTCAGACGGCGGGCGAGATCGCCGACCGTGAATTCCGGCAGGTTGGATCCGGGACGCGGCTCGGGCGCGATGAGCGGCAGGGCGGGCGGCGGGGCGGGCGGCGGGGCGGCATCAAAATCTTGAGTCATGGCGTCGGCATGATACAAGGCGCGCTGTCGGCAACAAGCGCAGAAGGGGCGTTGCGTCATGAAAGTCCTCGTCGTCGGTTCGGGTGGGCGCGAGCACTCCCTGTGCTGGGCCATCGCCAAGTCGCCGCTGTGCGACGCGCTCTATTGCGCGCCAGGCAACGCCGGGATCGCCGACGTCGCGACCCTGGTCGCCATCGGGGCGGAGGATGTGGACGCGCTGGTCCGCTTCGCCCAGGACAACGCCATCGACTTCGTCGTCGTCGGCCCGGAAGGCCCGCTGGTGCTGGGTCTGGTGGACAAGCTGAACGCCATCGGAATCAAGGCCTTCGGCCCCAGCGCCGCCGCCGCCGCCCTGGAAGGCTCCAAGGGCTTCATGAAGGATGTGCTGGCCAAATACGGCGTGCCGACCGCCTTTTATGGCCGTTTCACCGACGCCGACGCCGCCAAGGCCTATGTCCGCCAACATGGCGCGCCCATCGTGGTCAAGGCCGACGGGCTGGCGGCGGGCAAGGGCGTGACCGTCGCCCGCACGGCGGAGGAGGCCTTCGCCGCGATTGACGAGGCGTTGATCGACGGGCGTTTCGGCGCGGCGGGCGCCGAAGTGGTGGTGGAGGAGTTCCTGGACGGCGAGGAGGTCAGCTTCTTCGCGCTGTGCGACGGCGAAAACGCGCTGCCGATGGCCTCGGCCCAGGACCACAAGGCGGTGGGCGACGGCGACGTCGGCCCCAACACCGGCGGCATGGGCGCCTATTCCCCGGCCCCGGCGCTGACGCCCGACCTTCAGGACCGCGTGATGCGCGAGATCGTCGCGCCGACGGTCAAGGGCATGGCGGCGGAAGGCCGTCCCTTCAAGGGCGTGCTGTTCGCCGGTTTGATGATCGTGCAGACGCCGGACGGCCCGACGCCGAAGACGCTGGAGTTCAACGTCCGCTTCGGCGACCCGGAATGCCAGACGCTGATGGCCCGGCTGGAGTCCGACGCGCTGGCCGCCCTGGTCGCCGCCGCCGACGGGGCGCTGGACCGCATCGATCTGCGTTGGTCCGAGCAAACCGCGCTGTGCGTGGTGATGGCGGCGCAGGGCTATCCCGGCGATTACCTGAAGAACACCGAAATCAAGGGTCTGGACGCCGCCAACGCGGTGGAGTCGGTGACGGTCTTCCACGCTGGCACCAAGCGCGCCGAGGATGGCCGCGTGCTGTCGGTCGGCGGGCGCGTGCTGGGCGTCACCGCCCTGGCCCCGACCGTGGCGCAGGCGCAAGCGGCGGCCTATCGCGGCGTGGACGCCCTGGATTGGCCGGGCGGCTTCTGCCGCCGCGACATCGGCTGGCGCGCGGTGGAGCGGTAAGGCTGGGACGAATAGAAACTGAGGGAGGCGGCCCCCACCGCCCCCTTCGGGACTTGGCCTTCGATCAAATCTAAGTAAGAACGACGGCAACGTTAACAACAACTAAAACAAAGAAACGACCCTTCATCAAAAGATAAATACGCGTCAAAACAAGCCAGAAACCGTACCCAAAATCCGTGAAATTATCATTATTTACATAAAAATATTATCTTAATGCGAGGAAATAAAATTCCGGATATGTTGCGAAAATTTTTATTTTATTTTACTTTTCCGCTACGCACGATTTATATAGTGATAATCCGAAATTTGTTTTTACAGAAATTGGTAAATACTGTGTATCTCCCCTCCTGGCGCAGCCAAGCCTTTCTAAATTATCAATAGTGAAATCTTCTTTATCGGTTACTGGATATAAGTTTGCATTTTTGTTCTGCTCCTGAAGGCAGTCATATTCTTTCTCGTCATCAATCCCCAAGTGCCTTCTCCACTCAATTGCCCTCAAATCAATGGCCCTATTTCCGTAACCAATTGGAAATGAATATAGCTTTGAGAAAAACAACGCATCAAACGGCGTGAATTCCTTAAGAACAGATATGAAAGCTGGGGTTATAAAATCTTTATATAATGGGTTTAAAGCATTTGCCATCAAATATGCATACATATCTTGAATGCTCTCGTCGTCCTCCATAGTTGCCGCCTCAATCAAAGGAAGAACAAATTTTGGAGGCAATGGATGAGTCACATTAATATTTTTTTCTCTGCATATTCTCAAAGTTTTTTCTCGAAGCTCCAAAAAATTTTTCGCTCTATAAAATTTAATCTTATCGGCTACCAAGCCAACGGAATCTTCAACAAGATCTCCAAAGACCGATCTCAAAAATCCTCCAGAATCCTTTACAACATCAACGATTTTAGATGCTGTTTTCGCTGATTCCTGAATGGCTCTTGCCTCATCATCACTTATTAGCATTTAGGTACCCTCATTAGTTTCTGAAAATATGAAAGCTCGTTTGATAACCACTTTACCGGAAGTCTCACCAGTGCAGCAAGCTTGCCACAACGAACTGCATAATATCACGAGCAGGCTACAGGAAAAGGCAGAACCAGCAAGCATCTCACTTCATTTGGTGGTTTTTGACGTTTGTGTACAGAAGTATATAGCCATGACCCGGTTGGCATCGGCTTTTCTCTATGACCTATTAAAGCTACCCCTCACCGCCGCCCCTTGAAAAAATCCCGCAGAAGCGCGCCCGCGCGCGTCTCGTCAATGCCGCCATACACGTCCGGGGCGTGGTGGCAGGTGCGTTGAGCGAAAAAGCGCGGGCCGTGGTCCACCGCGCCGCCCTTGGGGTCGTAGGCGCCGAAATACACCCGGCGGAGGCGGGCGAAGCTGATGGCGGCGGCGCAGAGGGCGCAGGGTTCCAGCGTCACATACAGGTCGCAGCCGGGCAAACGTGGTTGGCCGACGGCGGCGCAGGCGGCGCGGATCGCCAGCACCTCCGCGTGGGCGGTGGGGTCGAAGAGTTCTTCGGTGCGGTTGCCCGCGCGGGCCAGCACGGCGTTGGTCGCCGGATCGACGATCACCGCGCCGACCGGCACCTCGCCCCGGCGGGCGGCGGCCTCGGCGTCGGCGAAGGCAAGCTCCATGAAGGAGGGACGGTTGGGGAGCGGCGGCATGGCGCGGGCAGCCTGCCCGGCGGTTTCCCCGCCCGTCAACCCGATTCCGGCGCGAAAGCGGGGGAAAGGGCCGGGACTCGTGTTGCGGGCGGGACAATCTGGCCCTATGGTCCGGCTTATGGATATGTCCGATACCGACCTGAACGCCGCCTCCTCCGCTGAGGGCGGCGAACGAATCGCCAAACGTCTGGCGCGCGCCGGCCTGTGCTCGCGCCGCGACGCCGAACGCTGGATCGCCGAAGGGCGCGTGGCCGTCAACAACCAGACGCTGGCCACCCCCGCTTGCGTGGTCCGCCCCGGCGACATCGTGCAGGTCGACGGCAAGGTGATCCCCGAACCGGAACCCGCCCGGCTCTGGCGCTATTATAAGCCCTCGGGCCTTGTGACCTCGGCCCGTGACGAGAAGGGGCGGGAAACCGTCTTCGACCGTCTGCCGCCGGAATTGCCGCGCGTGGTCTCCATCGGTCGCCTCGACCTGACCACCGAAGGGCTGCTGCTGTTGACCAACGACGGCGAGCTGGCCCGGTTTCTGGAGCTGCCCGCCACCGGCTGGACCCGCCGTTACCGCGTGCGCGTGTTCGGCGAGGTGGACGAGATCAAGCTGGCCGGTCTGGCCAAGGGTCCGACCATCGACGGCGTCAAATACGGCCCGATCGAGGCCGTGCTCGACCGCATCCAGGGCCGCAACGCCTGGCTGACCGTGTCGCTGAAGGAAGGCAAGAACCGCGAAATCCGCAAGGTGATGGAGGCGCTGGGGCTGGTCGTCAACCGGCTGATCCGCGTCGCCTATGGCCCCTTCCAACTCGGCAAGCTGGAGGAAAGCGGCGTCGAGGAGGTGCCGAAGCGCATCGTCCGCGAACAGATCGCCAATTACTTCACCGGCGATTCGGTGGTGGGCGAGGCGGAGTCGAACACCAAGCTGCGCGCCAAGGCCCGCGCCGAGGCGACCGCCGTCGTCAAACCCGCGCCGATCACCGAAACCCGCAGCCGCAGCGGCGCGCGCGTCGAGGTCGCCCGCAAGTCGGACGCTCCGCAAGCCGCCCCGACGCGCGCGCCCCGTTCGGCGACCAAGCGGTTGGAAGCCCAAGCCGCCTGGGGCGCCGAGGACGCCAAGCCCGCCGCCCGCCGCGCCGACGGCAAACCAAGCTTCAAACCGACCTTCAAGCGCGGCGAGGACAAGCACGGCGAGAACGCTGGCGACCGTCCCGAACGCCCGACGCGGGGCCGCACCCTGTCGTTGGACGACGCGGCGAAGCCGGGAGCCAAGCCGACTCGCAGCGGCGGCAAGCCCGAACACCGCGCCGATCATCGCGGCCCAGATCGCCGGAGCGCTGAATCGCGCGACGCGGCGGACGCCCGTCCGCGCAAGCCCTATGGCCCGAAGGCCGACGGCGGCAAGCCGGAAGGAGCCAAACCGGCCCGTCCGCGTTTCGACGGCGCGAAGTCCGACAGCCGCGCCGATCATCATCGGGGCAGCGAATCGCGCGACGCGACGGACGCCCGCCCGCGCAAGCCCTATGGCCAGAAAGCCGATGGCGGCAAGCCGGAGGGCGGCAAACCGACCCGTTCCCGTTTCGACGGCGCGAAGCCCGACGCCCGCGCGGATCGCCCAAAATCAGACCGTCCCCAATCCGACCGTTCAAAATCCGGCGGCCCGAGGCCGGAGCGCAAGGAGGGTGGCAAGCCCTTCGCCGCAAAGTCCGCCGCGCCCCATTCGGGAGCCAAGCCGTCCCCGAAACCGACGGCCAAGCCCGCCGACGCTGGCGCGCCCGCTGGTGTGAAGAAGCGCGATGGTCGCACCGACCGTCAGCGCGTCGAACGCCCGCGCAAGGACGCGGCCAACAAGTCTGGCCCCCGCAAGGATGGCCCGCGCAAGGAAGGCCCCGGTGCGGATCGTCGGCGGTAAGCATCGCGGCCGCCGACTGGCCGCGCCCGAAGGCCGCGACACCCGCCCCACCACCGACCGCACGCGCGAGGCGATCTTCAACATCCTCGCCCACGCCGAATGGGCGCCGGAGATCGAAGGCGTGGTCGCCGCCGACGTGTTCTGTGGCACCGGCGCGTTGGGGCTGGAAGCCCTGTCGCGCGGCGCCGCGCGGTGCAGCTTCCTCGACAGCGGCAAAGCGGCGTTGACCACCCTGCGGTCCAACATCGCCACGCTGGGCGAGGAGGACGCCGCGACCGTCCTGCGCGCCGACGCCACCCGCCCGCCCCCGGCCAGCGCCCCTTGCGGCCTGCTGTTCCTCGACCCGCCCTACGCTCAGGGCTTGGCCCCGTTGGCCCTGGCGGCCTTGAGCGGCAACGGCTGGCTGGCCGACGGCGCCGTGGCCGTCGTCGAGGTCGGCGACCGCGACCCCCTGCCCCCGCCCCCCGGCTTCACCACGCTGGACGAACGCCGCTACGGCGATACGCGGGTCGCCTTCCTGCGCTTCGCGGCGGGGTGAGGGGCGGCAAACAGGCGCTGGTTGTTCCGCGCGCGAAGTTGCGCAGAGCTTAATTCCCCGATCTTCGGCCCGCAATGTTCCTATTATGTTTCTTTCTAAATCGCAGATCCCCCCCTTGCCGAGGCGCCATTATGATGCCAAAATTCGGCAAATTGGCGCATAGCCAACCGTGAATTTTGCGAAAGCAACCGCACAATATCGCGCAATGGATGAAGTGCTTCAACGTGCGCAGGACAGAATGACTGGAGTTCGCCTGTTCCCGTTGGAGAAAGAGTGAGGATGCGGAATGCCTAAGTTTTATGAGTTCTTTGCTGGCGGAGGCATGGCTCGCGCTGGATTGAGCGACCGATGGCATTGCGCGTTCGCCAATGATTTCGATGACATGAAGGCCTCCGCCTACCGGCGGAATTGGGGTGATGACGACCTTTTGGTGAAAGACGTCAACCATGTGAGCGTGACCGATCTGCCCGGTTGCGCTGATTTGTCATGGGCGTCATTCCCCTGCCAAGATCTGTCTTTGGCGGGCAATTACGAAGGAATTGGTCATTGGGCGTCCAAGGAACAGACTCGCTCGGGAACGTTCTGGCCGTTTTGGCGGCTGATGCGTCGGTTGGGCGATGAGGGCCGAGCGCCGCGTTTGATCGCGCTTGAAAATGTTTACGGCGCGTTGACCTCCAATGGCGGGCGCGACTTTGCCGCGATCGCGGCGGCCTTTTCAGGGGCGGGTTATCAGTTCGGCGCCATGGTGATCGATGCCAGCCTTTTTCTGCCGCACTCCCGCCCGCGCCTGTTTGTGTTGGGGGTGCGCGGCGATCTGACCGTACCCGCCATTTTGCAATCGGATGACGCTTTGCCCGCATGGCATCCCAAAGCGCTGTTGTCTGCGATTGAACCACTGTCTTCCGAGGCAAAGCGGAAATGGATTTGGTGGAAATTGCGGGAGCCATCCCAGCGCACGAGCCAACTTGCCGACATCATCGAAGAACATCCGACGGGAGTCGCATGGCATTCATCGGCAGAGACAGCCACCCTTTTGTCCATGATGAACGAACGTCACCGCGCCAAAGTTAATGCTGCGCGGTTGGCTGGGCGGAGGGTGGTGGGCAGCGTCTACAAGAGAACGCGCGTCGAAAATGGGGTGAAAGCGCAACGGGCGGAGGTGCGGTTTGACGGCGTCGCCGGATGCTTGCGCACTCCGGCGGGGGGATCGTCCCGCCAAAGCATCATCGTCGTCGATGGTCCGGTTGTGCGGTCCCGCTTGCTGTCGCCCCGTGAGGCTGCCCGATTGATGGGGCTTTCGGACAGCTATCAACTGCCATCTGGCTACAACGACGCTTACCATTTGGCCGGTGACGGCGTCGCGGTTCCTGTGGTTCGTTATCTCTCAGAGACCCTCTTCGAGCCTATTCTCGCCGCGAATCAGTCATCCGCCTTGCAATTGGCGGCGGAATGAGCCGGTGAAGCGCGGACCAAATCCGGCGCGTGGAATGGAGCATTGCGGGTGCTTGCGGCAATGAAGATGGCTAAGAAACAAAAATCGAGCGGCGGACAAAGCGGAAAATCTGACGCGGTGAATGTGCCGCCGTTTGAAACCGATGCTTTGAGAAAGAATCTCGAAATTTTCCTCGACACTCCATTCGACTGTTCAGGGACGTGCGAGAGTCTGAAGGTTGGAAATTACAAATGGGGTGTTTACGCGTTTTATGATTATGACGGCGAGCCAATCTATGTTGGCCAGACAAACGAGCTGCTGCGGACCCGCATTCGTCGTCATCTTACGAATCAGCGCACCGACGCTGTTGCAATGTCGGTGCTGGATCCCTTTGAGGTCTTTGAAATTGCCGTATGGCCGTTGCCCCAATATCAGGACGTCGGCGTAAAGAGCAAAAAGAATCCACAATTCATTGAGGCGAAGGCCCACCTTGACGCGCTGGAGAGTCTGATCTACCGGCGGGCCATTGAGGAAAGCCAATTCAAAGCGATTCTCAACGAAAAAGATCCTCCGACATCCAACCTTGCAATTGACGAACCTCCGTCTTTTCGCCAGCGAATCGTATCGGACGAAGTTCGTGACATCCGCTCGCACCCTGATTTCCGCAACGCTAGACGCGCCCTCATCATCAGCCGCCTCGCTCAGGTCATCGCCGAACGAAAGGTGCAGGGCGGTTTGCGCCGAACCTTGCTGACACAGGCAAAGCGGCTTCAGTGGCTTGCCGAACGGCGCTACGTCGCGTTGGGTGGGGAGACTTCGGTAACAATCGAGGGCGCGGATGATGGAGACGACGCCGAAGATTGACCCGGAGCGATCCCGCGTCATGCGGGCGGTGAAGAGCGTCGACACCACGCCGGAAAAAATCATCCGGCGCGCCTTGTGGGCCGCCGGTTTGCGTTATCGCCTGCATGACAAGCGGCTTCCCGGCACGCCCGACGTCCTGTTCCCCAGCCGGAAAATCGCCCTGTTCGTCCATGGCTGCTTCTGGCACGGCCATGAGGGATGCCCCCGCCACCGCGTTCCCAAAACCCGGCGGGAGTATTGGGAGGCCAAGATCGCCCGCAACCGCCAGCGCGACGCGAACGCCCGCGCCGCGTTGGAGGCGATGGGCTGGACGGTCCTGGTGATGTGGGAGTGCGAAACGAAGAAGGCCGACCAGCGGGCCGCGCTGGTGGCGATGATCCAAAACACGGCGCGGCGGGGCTGAGAC